>CP073261.1:1228333-1535416 GCA_019739335.1 Erythrobacter sp.
CGAAGGCGAACGGCTCCGCAATGTCCGCGAACGCGAACTGATGCGCACCATTGAAGAAATCGACGGGGTGGAATCGGTCCGCGTCCATCTCGCCTCGCCCGAACGCTCGGTGTTTGTGCGCGACAATGCCCCGCCCTCGGCCTCGGTCATGCTGCGGATGGCGCGCGGGCGTTCACTCACTCCCGATCAGGTGCAGGCGATTGTCAATCTGGTTGCCGGATCGGTGCCGGGACTCTCTGCTGATGCGGTACGGGTCGTGGACCAGTCCGGACGGCTTCTTTCCGATACCGGCGGCAACGGCGCCACGGCGCTCGAACTGCAACGTGAGTTCGAGGACAAGCTGCGGTTGCAAGTCGGGCAATTGCTGCTGCCGATGCTGGGCGAAGGCAATTTCTCCACCGAAGTGCAGGTGGAACTCGACATGAGTGAAGTGACACAGGCGCGCGAAAGCTACGACGATCAGGGGGCGGTGCGGCAGGAACGCGAGAGCACGTCCACACAGGGCGGCGAGGCACTGGCAGGCGGGGTTCCGGGCGTACTGGCGAACACTCCTCCACCCGCTGCCGTGCTGGAGGAAGGCGCACCCGAAGGCACCGATCCCGCTGCCGGTGCTGCCCCTGTCAACGGCGCGCGGAGTACCGAACGCGCCTATGAAATCGGCCGCGAAGTGGCGGTGACCAGCACCAGCCCCGGCGGAGTGCGGCGCATTTCGGTAGCGGTGGCCCTGAGCAGCGAAGCCTTGGCAGCGATCGCTCCGGCGACCGAAGAACAGCTCCAGCAACTCGTCAGCGCTGCTGTCGGTGCCAATGCCGATCGCGGCGATCAGGTAACCATTGTCGCCGGCGCCTTTGATCCGGTGGAGGAAGTGAGCGAGCCGTTCTATGAAGCCGGATGGTTCGCGCTGGCGCTGCGTTACGGCATCGGCCTCATCGTCGCGCTGCTCGGCCTGTTCTTCGTGGTGCGCCCGATCATGCGCGCGCTGAAGCCAGCTACACCTGCCGAAAGCCTGAGCGCGGCAGAGGGAGATGACCCGGAGACCCCAGTCACGGGCATCGAGAGCAACGAAATCCCCATTCAGGGTCGTGCTGCGCCGAGCGAAGGCGACTTGCGCGAGCAGGTCGAACTCGCGCGCCGCCTTGCCAGCGAACAACCCGATCGCGCCGCCGCAGCGCTGCGGCGGATGCTCGCCGAACCGGCGCGCGGATAAGTGGACGTGGAAAGTCCCAGCCAGCCCTGCGAAGTCGAGCGCGCCGCCGTCATCCTCATGCTGATGGAGGAAGACGAGGCCGCGCAATTGCTCGCCCAGCTCGGACCGGATGAATTGCAGCGGGTCGGCGAGAAAATGCTTCAACTGGGGGAAATCGGTGCGGATCGCATCACGGCGGCAATCGAGGCATTCGTGGGCCATGCGCAAGCCACCACCCTTTCCGCCCACGATCGGCCCACGCAGGTACGCGGGCGGATGGTGCGCGCGGTGGGCGAAGTTAAGGCGGACTCGATCATGCAGCGGATCGCCCCTCAGCAGGCGCAGTCGCGCTCGCTCGAACTGGCGCGCTGGCTCGCCCCGCCGGTGCTGCTGACATTGCTGGAGGACGAGCACCCGCAGGCTATTGCGGTGCTGCTGCTGCTGCTCGAAGCCGAACCCGCCGCCGAACTGCTCGCCATGTTGCCTGGCGAGCGCCAGTCGGACGTGGTCGAACGGATCGCCCGGATGCGTAGCGTTTCGGCGCAGGCGATGGGAATGCTCGATACGATCCTTTCCAGTCGCATCGCCAATCGCTTCGGCTCTGCCCCGATGGAAATGGGCGGCGCGCGCGAAGCGGCGGAACTGATCAACATGGCAGCAGGCCATGTCGGCAAGACGGTGATGCCTGCGATTACCAGCCGCGATGCCGATCTGGCGCGGGCGATCGAAGCCGAGATGTTCACCTTCGAAATGCTGTTCGGCCTCGCGCCGATGGAAATGGGCCGCCTGCTGCGCGAAGTCGAAAACGAAGTGCTGGTCGATGCGCTGAAGGGGCTGGAAGAGCCGCAGCGCGATCCGTTCTTCGCCGCCATGTCCAGCCGCGCCGCCGACGGCGTGAAGGACGAGATCGACATGCGCGGCAAGCTGCGACGGCAGGATGTGATCACGGCGCAGCGGAGCATCATCGCCAAGGCCCGCCAGCTCGCCGAAGCGGGCGAAATCAGCCTGGGAGGCGACGATGGCGAGTTCGTTTGAGCCGCTTCTGCACCCACGCGCTGACGGCGCACCGGACTGGCTGACTGCGCTGGCGGCACAACCGGGCAGAGGCGGATTCACGGCGCGACACACCTATGAAGAGGTCCTTCCCGCCACGATGCCGCCTGCAGAAGACCCGGCCATTGCCGCTGCCTATGCCCAAGGCGAAGCGGCGGGACGCGCGGCGGCGCTGGCGGAAGCGGCGCTGGACGATGCCGCGCGCAAGGCGCTGGCCATTGAACTCGCCGGTCTCGATGGGGAACTGCGCGATGTGCTCGCCGGTCGTCTGGCAGAAGCGGTGGCAGCCTTGTGCGAAGCAACGCTCGCCCCGTTGGCGCTGGATCGCGAAGCCTTGCAGCGCCGCTGCGTCGATGCGGCCTGCGCGGTGGGCGATGGGATCATCGATGCCAGCCTGCGGCTGCACCCGGCAGATATCGACCTGCTCGATCCCGCCTTCGCTGCCACCTGGCATATCGTTGCCGACGGCGCGCTTGAACGCGGCACGGTGGTGTTCGACATGCCCGAAGGTGCGGTGAGGGACGGGCCAGAGGAATGGCGGATCGCCCTGCGCGAGGCACTGGGCCTGTGCTAGGCTTCCTCGACGACCAGCTCGGGCGGATTGCGCGCGCGGCCCCGGCATACGGCCCGGTGCCGATGGGGCGGATCGTCAGTTGTGATTCGACCATGATCGAGGTGTCTGGCATCAATGCCCCGATTGGCACGCTGTGCCGCATCCAGACCGGCCACGGTGAGGAAACGCCCGCCGCCGAAGTCGTCGGCTTTCGCGGCGGACGCAGCCTGATGATGATGCTCGGCGATACCGTCCGCCTGCAACCCGGATCGCTGGTGCGCGCCGAAGGCCATCCGGGGCAAGTGATGGTCGGCACCGAATTCCTTGGCCGCGCGGTCGATGGCTCTGCCCATCCGATCGACGGCGGTGCGCCGATTACCTGCGCCACGTTCTGGCCGCTCGGCGGGGTGCGTGAGGGGGCGCTTGAACGCGCTTCGGTCGAACGTCCGTTCGATTGCGGGGTGCGCGCGATCAATGCGCTCGCCACGCTGGGCGAAGGCCAGAGGGTGGGGATCGTCGCCGGATCGGGCGTCGGCAAATCCATGCTGCTCGACATGATCCTGCGCGGTTGCGACGTGGATGTGATGGTGGTCGGCCTGATCGGCGAAAGGGCACGCGAAGTGTCCGATTTCGTCGGAAGGCACATGGCCGATCCGGCACGGCGCAAGCGCACTGCGGTGATCGCCGTTCCCGCCGATCACGCCGCCAACCTGCGGCTGCGCGGGGCGCAACACGCCTGCGCCCTGGCCGAATACTATCGCAGCCAGGGCAAGCGCGTGCTGCTGGTGCTCGACAGCATTACCCGCGTCGCCCACGCTGCGCGCGAAGTTGCGCTGTCACTGGGCGAACCGGGCGCGGCGCGCGGCTATCCGCCATCGGCCCTGGCAACGATCACCAAGCTGATCGAACGCGCGGGCAATTCCGCCACCAGTGGCGGGGCGATTACCGGGATCTACACCGTACTGGCGGATGGGGACGACGCGAACGACCCGGTGGTGGACACAGCGCGCGCCATCCTCGACGGGCATATCGTGCTGTCGCGCGAAATCGCCCAGCGCGGGCAATATCCGGCGATCGACGTGCCCGCCTCGCTCAGCCGGGTGATGGAAGCGATTGCCGATCCCGCCCACCGCCAGCAGGCACGCCGCTTGCGGGCGATGATTGCCGCGCATGAAAGCAATCGCGATTTCCTCTTGATGGGTGCCTATCGCGCCGGGGCAGACCCGCTGCTCGATGCGGCGGTGACCATGCAGGGGCCGATCACGGCGTTCCTCGCGCAGGAATCGGGCACAAGCGTTACGCTGGCCGACAGCCGCGCGGCGCTGGGACGGTTGATGGACGATGCAGGCCAATCCCCGGCGGCTTGAACTGCTTCGGCGGCTCGAGTTGCTGCGCGAAGTGGAGAAGCGCGATGCCGCCCGGCGCGCTGCGGACGCGCAGGACACGCAGGGCAAGCTCTCCGCGCTGGAAGCCCGTAGCGGCGAAATCGCTGCCAGCTATGCCGCGCGGCGCGATGCGCAGACGGGGGCGGACCTCGCCCGCCTGCTCGGATTTGCCCAGGCCGTGGGGCGGATTCGCCGCGAGACCGCCAGCGAACATGCCCGCGCGCAAGTGCTGAGCGGCGAGGCGCTCGCCGAACTGCACCGCGCCGAACGCAAGCGCGAAGTCACCAGCGAACGGCTTTCCACCGAACGACGCGGCCTGCGGCAACTGCTCGATGCCCGCGATGCGCAGCGCGATCCCGTTTTGGCACGGAAGTTGAAAGGCTGATCGCGAAGCACTCCTTTCTGAAGGGACGAACCGCGTGAACCTCACCATTGCTCCAATGCCTGCCGGTTCCGCTGCGGCGTCAGGTGCAGGTGCAATTGCCCCGGCCGAGGGCGAGAATGGCGCGAATGCACTGTTTTCGCTCGAATTTGCAGAACTCAGCGCCGCTGTCGCGCCGGAACTGGCGGCGGAAGAGCTCGCTGTCGCTGCTCTTCTGATCCCGGCATCACCGGCAGAAGCGGCAGTGCCCGGCAATCCCCCGCCGCAGACGGGCGGCAAGATCTTGCCGCTCTTGCCGCTGGGCTTGCCGCAGCTCCCGGCAATTGCCGCTGCGCCGGTGCAGGGACAAGACTCTCCGCTCACAACTCTCGCCAGCACCGCGCAGGCCCAGGCCCAATCGGTCCCATCTCTGACCATCACCGTTGGCACACCCGATGAAGCCGTCACTCAGGCTCCCATGACGCCAGCGGCAATCACCGAGGTGCCACTTGCCCCCCTGTTGCCATCTGCGCCGCCTACGGCTGAAAAACCCGACGCCCTGATCCAGCGTAACGAAGGACCGGGCGTTCGCGCGCCCATTGCGGGACAGCCGGATGACGGGGAAGCGCAGCCGCAATCGGGCGAAGGCAGGCAAGACAGGCAGGAAGGCAAGTCCGCCAAGCCCGTGCCTGCCGCGCCCGCAACCGACCGCCCTGCGCAGGGCGCCACTGCTCCGGCAGTCACCACCGCTCCCGTCGCCCTCCCGCAATACGCCGCTTCCCCGATCAGCGAGAATACCGCGCCCGGCTTCCGGCCCGCCGCTACCGAAACCCAGCCGCAGGAATTCGAAGCCATCATCCAGCGGCTCGCCGAAGCGCGCGAAACCGCGCGTCCAGCCTCCGCGGACATCACTCTCTTGCACCGCGAATTCGGCCATGTGGCGATGCAACTCGACATGGCGGGGAGGCAGCTGCGGGTATCGCTCGCCAGCGCCGACGCCGATTTCGCACCTGCCGTGCAGGCCGCGCTGGCCGAACGCGGGCCGCTGGCAGTGGTGGAGACGTCCCGGAGCGAGAATCCCGGCGGCTTTGCAAGCCAGCAGTCCGGCAGCGGTTCGCCGCAGCCCGGTCAACATCGCGACGGCAACAACACGCCCGCCAGCCGCCAGCCCGAACCCGGCCCACAATCCCGGAACACCCCCGAATCCCGCGATCCCGCTGCCAGGACTGACCGGCGCGGTTCCGGCCTGTTCGCCTGATCCGCTTCAGCAAGGATGATACGATGAGCAAGAAACCTGCACCCGCAACCGCCGATGGCGAGAAGCCCAGGGGTGGCAAGATGAAGATCGTGATCGGCGCGCTGGTGCTGCTCGCCGCCGGGGCCGGCGGGGCCTACGGCGCCGTGGCGGCAGGCCTGCTCGGCCCTGCGCACGGCGGCGAAAGCGGGCCAGATGTGCCGCAGCTGGTCGCCAAGGATGGCGAGGATCCCTATTCCGCCGCTGCCGAACCCGACGCTGCGCCGATCGTCCATGGCGAAGGCGGCAGCGAATATCGCACCGCCTACTACGTGTTCGAGGAAGGCTTCACCTCCAACCTCAAGGATTCGGCAGGGCTGGTGCAGGTGAGCATCGCCGCCTCCACCCGGCATGACGGGCGGGTGATCCAGTGGCTCGAACTGCACGAACTGGCGATCCGCTCGGCGATCCTCGTCGAACTCGCCGATACGGTGGAAGACGATGTCTATACCGTCGAGGGCAAGGAGCGGCTGAAGGAGCGGCTGGCCGAAGCGATCAACCGCGTTCTCGAAGAACAGGAAGGTTTCGGCGGCGTCGAAGCGGTCCACTTCCAGACTTTCCTCGTCCAGTGAAGTCGCCTGGCTTCCTCGTGGCAGAACGCCCGCTGGCGCACCATAGCGAGCGGCTGGCGGCCCGCAGTTGTGCTGGCGCTGCCAGTCCGCAGTCGCTGGCCGAGATGCTGGACGAAGCGCTGCCTGGCTTGCGCGATGCGCTTGCCTCCGCTGTCTGTGAATTGACTGGGCAGAAGCGCGCCGCAGTCAGTTCTGGCAAAATCGAGCGGATCGCGGCTGCGAAGGCGCACCGGCTGCTCGAACCCGTAGGCGTGCACATGGCGCTGGGAATGCGCGGAGCGGGCGAATTGCTCGTCTCGCTCAGCCGGGTGGGTGCACTGATGCTGACCGACCAGATGTTCGGCGGCAGCGGCGCGGCTCCGGCAAAGCTGCCCGACAACCTGCCCGCCGCCGCCAGCCTGACGATGGACCGCCTTGGCGAAGCGCTGGGACGCGCCATCGGCAGT
The DNA here is from genome assembly GCA_019739335.1 of Erythrobacter sp. Taxonomy (NCBI): domain Bacteria; kingdom Pseudomonadati; phylum Pseudomonadota; class Alphaproteobacteria; order Sphingomonadales; family Erythrobacteraceae; genus Erythrobacter; species Erythrobacter sp. The sequence goes on from CP073261.1 coordinate 1,235,184, forward strand.
GCATTCGAACGCCCCGCCGCGCTGGCTCTGGCGCAACGCGCGGACGTGCTCGGCAAACTGCTTCCTGCGCGAGACGAGGACATGTTCTTCCTGCTGCGCTGCACCGTGGCCGTTGGCGAAGGCGATAGCTGGCCGATCCACCTGGTGTTGCGCGAAAGCGAAGTGGAGCGGCTGCTGCGCGGCACGGGCAATGCCTCGGCCCGCTCGCGCGGGGACCGCCGCCGCCCCGATGGCGCACCGTTCGGCGACATGCCGCTGACCCTCACCGCCGTGCTCGCCGAAACCCGCATTCCGGTTGGGCGGCTGGCCAGCCTCAAGCCCGGCGACATTCTGCCGATGCCATTGCGCAGCAAGGTGCCGCTGCGGCTCGGCAAGGTGGAGATCGCCCATGCCGAAGCGGGCAGTGCCGATGGGCAACTGGCGCTGCGGCTGACGAAAATTCTCTGGACCGAAGGAAACACCGAAAATGACCGATAACCTGCGCGCTTTGGACTTGATCCGCGATGTCGATGTGGCGCTGAGCGTGGAACTGGGCCGCACCACAATGGCGCTGAAAGACGTGCTCAACCTGGTCGAGGACGCGGTCGTTCCGCTTGACCGGCAGGTGGATGAGCTGCTCGACATCCTGGTCAACGGCAAGCTGATCGCGCGCGGCGAAGTGGTGACGGAGGGCAATCGCTTCGGGCTGCGGATCGTCGAGCTGGCAGGTGGTCGCAGCACCACCGAGGAAGCCGCCTGATGCTCGTCTACATCCTCAAGCTGGCGCTGCTGCTGCCGCTGCTGGCGGGCATGATCTGGGGCAGCCTGTGGCTGGCGCGCAAGGTGCAGGGCGGCATGGGCGTGAAGCCGGGCGGCGGCGAACGGGCGGCGCGGCTGGTGGAAACCACCATGCTCGGCCCCGGAATGCGGCTGGCGGTGATCGAGTTTCGCGGGCGCGAAATCCTCGTCGGTGCGACCCGGCAGGGGCTGGTGCGGCTGGCCGAAGCCAAGCGGGAGGAGGTGCAATGATCCGCGCGCTTGCCCTTGGCGGAGTGATCCTCGCCGCGCTTTTTGCCCCCGACTTGGCCCAGGCCGCCACTACCACGGCTGCGCCGGTCATGCCCGAGCCCGCCGGAATCGGCGGCGCGCTCGAACGCGCGCTCGACGGGGCAAACGGGCCGGACGGTGCGCCGCTCTCGTTCTCGCTGCAATTGCTGCTGTTGATGGGGCTGCTCACCGTGCTGCCCGCGCTGGTGCTGATGATGACCAGCTTCACCCGCATCATCATCGTGCTCGCCATCCTGCGGCAGGCGCTGGGGCTGCAGCAGTCGCCGCCCAATCAGGTGCTGATCGGCCTGTCGCTGTTCCTCTCGCTGTTCATCATGGCCCCGACGCTGGAGCAGGTGAACACCCAGGCGATCGAACCCTATGCCCAAGGCACTATCGAAGCCGATGCCGCCATCGCCAATGCCGGGGACGCCTTCCACGCCTTCATGATCCGCCAGACGCGCGAGACTGATCTTGCCATGTTCGCGGACATGGCCGGGCAGGAGGACTTCGCCAGCGCTCAGGATGTGCCGTTCTCGATCCTGCTCCCCGCCTTCGTCACCAGCGAACTCAAGACCGCGTTCCAGATCGGCTTCATGCTGTTCCTGCCGTTCCTCGTCATCGATCTCGTCGTTGCCAGCGTGCTGATGAGCCTTGGCATGATGATGCTCTCACCCACAATCATCTCGCTACCGTTCAAGTTGCTGCTGTTCGTGCTGGTGGACGGCTGGGTACTGCTGATGGGATCGCTGGCGATGAGCTTCGGGTAGCGGGAGGCGCGTGATGGAAGACAATGCTTCGCTGCTCGCGCTGGCGGACCGGATGCTTTGGGTCACCACGCTGGTTGCCGCGCCGATCCTGCTTGCCGCGCTGGTGGTCGGCCTGGTCGTCGGGGTAATCCAGGCCGCGACTTCGATCAACGAACAGACGCTTACCTTCGTCCCCAAGCTGGCAGTCACCGCCGTTGTGCTGGTGCTGTTCGGGGCGAGCATGGTCGGCCTGATCGGCGATTTCATGACCGAGATCTTCACCCGCATTGCCGGGATTTCCGGCCAGTGAACTTGCTCGATCTTGGCATTGCGGGGCTGGAGCCCTATCCGTGGATGCTGCTGTTCACGATGGTGCGGGTGGGGGCGGCGCTGCTTGCCGCGCCGCTGTTCGGCATTCGTGCGGTGCCGGTGCAGGTGCGGATCATCTTCTCCGCTGCGATGGCGGTGTTCGTGCTCAACTGGATCCCTGTACGGGTGCCTGAGGACATGCTGGCGGTCGAGACTTTCGTGGCGCTGGTGGGCGAGGCGGTGATCGGCTTCGCGCTCGGCTTCGTGCTCCAACTGGCCTTCGCCATTCCCTCCATAGCCGGCGAGCAAATTGCCGGCGGCATGGGCATGGCAATTGCCACGGCGGTCGATCCCGCCAGCGGCAGCCAGTCGGGCGCAGTCGGACAATTGCTGGGGATCATGCTGACGCTGATTTTCCTCGCCATTGGCGGGCACCTGCTGTGGCTGCGGCTGGTGCTGGAAAGCTACGTGCTGTTCCCGCCGGGAAGCGACTGGGATGTGGGCGCGCAGGGCTGGCTGGTAGCGAGCTTTGCCGCGCAGGCCTTCGCCACTGCGCTGGCCATTGCCCTGCCAGTGACACTGGTGCTGCTGCTGGTGCAAATGGTGACCGGGGTGATCAGCCGCTCGGCCCCGTCGCTCAACCTGTTCGCATTGGGCCTGCCTGCCGGGGTCTTGGCCGGACTGGTGGCGCTGATTGCCTCGACCCCGCTGCTGAACGAACAATTTCTCACGCTGGCGGGGAGCGCCATCGAACAGGTCGGCGCGGTGGCACGGCCTGACAGAGTGGCGCCGCGATGAGCGAACAGCCATCGGGCGAAAAGTCCTTTGCCCCGACCGAAAAGCGCAAGCAGGATGCCGCCAAGAAGGGCAATGTCCTGCGCTCGAAGGAAGTGGCGACGGCGATTTCGGTGCTGGTCGGTGCATTATGGCTTAAACTGGCGGGGCCAAGCCTGCTTGCGGCTATTGAAGGCAATGCCGCTGCATCGCTTGCGTTCGACCGCGAGACCATCGCCGATTTCCGTCCCGGCCAGATGCTGCGCGATGCCATGCTCGACGTGCTTCCACTGCTGCTGGGACTGGGGATGCTGGTGATTCTCACGACCATGGCGGCGCAATTGCTGCTGGGCGACGGGCGCTGGGTTTCCGGCAATGCCCTGCCCAAGCCATCCAAGCTCAACCCGGTCACCGGGCTGAAGCGGATGTTCGGGATGCAGGGGCTGATCGAACTGGGCAAGAGCCTGGCAAAGCTGGGGCTGCTCGGTACAATTGCATGGTACTGGGGGAAAGCGAACCTGCTCACCGTTCTGTCGCTCGGACGTGGTGAACTGACCGGGCAGTTAAGCGCCGCTTGGCACGCCATTGCTACCCTGCTGCTGCTGCTCGCCGCCGGACTGGCAGTGATCGCGCTGATCGACTGGCCGATTGCCTGGTTCCGCCGCAATTCCCAGCTCAAGATGACCAGCCAAGAAATGCGCGACGAGCACAAGCAGGCCGAAGGATCGCCCGAAAAGAAAACGGCGATCCGCCAGCGCCAGCGCGACATGGCGCGCGGCGGAGTGGCGCGGGCGGTGAAGGAAGCGCAGTTCGTGCTGACCAACCCGACGCATTTTGCGGTGGCAATGGCTTACGATCCGGCGGTGGCCCCGGCCCCCTATGTGCTGGCAAAGGGGCGCGGCGAGAAGGCGCTGGCGATGCGCGAGCTGGCGGCGGAATATGCGGTGCCCCTGCTCGAATATCCGGCGCTGGCGCGTTCGATCTACTTCACCACCCGCGAAAACCAGGTTGTGCGCGCCGAGCTCTATGGCGCGATTGCCGGCGTGCTCGCCTTTGTGATGTCGCTAAAGCGCGGCGAAAGCCCACAGCGACCGCACATCAACGTGCCGGTAGAACTGCAATTCGATGCCGAGGGGAGGGTGAAAGGCGCTTAAAGGTCTCCCGGTTTCGCCGTTCTGGAGAGCATGGAAACCAGCACAACCTCATCGATTGTCAGCAGGCTCGGCGGCGGCAGCGGGGTTGATATGGCGCAGCTCGCCAAAGATCTCGCCGAAGCCCGCTTCCTTCCGCAGATCGGCCAGCTTGAAGCGCGCAGCACGGCGCTGGAAGCCAAGATATCCGCCGCTTCCACCCTGCGCAGCCAGTTGACCCAGCTCGCAAGCGCGTTGGGTGACCGTATTCGTAACGGCGATCTCGCGCCTTCGGCAACCATCGCCAACGGTGGGGTGGCGCAGGTCTCGGTGCTTTCGGGCAGCAGCGCATCGGGCAGTTACACGCTGGAAGTGCAGAGCCTCGCCGCTTCGCAGACACTGGCGAGCAATGCGTACAGCGCAGCTACCGATTTGGCGGGTGAAGGCCAGTTGACGATCCGCTTCGGGACGATTGCCGGGGCTGCGTTTACTGAAGATGCCTCCAGTACCGCCGCCACCATCGACGTGCTCGGTACCGACACTCTCGCCGATGTTGCCGCAAAGATTCGCTCTTCGGGCGCGGGGCTCGATGCCTATGTCGCGCGGACCGCCAGCGGCGCGCAACTGGTGGTCAAGGGCGAGACGGGGGCTGCCAATGCCTTTGTGATGGAGGCGACAGGAGCATCCGTCTCGGGCGGGGCTCCGGCTGCGGGCGATCTCGATTATCTCGCCTGGAGCCCTGCAAGCGATAGCGGCCAGCGCAAGGCCGTGGCCGCCGATGCGCAATTGCTGTTCGACGGAGTTGCCCTGGCAAGTTCCAGCAACAAGGTGACCGGCCTGCCCGAAGGGCTGGTTCTCAATCTTACCGGCACCAATCAGGGTGCGCCAACCACGATCGGTTTTGCCGACAAGTCCGCGCAGATCAGTTCGATGATGGGCGACTTCGTCGGTGCGCTGAACGAAATTGCCACCTCGTTGGCTGAACTGGCCGCACCGCTGGGCGGAGATCTTGGCAACGATCCCGGGGCGCGGGCGCTGAAGCGCGCGCTTGCGTCGCTCACCACACAGGTCGTGATGCCGATCGCTGCGGACGGCGCTCCTTCTACGCTTGCGGACCTCGGCCTGGTACGAACCCGCGAGGGCAACTTCCGGCTCGACAATGAACGGCTCTCGGCCACGCTGGGAAACAATCTCGCAGCGGCAAGCGCGATGTTCACCACCGGCCTTTTTGGCGTATTCGGCACGGTGGACAAGCTGGCGCGCGATCTCACGCTCACTACCAACCCCGGCTCGCTCGGCGGATCGCTGGCGCGGTATAACAGCCAACTCGAAACCGTCGATGAGAAGCTGGAGAAGATCGCCGACCAGCAAGCCGCGCTGCGCGAGCGGATGGTCAAGGACTTTGCTTCGGTGGATCGCAACGTTTCTGCTTCGCAATCGACCCTGAGCTTCATCCAGAACCAGATCGCGATCTGGAACAATTCGGACAATTGACATGCTGCGCCTCGCCGACCCTGCCGAAGCCTATCGTCGCGTCGAACTGGACGCCTGCGTCGCAGGATCGAGCAGCAGCGATCTTGTGCTGCTGTGTATCGATCATGTCCGGTGCGCACTGTCACAAGCGCTGTGGGCGGAGCGCCATGGTCGCCGCGATGGCGCAAACAAGTCCTTGGCGCGGGCGCGCAGTGGGCTTGTCGCGCTGCGTCTGGGAGTGGATAGCGCCAGCCCGCTCGCCGGCCAGTTGCTTACGCTCTACGGGGCGATGGAGACAAGCATTACTGCCAGCCAGTTCCGCTTCAATCGCCCGGCGATGGAGCGGGTGGTGGCCGATCTTGACGATATCTCCTCCGTCTACCGGATGAACCGCGCAGGCTAGCGCCTAAAGAATTCCGGTCAGGAAATGCAGTGTCAGGCCCACCAGCCCGCCCACCAGCGTGCCATTGATGCGGATGAATTGCAGGTCGCGCCCCACAGCCCGTTCTATGCGCAGGGTGATGGTGGACGCGTCCCAGCCCTTCACGGTGTTGGACACCAGGCTTACGATCTGGTCGCCATAGCGATTCACCACACCGACCAAGGTGCGGCGGGCGAAGCGGTTGACCTGAACCTGCAAGGCCGGATCGGTGCGCAGCGTCTGTCCGAGTTCGGCAATACTGCTGCCCATCTGCCCCGCCATCGCCTTGTCCGGGTTGCGCAACATGTCGATCAGCGAGCGGCGCAACCGTTCCCAAACACCCATCCACCAATCGCCCACGGCAGGATTGGCGAGCAGGTCGTTCTTCATCCGCTCCACCTTGGCGCGCATTTCGGGATCGTGCTGCAAGTCGCGCGCGAGGCTGGCCAGTCCTTCTTCCACCTTGCCGCGTACGGGGTGTTCGGGATCAACATGCATTTCGGCCAGCAGCTTGTAGAGCCCGTCGATCACCGTGTTCGCCAGCCGCTCGTCCAGCCCGGTCCAGCGGATCACCGCATTGGCACGCGCCTGCACCATCTTGCGGACCATGTCCTCGTTGTCCTCCAGCGCCAGCCCGGCCCAGCGGATGAAGCCATCGATCAGCGGTCGGTGGCGGTTGTCGGCAATCGCGCTTTCGAGCACCCGGCCGAGCAGTGGCGAGACGTCCAGCTTTTCCGCCTGCCGCGCCAGCCCGGCCTTCACTTGCAGGCCGAGACGGTCCGGATCGAGTGTCTCGAGCAGTTCGACCAGCATCTGCCCGGCGCCCGCGCGCAGCCGCCCTGCCTGACCCGCGCTGCCATCGACAAGGAAATCGCCCGCCGCCTGCGCCACGTTCATCTCGCGCATCCTCCGCGCAACCACCACCGGAGTGAGGAAGTTCGAGCGCAGGAAGCTCGCCATCGTGTCGGCGATCCGGTCCTTGTTGGCCGGAATGATTGCGGTGTGGGGTATCGGGATGCCGAGCGGATGACGGAACAGCGCCGTCACCGCGAACCAGTCCGCCAGCCCTCCCACCATCGCCGCTTCGGCGAAGGCGTTGATATAGCCCCACGCGGGATGCGCGCCGAGCATCTGATGCGAGCCGAGGAACAGCGCGGCCATCGCCACCAGCATCAGCGTCGCAGCGATGCGCATCCGCCGCGCCTTGTCAGGCGGCAGCGGCGCGGCGGAACGCATGGTCATGGTGAGCCTATTCGGCAGGTTGCGGCTGCGCTGCGGCCGGTCCTTCGTCCCCCGGCTTGTAGGTCAGCAGGCTGTTGCGGAGCCAAGGCCCGAAGCGCTTTTCCATCCCGTCGGCCAGGCTGAAACCCGCCGGGACGATCAGCAGGGTGAGCAGGGTGGAAAGCATCAGCCCGCCGATCACTACCATACCCATGGGCTGGCGCCATGCGCCGTCGGCACTGAGCGCGAGAGCGGTAGGAATCATTCCCGCCGTCATCGCCACAGTGGTCATAACAATCGGCTGCGCACGCTTATGCCCGGCTTCGATGATCGCTTCACGCTTCGGCTTGCCCGTTTCCAGTTCGTCCAGAGCGAAATCGATCAGGAGGATCGAGTTCTTGGAGACAATGCCAAACAACATCAGCATGCCGATGAATACCGGCAAGGTCAGTTCCATCCCTGCCGCCATAATCAGGAGCAGCCCGCCCAGCGGGGCAAGGAACAGCGAACCCATGTTGACCAGGGGTGAGACGAAGCGCCGGTAAAGCAGCACCAGCACGGCAAACACCAGCAGGATTCCGGTGAGCAGCGCGGGAACAAAGCTCTCCTGCAATTCTTCCTGCGCTTCGTCCGAACCGACAGCGGGACTGGAAACGCCGGTTGGGAGATCCCGCATTACCGGCAGGGCGTTGATCGCAGCGGTAATGTCTCCGCGCGCATAACCTGCGGCAATGTCTGCCCCTACGAATACACGGCGGCTCTGGTTATAGCGCTCGATCGAGGTCGGACCCATACCGAAGCTGATATCCGCTACCCGTTCCAGCGGAACGGACCCCCCCGACGCGGTGGGAACCGGTAGATTGCGGATGGAGGAAAGGTCGCTCCGCTCACTTTCGTCCATCCGCACGCGAATCGGCACCTGCCGGTCCGACAGCGAGAAGCGTGCCGCGTTCTGATCGATATCGCCAAGCGTGGCGATGCGGATGGCTTGGCTCAGCGCACTGGTGGTTATGCCCAGACTGGCAGCCAGATCCATGCGCGGCTCGATGATCAGCTCGGGCCTCTGGAGATCGATCTCCACCCGCGGCGCGACCGCACCGGGAACCCCGCGCATTTGCTCCGCCAGAGTTTCCGCGGTGGCGTTGAGCGCCTCCGGGTCGGATCCGGCCAGCATGATCGAGATGGCCCTGCCGGTGGCACTGGGGCCGCCGGGGCCGCTCTGGTCCTGGAAATTGATCCGCGCATCGGGAAAGTCTTGCAGGATCGGCGTCATCTCGCGCTCGAACTGCAGGCTGTCGCGCTCGCGGTCAGGGCTCAGCACCAGTCGCACCAGCCCGCTGCCTTCGTTGACGATCCCCAGCGCCAGCGCCACTTCCTGTTCCTCGCGCAGCCGTGCCGCGATTGTGTCGATGACGACCTCGGTCTGCTCAAGAGTGGTGCCGGGCACCATCTCCACGCGTAACAGCGAGAAGTCGCTGTCTGTTTCAGGGAAGAACTGCTTGGGCAGCACGTACATGGTGAACACGGTCATCGCCAATGCCCCCACGCCCACGCCCATCATCCACACGCGGTGATCGAGGAAGCGTGCGCGCAGGCGACCCATGCGATTGTCAAACCAGCGATGGAAATCGCCACCACCCAGATTGGTCAGCATGGTGAGCCCAAGGCGCATTCCACCGCCCGCCATCCACGATGCGATTCCCGCAGCGAACACGGCAGCGGACATTGCGATCACCGCGATGACGAAGCCGATGATCTGAGCGACAATCTCGGGCAGGAAGGAAACCGTGCCGGCCCAATATCGCGCGTCCATGCTCTGGGCCAGCCACTCGATAGTGAACCAAAGGTAGATCACATAACCGAAGGCGACAATTCCCGCGCCAGTGATAAGGACGAACAGCGGTGTTGCGGCAAGGCCATACTGCCACTTGAAAGGCACCCTGCCAAGCTCGCTTACCCGGCGGCGCAGCGCGCTGTCGTCCAGCGACCAACGCAGCACCGCCATGTAGCGATCCATCATCCGGCCCTCGCCGTGCGAAGCCTGCCCCTTTGCTTCGAGGAAATAAGCAGCGATCATCGGCGTGATCATGCGCGCTACGGCGAGGCTCATCAGCACCGATACGACCACGGTGATACCGAAATTCTTGAAGAATATACCGGTGATGCCCGACATCAGCCCGACCGGGAGGAAGACCGCCACGATCGAGAAGGTGGTAGCCACCACTGCCAGTCCGATCTCGTCCGCCGCATCGATGCTGGCCTGATAAGCACTCTTGCCCATGCGCATGTGGCGCACGATATTCTCGATCTCGACAATGGCATCGTCCACCAGCACCCCTGCAACCAGCCCCAGCGCCAGCAACGACATGGTGTTCAGCGTGAAGCCGAACCAGGCTTCCAGGAACCAGAAGGTAGGAATCGCCGATAGCGGGATCGCCAATGAAGCGATGATCGTTGCGCGCCAATCGCGCAGGAACAGGAACACCACCACCACCGCCAGCAAGGCGCCTTCCACCATCGCCGCAAGCGAGCTTTCGTATTGCGCCTTCGTGTAGTCGACCTCGGTGAAGAGGCGGGTGAATTTCACCCCGGGATTTTCTTCCTCGATCTGCTGCAGCACTTCGACCACGCCATCGTAAACGGTGACGTCGGATTCGCCCCGCGCGCGGGTTATCGAAAAGGTGACGATCTGTTCGCCGTTCAACTTTGCCAGCGAGCGCAATTCGCCGAATGAATCGCTTACCCGGGCAATGTCCGCCAGCTTGATCGACCGCCCGTTGAGCGACAACTGCGTTTGTGAGAGTTCATAGGCGGATTGTGCATTGCCCAGCACGCGAACCGATTGCCTTGCCCCGGCAATCTCTGTCTGCCCTCCGGCGGCATTGATATTGAGCTGGCGAAGCGCCGCATTCACTTGCGATGCAGTAAGGCCGAGCGACTGCATCCGCGCCGGATCGAGAATAACCAGGATTTCCCGGTCCACCCCGCCGTTGCGATTGACTTCGGCGAGGCCTTCCACTGTCAGCAGGCGTTTCGTAATCGTGTCGTCGATGAACCAGCTCAACTGCTCGATCGTCATATCGTCGGCATCGGCGGCGAAGTAGACGATCGGGCGCGAACTGGTCTGCTGCTTGAATATCCGCGGCTCGAGAATGCCGTCGGGCAGTTCGCTGCGGATCTGGTCCACCGCGCTTTCGACCTCGTTGACGGCAGCATCGATATCGGTGCCCAGTTCGAATTCGATCACCGTCTGCGAATTGCCTTCGGATGCAGTCGAACGGATGTTCTCGATTCCTTCGAGCGTCTGGACCGCCGCTTCCACCCGCTGGGTGATCTGGTTTTCGACCTCCGTTGGCGCGGCCCCTGGCTGCGAGATACTGACGATGGCAATCGGGAACTCGATGTCCGGATTGTTCTGCACATCCATGCGCATGAAGCTCATCACGCCCGCAAGCGTCAGCCCCAGGAAAGCAAGGATGGGGATGATCGGATTGCGGATCGACCAGGCAGAGATCTCGTTGAAGTTCATCGTAAGGGTCTGTCTATTCCTCGACCATCGGCCGGACCGTGTCGCCCTCGGTCAGGAATCCGCCAGCGCGCAGCACCACTCGCTCCGAACCGGTCAGGCCTTCGGCAATGGCAATGCCATCTTCGCGAATCATGCCGATTTCAACATTGCGCCGCACAACCTTGTCTTCTGCATCCACGATGTAGACATAGCTGCCCTGGTCGTCGGACAGGATCGCACTTTCGGGCAGGATTGGCGAAACGACAGTGCCGCTGGCGATTTGCGCACTAGCAAAGCCACCGGGGCGCAGCGCGGGATCATACGGAAGGGCTACGCGCGCCGTGCCTTGGCGGTTGGTCGTGTCGATCACCGGAGAAATCTGCCACACTTGGCCGGTAAAGTTCTGTGTGCTGCCTGCCGGGGTGACGGTTACGGTGGCACCCACGGGGATGGTCGCCAGTTCGGTCTCTCCTACGCGGGCAAGCAGTTCCATCTCGCCGCCGCGCGCGATCGAGAACAGCGTACCCGAACCCGGACTGACAACCTGACCCGGCTCCACATTGCGTTCGAGCAGCAGGCCCGCCGCGGGAGCAACAATATTGAGCTGGGCATTGCGCGCCTGCCGTTCGCCGAGCTGGGCGCGAGCCACGCGCACCCGGGCCACGGCGGCATCGCGCGTCGCGGTCAGCCGGTCGATATCGGCCTGGCTGATGAAGCCGCGCTCCACCAGTTGCAGCGCACGATCCAGATTGGCCTGCGCCAGATCGGCATCGGCCTGTGCCACTTCAATCTGCGCCGCCTGTGCGCTAGCCTGCTGATTCTGCACCGAGCGGTCGATCACTGCCAGCACTTGCCCGGCGCGGACCCAGTCGCCGGCCTCGACTGAAACCGAGACTACACGGCCGCCCTCACCCACCACGCCAACAGGCATTTCCCGCCGCGCAGCGAGCGTGCCGGTAGCGTTGATCGTGCCTTCAAGCGTTCCTGCTCCGGGAGCCGCGACGGTCACTGCCTGGAGTGTTCCTTCGCTGTCAGTGGCCATGAACGGCACTTCTTCCTCGCCACCGGAAAGCATGAAGGCGGCGATAATCGCACCCACCACAAGAATGGCGATCACCACCCACAGGCGACGCCCGCCCTTGCCGCTCCTGGCATCGTCCGGGACATGTCCATCGATGCCGTCTTCGATCACCAGCGGATCGGACATATCGCTGGGGGTCAGTCTGGTTTCATAATTCATCGGCGCATATGCCTTATCGTAGCCCTTACGGGATCGCCGCGCGAGAATGTAGCACAACTGTGCTGCGCGCGCGACCGGGTCCTATGGCGGTTGCCCGCTCATAGCTGCATCCATGCCAATGGTGCAATGCAACGTTCTGCGAAGCTGCGATCCGGTCCGACGAATTCCGTTTCAACACATGCAAAAGGGGCGGAAAGCCGTGACTTTCCGCCCCTTTGACGATTTTGTATCAAATTGTCCGTATGCGGATTAGCGCACCCGGCCTCGCTGGACGAGATTGACGATCGCCAGCAGAATAATCGCGCCCAGAATGGCGATCACGAAAGAACCGAGATCGAACGTCTGGATGCTGCCGCCGAATCCGAGCAGTGGGGCAAGCAATGCATTGCCGATCAACGCTCCAATAATCCCGACGACGATGTTCCAGAAAATACCCATCGATCCGTTGCGGTTCATCACCATGCTGGCGATCCAGCCTGCGACACCGCCGACGATAATTGCGATGATCCAACCCATAACCCTGTTCTCCTGTGCTTCACCCGAATTTGGGTTTCTTCATGGGACAACGTGGCAGGCTTGCGCGCGTTCCGAAATTCTTTCCGGAGAAGGGATTGTGGCGCGGCTCAGCCGCAGCGCCACCTGACAGATCAATACTTGAGCTGGCGTTCATAAAGGTCGCGGTAGTGCTGGATTCGCGTCACCCGCAGCCCCTGCATCCCCGAGCGATCGACCGCGCGCTGCCAGCCGGCGAATTCCTCCAGCGTCAGCCCGTAGCGTTCGAGCACTTCGTCAATGGTCAGCAGGCCACCGTTGACCGCCGCCACGACTTCAGCCTTACGGCGCACGACCCAGCGCTTCGTCCCTGGAGACGGCAGATCCGCAATGGTCAGCGGCTCACCGAGAGGGCCGATAACTTGCGCTGGACGGATTTTCTGGTTCTCGATCATGTGTTTCCTCGGTTGGCCGGTTCGCTTGTCGCGATCCGCTGGCCCACATTGGGCTCCGGCCATTTGCCATTGGCTAAATCATCAGGGTTAACGCCATGTTTGCCGCTCCCTGCGGCTAGTCCGTGTTGGCATGCGATCTTGCGCGCGCTTTGCGCATCGAAGCTGGCGAACTCGGTCTCGTCCGAGACTGCCAGCTGGCGGTTAAGCTCGCGGGCGGCAGCCAGCCGGGCGGTCAAATCCTTCCAGTTGGGCACGAACAGTTCCCCGCCCACGGAATCACCGTGTTCTGAGCCATTTGCGCCCGATGCAATGAGAGGTTTCCCTTCGAACATGCCAAGAGCAATAGCGTCCAAGCGTCAAGATCGGGTAAAGCGGCGCTTAACCTTGTGTTACATTTATGCGGGGTTTTGCGAGGGCCGCAGAGCGTGTAGGCGCACGGGCAATGCCTGCCGTCCACGCCTCGATTCCCGACCTGCCGATTGCGGTTAACGCCGCAGCGCTGTTCGACTTGCCGCGCGCCGCAGCGCAGTGCCGGATCGTGGTGGCAATGTCGGGCGGGGTGGACTCTTCCGTCGTTGCGGCGCTGGCCTCGGCGAGCGGGGCGGAAGTCATCGGCATCACGCTCCAGCTCTACGATTACGGCGCGGCGACCGGACGCAAGGGCGCCTGCTGTGCGGGTGACGATATCCGCGATGCGCGCAAGGTGGCGGACCGGCTGGGCATCGCGCACTATGTGTTCGATCACGAAAGCGCCTTTCGCGAAGATGTGGTCGAAGCCTTTGCCGATGAATACCTCGCAGGGCGCACCCCGATTCCCTGCATCCGCTGCAATATGGGGCCCAAGTTCACCGACCTGTTCCGCATGGCACGCGAACTGGGAGCCGATTGCCTCGCCACCGGGCATTATGTACGCCGCGTAATGGGCGAGGCGGGGCCGGAACTGCATCGCGCGCTCGATCCGGCGCGGGACCAGTCCTATTTCCTCTACGCCACCACCGAAGCGCAGCTCGACTACCTGCGCTTTCCGCTGGGCGGCATGCCCAAGAGCGATGTGCGAGCGATCGCCGAGAGTTTCGGGCTGGAAGTGGCAGCCAAGCCCGACAGCCAGGACATCTGTTTCGTGCCCGACGGCGACTATGCCAAGATCGTCAAGGCGATCCGCCCCGAAAGCGCGCGCGCGGGGGCCATCGTCCATGCCGAAACCGGCGCCGAGCTGGGGCGGCATCAGGGGATCATCCATTTCACCGTCGGCCAACGGCGCGGGCTGGAGATCGGCGGCCAGCCGGAGCCGCTTTACGTGGTCGGGCTGGACCCGGAGCGGGCCGAAGTGCGCGTCGGGCCGAAGCGCTTGCTTGCGGTGAGCGCGGCGCGGGTGGTGGAGACCAATCGCATCGGCCCGCTGCCGGACGCGCCGCTTACCGCCAAGGTCCGCTCGCTCGCCAAGCCGGTGCCGGTCACGCTTGATGGGGTGCCGGGCAACGGCGCGGCGATCACCCTGCGCTTCGCCAATCCCGAATTCGGCGTCGCGCCGGGGCAGGCCGCAGTGATCTATGCGGGGGAGCAAGTGGTGGCCGGCGGCTGGATCGATTCGACCGAAGCCGCGGTCTGACTGCTACTCGTCCCACGACTCCAGCACGCAGCCGGGGCCGTCCATGAACCGCGCCTCTGTGCTGGCAATCAGGGGGACGGTCGCCGTAACCGACTGCGCAGTCTCGTCTTCGGTCAACCACACTGCCCACATGTTGGACGGCAGGTCCGACTCGCAAGATTCCATCCCGCGCCCGGCCAGATGGCGGCACGAACAAACCGATTTCGCGGCATAGCCCGTTCCCGCCTGGCCGAATCCCGCCAGCGCCTCGCCGAAGAAGAAGACAACCAGCCCTGCGGCCAGCGCCACGATCAGCAGCAGTTTCACCAGCAAGCCAAGCCAGCTCGATTTTGCCCGTTTTGCGGTTGCCATTCACCTGCGCCTGACAGAAAGGATGCGCGCCCATGTCGCGCCTGCCATCCCCTAGCCGTGTCTTCCGCCTGCCGCCAAGTGCCCCTGCACTGATTTTGGCACTGGCGCTGGCGATTTCCGCCTGTTCGCAGGACGGCCCGCCGCCCTTGCCGCCCCTGCCCGATGAAGTGCTCGAAACCGTAGTGGTGGAACCCGGCGTTTCGCGCGAAGCGCTGGCGCGAGCGGTAGACGAGTTGTTCACCACCGAAGGGCTGGGCGAAACCCGCGCGGTGGTGGTGATGTATCGCGGCGAAGTGGTGGCCGAACGTTATGCCGAAGGGTTCGGTCCGGACACCCGGCACATCGGGTGGTCGATGTCCAAGACCCTGACCGCAGTGATCATCGGCATGATGGTGGCCGACGGTCGCCTCGCGCTTGACGATCCCGCCCCTGTTGCATCCTGGCAGCGCAGCGGCGATCCGCGCGGCGAGATCACCTTGCGGCACCTGTTGCAAATGCGCTCCGGCCTGCGCCACGACGAGCAGGCCGATCCGGTCTACACCTCCGCCGAAGTGCGGATGATGTTCATGGACGGGCGCGACGACATGTCTGCCTGGGCCGAGGCGCAACCGCTCGAGCACGATCCGGGCAGCAATTTCGATTACTCGACCCCGACCAGCGTGATCCTCTCGGACATCGCCACCGATCTGATCGCGCCCGACTCCGGCGCCGAGGAGCGACAGCAGGCGATGGCGGACTTCGTCGATGCGCGGATCGCGGTGCCGCTGGGCATGGCCTCGCTGGTCGGCGAATACGACGCGGCGGGCACGCTGGTGGGCGGCAGCAGCTTCTGGGCCACGGCGCGCGACTGGGCGCGGTTCGGCGAATTCCTGCGCGACGGGCGAAGCGCCGAAGGGACGCAGGTGGTGCCCCGCGCGTGGATCGATTTCATGCGCAGCTCCAGCCCGGCGAGTCCCGATTACGGCGCCCAGCTCTGGCTCAACCGTGACAGCGATACCGATCGCGACAACCTGTTCGCGGCGCAGGGGCCGGAAAGCGCCTTCGCCCTGATGGGCCATCTGGGCCAGTTCGTGATCGTTTCCCCTGAGCAGCAACTCACCGTGGTGCGGCTGGGCAAGACCGAGAACGCCGACCGGCCGGCGCTGATGGCCGAGCTTGCGGACATTTTCGCGCTCTATCCCTCGGGATAGAAGCGCCCCTCCACCATCGTCACGCAGTCGCCGCCGAGGATCGCGCGGTCGCCGCTCAGCTTACATGTGGCGTATCCGCCCCGTTCGGAAGCCTGGAACGCGGTGTAGCTCTCCCGCCCCAGCCGTGCGGCCCAGAACGGGGTCAGCACGGCGTGGGCGGAGCCAGTGAAGGGGTCTTCATCCACGCCGCCGCCAGGGACGAAGTTGCGGCTGATGACGTCGGTCTGATTGCCCGGAGCAGTGCAGATGAACTGTTGATCGCCCAATTTTGCGAGCCCACGCAGGTCGGGCGCAAGCGCGAGAATCGCGGCGGCATCGGGATAGAGGAACACATTGTAGCCGCCAGTCGGATCACGCCATACCTCTAGCGGCTCGGCCCCCAGCAGCGCCACCGCTTCGGTGAAGGGTGCGGGCGCGGTGGGGATAGCGGGCAGCGCCAGTTCGTACTTTCCGTCCGCACGCCGCACTTCGAGCACGCCTGCCTTGCGGGTCGAAAAGGTCACCGCCTCACGCGTCGGATTGCCTGACAAGATGGCGTGCCCCGATGCCAGCGTCGCATGACCACACAGCGCTACCTCGAGAGTGGGCGTAAACCAGCGCAGCGCATAGTCAGCCTCACCGCCGGGAGTTTCGATCAGGAACGCGGTTTCGGCGAACATATTCTCCGCCGCCACGGCGCGCATCGTGTCGTCGCTCGGCCAGTCCTCGACGATCACCACCGCCGCCTGATTGCCCGCGTAGGCCTGCGTGGCGAAGGCATCGACGTGCCAATAGGGCCAGGATTTGCGCGCAGTCATGGCTTGTCCTCCAGCTTTCCGAACTCGTCCGCCTCGACCAGCGGGTTTCCGGGCTCGTCCACATGTCCTTCGGGATCGATGTGGATCAGGATGTCGGTGCCCGGAAAGGCCGCCATCAGGTCGGCCTCGACCCGCTCGATAATGTCATGCGCTTCGCCCACGGTCATCGCGGCGGGCATATCGACATGGAACTGCGCGAAATCCACCGTGCCGCTGGTGCGGGTGCGCAGATCGTGCATCCGCGCCAGTTCGGGGTGCGTGGCAGCACGTTCGACAAAGGCGCGGCGCTTTTCCTCCGGCCACTGGCGGTCCATCAGGTGATCGAGCGCCTCGCTCGAAGCCGACCAGGCATTCCACAGCAGCCAGAAGGCGATGGCGAGGCCGAACAGCGGATCGGCCTGCGACCATCCGAGATACTGGTCGAGCACCAGCGCCGCAATCACCGCCAGATTGAGGAACAGGTCCGACTGGTAGTGCACCGAGTCGGTGCCGATGGCGATTGAGCCGGTCTTGCGCACCACGTGCTTCTGCCATGCCACCAGCGCGAGCGTGGCGACAATGGCGATCACCGAGACGGCAATCCCCTGCTCTGCCGCCGCCGTTTCCCCGCCTTCGACCAGCCGCAGCACCGCGCGAAAGGCAATCGCACTGGCCGAGATCACGATCAGGATCACCTGGAAGATCGCCGCCAGCGCTTCCGCCTTGCCGTGGCCGAAGCGATGTTCGTGATCGGCGGGCTGGGCGGCGATGGAGACGCCGACCAGCGTGGCGAGACTGGCGATGAAGTCGAGCGAGGTATCGGCAAGGCTGCCGAGCATGGCAGTGGATGAAGTCTGCCACACCGCCCAGCCTTTCAGCGCGCCAAGGAACAGCGCCATCGCAATCGAGGCAAGCGCGGCAGAGCGGGTAAGCGAGGCGCGGGACTGGCTCATGGGTAAAGCAGCGTGCTTTCCCAGTTGTCCTCCGAACCGGTGAAACGCCGCCGCTCGTGCAGGCGATTGGCGCGGTCATGCCAGAACTCGATCGCCGTGGGCATCAGGCGGAAGCCCGTCCAGTGCTGCGGGCGCGGGACTTCGCCTGCTGCTTCGTACTGCGCCCGCAGCGACTCAACCCGCTCCATGTAGGTCTCACGGCTATCGAGCGGGCGCGACTGGTCGCTGGCCGCCGATCCCACCTGGCTGACGAAAGGGCGTGAGTGGAAATAGGCGTCGGCTTCGGCTGTGCTTACTTCCACCAGCGGTCCTTCGATGCGGATCTGGCGGCGCAGGCTCTTCCAGTGGAACAGAAGCGCGGCCTGCATGTTGGCGCGGATTTCCTCGCCCTTGCGGCTCTGCGCATTGGTGTAGAACACGAAACTGCGGTGGTCGTGGCCCTTCAGCAGCACCATCCGCACCGAAGGCACACCCGCAGGCGTGGCCGTGGCCAGCGCCATCGCGTTGGGATCGTTGGGCTCGCTCCTCTGCGCCTCGGCGAACCACGCATCGAAGGTTGCGAAGGGGTCACCGGCGGGGATGGTGTCCTGCGGATCAGTCATGCGGGCAGGCAATTATGGAGCACATGGAGCACAGTCCTGGGACAGAAAAGCCTTCGACTTCCGGAATAGCCGAGAGCGTCTGGTCGGGTTCGGCAGGTGTCATGCTTTTCGCCCTAGAACCACGGTCGCTCGTAGGAAAGGCATCACTTGCTTAAACATTCCGCATTACCTAGCTAACACACCATGAGCGACCCCTATTCCACCCTCGGCGTCAGCCGTTCGGCAAGCGAGGCAGACATCAAGTCCGCCTATCGCAAGCTGGCCAAGGAATTGCACCCGGACCGCAACAAGGACAATCCTGCAGCTACCGAACGTTTTTCCAAGGTGACGCAAGCCTATGACCTGCTTTCAGACAAGGACAAGCGCGCGCGGTTCGACCGAGGCGAGATCGATGCCGATGGCAATCCGGCCATGCCGTTTGGCGGTTTCGGCGGCCAGCGCGCGGGCGGCGGGCCGAACGGTTACTCGCAACGCGATTTCCAGGGCTTCGGCAACGAAGATCTCGACATCGGTGACCTGTTCGAAGGCCTGTTCGGGCGCGGCGGCCCCGGTGCGCGTGGCGCACGCCCCGGTGGCGGCTTTGGAGCAGGGGCAGGCGGTTTCCGCCAGCCCCCGCCACCGCCACCGCAGAAAGGCGCGGATATCCGCTACCGGTTGAGCGTCCCCTTCACCGATGCCGCAACCCGCGCCAAGCAGCGCATCACCCTGGCCGACGGCAAGACCATCGACCTGTCGCTCCCCGAAGGCGTCGAGGACGGCACGCAGATGCGCCTGAAGGGCAAGGGTCAGCAGGGGCCGGGCGGCGCGGGAGACGGGATCGTCACCATCGAAGTGCAACCGCACCCGCATTTCTGGCGCGAAGGCGACGATGTCCGGCTCGACCTGCCGATCACGCTTTCCGAGGCCGTCAACGGCGGCAAGGTGAAAGTGCCCACCGTCGATGGTCCGGTGATGCTCACCGTCGCGCCCGGATCGAGTTCGGGCAAGGTCTTGCGCCTCAAGGGCAAGGGTTTCAGCAAGAAGGGCGGCACGCGCGGCGACCAACTGGTGACGCTGGAAATCCACCTGCCGGAGGACATCTCCGAACTGGCGTCCAAGCTCGAAGGCTGGAGCGATGCCGGCGATCCGCGTGCCGGAATGGGCGGCTGAAACGCACGCCGCGCCAATGCGTTAATCCCGACTTGGCAGGCCGCATCGCTCGACAGCCCGCCATACGCTGGTAGAAGGCCCCGCTATGGCACCCCCCGGACTGCACGAAGAGGAGCCGCACTCAGGGCCGCCGCCGGCCGACTATTCGCCCGAAGCACGGGCACAGGCCGCGCGCATGGCGCCCGCCCGAACCGGCCTGTCGCGGCACGTCGGCCCCGGCACCCGCTTTTTCGAAGTGCTGAAGCGAGTGGTCATCGGATGCTTCAACGACGGCATGATCCATGCGGGCAATCTGGCCTACATGTCAGTGCTGGCGATCTTTCCCTTCTTCATCCTCGCTGCTGCGGTGTTCTCCACGCTCTGGGCCGATGCCGACCGTGCTTCGACGATCACAACGCTCCTTCTCACGCTACCGCCGGTGGTGGCCGAGGTAATCGGCCCGGTAGCGCGCAACGTGGTCGAATCGCGCAGCGGCTGGCTGCTGTGGATCGGCGGCGCGGTTGGTCTGTGGACCGTGGGCAGCCTGATCGAAACGATCCGCGATATTCTCCGCCGCGCCTACGGCACCAGGCCCACGCAGGCGTTCTGGAAATATCGGCTGTTCACCAGCGGAATCATCATCGGCGCGGTGCTGCTGCTGATGCTGTCGCTAATTGCACAGGTGCTGATCGGCGCGGCGCAGGAAGTGATCGCTGCCTATATCCCCGAACTGACCCGGATGTTGGGTCAACTGCAATTATCGCGCATTATCCCGGCGATCGGGCTCTATGCCTCGCTGTTCCTGCTGTTCGTCTCGCTCACTCCGGCCAAGTATCGCACCAAGCGCTACCCCAAATGGCCGGGCGCGCTGCTGGTGACGGTGTGGTGGGTGCTGGTGACGGTGGCGCTGCCGCCCGTGCTGCGCAGCCTGTTCACCTACGATCTGACCTACGGTTCGCTCGCCGGATTCATGATCGCGCTTTTCTTTTTCTGGCTAGTGGGATTAGGGATGGTCGCCGGGGCGGAATTGAATGCGGCGCTGGCGGAAACGCCGGAAGAAGCGCGTAACCGGATCGGCCTCGCCGACGACCGGGCGCGCCGGGAAGCCGCCAAACTTGACGAGGAGGACACGATCGCATGACAGGGCTGATGGCGGGCAAGAAGGGCCTGATCATGGGATTGGCGAACGACAAGTCGCTGGCCTGGGGTATCGCGCAGAAGCTGCATTGGGCGGGCGCGGAGATGGCGTTCTCCTACCAGGGCGAAGCGCTGAAAAAGCGAGTCGGCCCGCTGGCGGAGCAGGTTGGCAGCGACTTCCTGATCGAATGCGACGTTTCCGACATGGAGGCGATGGACACCGCTTTTGCCGAAATCGAAGCGCGCTGGGGCAAGCTGGATTTCCTCGTCCACGCGATCGGCTTTTCGGACAAGAACGAATTGCGGGGGAAATATGTCGACACCAGCCTCGACAATTTCCTGATGACGATGAACATTTCCGCTTATTCGCTGGTCGCCGCCGCCAAGCGCGCGCGGCCATTGATGAGTGAAGGTGGCAGCATCGTCACCCTCACCTACTACGGTGCGGAGAAAGTTGTGCCGCATTACAACGTGATGGGGGTGGCCAAGGCGGCGCTGGAAACGAGCGTGCAGTACCTTGCCAACGACCTTGGGCCGGAGGGTATCCGCGTCAACGCGATCAGCGCCGGGCCGATCAAGACGCTGGCGGCGAGCGGGATCGGCGATTTCCGCTATATCCTCAAATGGAACGAGCTGAACGCGCCGCTGCGGCGCAATGTCACCATCGAGGATGTTGGAGGGGCGGGGCTGTACTTCTGCTCCGAACTGTCTTCCGGGGTGACGGGCGAAGTACATCATGTCGATGCGGGCTATCATGTCGTCGGGATGAAGCAGGAAGACGCGCCGGATATTGCTTTGACCTGATTTTTTGTTCGTTATATGTTCCTATTGATTCGCAGTAAAGGGGAGCAGGACATGATCGAAGGCGGATGCCGCTGCGGCGCGATACGGTACGAGGCTGAGGGCGAGCACGCGCACCATGCGCTGTGCCATTGCCGCGATTGCCAGATGGCGGCTGGTGCCCCCGTAGTCGCTTGGCTCGCAATGCCGAACACCGGGTTCCTGATAACACAGGGAGTGCCGGTGCGTTACACCGCGCCTTCGGGAGCCACGCGGATGTTCTGCGGCAACTGCGGCACGCCGCTGTTCTTCGTCAACGAGGAGGTGCTGCCGGGGATTGTCGACATCCAGTCGGTCACGCTGGATGCACCCGAATCCGTGGCGGTGCAGGCGCAGATCCAGACCGCCGATCGGCGGAGCTATATGGAAACGCTCGACAATCTGCCTTCTTTCACCCGATATCCTGGCGGCGAATAGCGGCTCAGTCGTCCTCGGTAACAATCGCCGGGGGCGTGGCGGGGATCGCCGAGGGATCGACGATCTCCACCGGCACCGCGCTTTCGCCCGGCAGCAGTTCACCCTGCGCGGCGGCGCGGCGTTCGAATTCGATCCGCTCCAACTCTTCCACCCGCGCCTGATAGGCGGCGGCATCGTCGTCGATCTCGGCCAGTCGCTCCCCGCGAGCCTGCGCGATCAATTCGGCCATCCGCACGTCGCTGCCTGCCGCACGCTCGGCATAGGCCTGCTCGATCATTTCCATTGTACAGCCCAGATCGCCGCCAGCACCCGCCGGGGTGCAGCTCAGCGGGCCGAAAGCGCCAACAGCTTCGAAGCTTTCGACCCGGCGGGTCCAGCTCTCGTTCTCGGGCGAGCCGCTCTGGCGCAGGCGCGGAGGGATGCGGTAGCGCTCGCTCTCATCGAGCCGGGCGCAGACCGTAATGGTATTCTCGTCCGACTGCGGACATTCGTCCTCGCCGAAAATGATGACCTGGTTCACCCGGTCTCCACCATCATCCTGCGCGGCGGCTGGCATGGACCAAAGCGCGCCAAGCAGCGCAGCGGCGGGGGCAAGGGTGAGCGAGTGGTTCATCATGATCCTCGGAATAGCACGTTCGGGCATTCAGCGCTTCCCCAATTGAACGCGCGATGAAGGGCTGCGTTTCAGATTTTCTGCGAAATCCGGATCGCAGCGCGGCAACCCAGCCGGATTGCGGCGGAGAGCAGTGGATAGGCGGGCGCGCGTTCCGCCCCGGCGGCGAAGGCCGCATCGCGGTGCTCGATCTCGTCTTCGCGAAAGCGGGCGATCATTTCGGCCAGTTCGGGGTCGTCGCCATCGCGTTCAAGTTCGTCCAGCTGCTGAGAATAGTGCCGGTCGATTTCGGTCTCGACAGCGGCCGTGCAGGCCATCGCCGCTTCGGGTCCAAGCAGCGCCGTGCCTGCACCCAGCGCAAATCCGGCGGCATTCCATAATGGCTGGAGCGCAGTCGGCCGCACTCCGCGCCGCGCCATCAGCGCGTCGAATTCCGCCCGGTGAACCGCTTCCTGTTCCGCCATGCCGCGAATTTCCGCCGAGTGCGGCCCGCGATCACCCATCACCGCCAGTTGCCCGGCATAGATGCGCGTCGCGCCGAATTCGCCCGCCTGATCGACGCGGATCATTTCCGAACGGTCTTTCACCATGCTCACCGGATTTTCTCCTTTGCCAGCAACAGCATCCATATGGCCATTGCCCCGCCGATGGAGAAGAGCGCGTTGAACCCGGCGAGGGAAATACCGGCCAAGGTCCACGCCGCCTGATCGCAGCGGACCACTTCGAAGGAAAACGGATCGCTGCCGGTGCAACCGGTGATCCCCTGCCACCAGCCGTATTCGACCCCTGCATGGAAGCCGCCAATCAGCCCGGAAGTGAAAATGCCGCCCGCAGCAATGGCGATCCACAGCTTGCGGGGTGGTGCCATGGTGGAGAGGAAGGCGAACCCCACGGCGGCAAAGTGGGGGTAGCGCTGCCACCAGCACATTTCGCAGGGAAACAGGCCGAAGCCATATTGGGAAATGTAGGCCCCGGCGAGCAACAACGCGGGAATCGCCAGCGCCAGCCGCTGGGCGAGCTTGTCCGAAGGAGGAAGCATATCAGCCATCAGGCTTCCCTAGCCCTTCACCCGGCATTTGTCGAAGCAAGACCTCGCGCGTTCAGCGCCGCGCCACGACGGTCCCGCCGGTCCGCCGCAGCGTCCGCACTGCATAGTCGAGCTGGAAATCGGTCACGCCCATTTCCTCCAGTTCGGCGGAAGTAAGCTGGAAGCGCGGATCGTCGAGCCGGTCGCGCATAAGCGCCTCGTCCTCGACCCCGATTTCGTTGATCAGGTGCCCGCGAAGGTCGCTTTCGCGCAGAGCGAACCGCTGGCGGCGCTCGGCGTCGGGATCGGACAATTGCGGCACCCGGATGTCGGGCGCGATGCCCCCTTCCTGCACCGAGCGGCCCGAAGGCGTGTAATAGCGCGCGGTGGTCAGCTTGAGCGCCGAATCGCGGGTAAGCGGCAGCAATGTCTGGACAGAGCCCTTGCCGAAGCTGCGTTCGCCCATCACCAGCGCGCGGCGGTGATCCTGCAGTGCGCCCGCGACGATCTCGCTCGCCGAGGCCGAGCCTTCGTCGATCAGCACAATGATCGGCAGTCCTTCGGCAACATCGCCGCGATAGACCGTCTCCGAATCGTAAACGATGGTATCGCGCGGATTGCGCCCGCGCTGCGATACGATCTGGCCTTCATCGAGGAACAGGTCGCTGAGCGCCACCGCCTCGTCAAGGGACCCTCCCGGATTGCGGCGCATGTCGAGCACCAGCCCGGCAAGCTGCCCACTCGCCTGCTGCTCCAGTTCGGCCAGCCCCTGCCGCACGTCGGCACCGACATCGGCGGAGAATTCGTTGACCTGAATGTGACCGATGTTGCCTTCGAGCAGGCTCCAGGTCACCGGCTCCAGTTCGATCACGCCGCGTGTAACCGTAACTTCGAATGCGTCTTCGCGACCGGGGCGGAAGATCGTCAATTCGATGTCGCTCCCCGCAGGGCCGCGCATCTGCGCGACTGCCTGATCGATCTCCAGCCCGAATATCAGCTCGCCGTTGATGTGCGTAATGTAATCGCCTGCCTTGATCCCGGCCTGGTCGGCGGGGCTGCCGCGGAACGGCGAGACGACCTTCACTGCGCCGTCTTCCATCTGCACCGAAATACCAAGGCCCTGGTAATTGCCGTCGATCATGGTGTTGAGCCGTTCCAGCGCGGCTCCGTCGATGTAGGCCGAATGCGGATCGAGAGCGCCGAGCATCCCGTCGATCGCCCCGCGAATCAGCACTTCGTCCTCGACCGGCTCCACATAGCTCGCCTTGATCCGCTGGTAGGTGGCGAACAGCCGCGCGAATTCGGGCGAGGCGCGGCCTTCCACCTGCGCGAAACCGGCCGTGGTGGCGGGCAGCAGGGCAACGGCAGTGCACAGGGCAGCAGCGCGGATCGTGGCGGCGAATTTCATATGAATCGGATTCCTGTTCCGAATGTCCCGGGGGCGTGTCTATCGCATGACAGGGCTTAACGCCAGATGAGGTGAAAGGCGGTACAATTGCCTTCATCGTCACCCCGGACTTGAGCCGGTGGACGAAACTTCGGCTAATTGGCGAACTGCAAGGGATTCACCGGCTCGCCATCGCGGCGCAGTTCGAGCGAAATACTCGGTCGATCAGGCCCGGCGACGCCCAACGGCGCACCGCCGACCACTTCGAGCCCGACCCGCACATCGCTGCGAGCGAGGCCGGTGACCAGGCTGGTCCAGCCCTCGCCGTGTTCGATAATCACGATCTGGCCATAGCCCCGGTACGGCCCGGCAAAGGCGATCCGTCCGGCAGCGGGGGCCACCACCTGAGCACCTGCGATCGGAGCGAGTGTCAGCCCCTGGCTCGGCCCGGAGTCCTGCGGCGCGCCGAAGCCCGCCAACGTGCGCCCCGTAACGGGCAGGATGTAGGGTGCAGGGGCGGTGCTGGCGGCGGCGCTGGCCGTTGCAGCGGGCGCAGTCTCCTCCACGCGCGCCGAAGCAGGGGCGACAGGGCGCGGGCGCGGTCCGGGCAATGCCGCCAGCCGCTGGCGCAAGGCGGCGGCGCGGTCGAGTTCGTCGACGAGCCCGTCGAGATCGGTCACCTGTTCGGATAAGGCCAGTGCGCGTTCGGCTTCACGGTTGGCCTCGCTCCCGGCGGCGCGCGCGGCAAGCCTTTCGCGGCTTTCGATTTCCGCCAGTTCCGCGCGCCGCACACCCAGTGTCACTTCCTCGGCGCGCAAGGCCTCTGCCGTCTGCGCCGCTTCGATCCGAAGTTGCGCGGCACGGGCGATCTGGCCGCGCAATCCTGCCGTATTCGCCTGCACCTGTGGCACGGCATTGTGCAGCATGGCGCGCAGGTAAACCACATCTTGCACTTCACCCGGTCGCAGCACCGATAGCGCCACCGGTCGGCGGGAGAATTGCTGGAGCGCCGCAGTCAGGCGGACCAGCGGGCGCTGCTCACGGCCCAAAGTCTCGCGCAATTCGGCACGTTCGCGGGTGACCAGCGAGATCCGTGCGCGGGCTGCTGCGATCCCGGCTTCGGCCTGCTGGATTCGGGCAGCGAGCGCGGCGCTTTCGCGGGCCGCCCGTTCGGCAGCATCTTCGGCCTGCGCGGCTTCGGCTTCGAGCCGTTCGCTGCGCGCTTCAGCAGCGCGGCGTTCTGCAAGCGCGGCGTTCAATGCGGCGCGCGTCTCAGCTGCATCGTTGAACTCTGGTGCGCGCTGCCCGAATGCGGCCGCCGCGAAGGCAAGCGCCGATAGTCCGAGAAGGAGCGTGCGGTGCGCCATGGCCGCTATCCTGCCCGATGATAGGGGTGCCCGGCAAGCAGGCTGGTGGTGCGGAACAATTGCTCCATCAGCATGGCGCGGGCAAGCAGGTGCGGCCAGGTGG
Source organism: Erythrobacter sp. (assembly GCA_019739335.1). Lineage (NCBI taxonomy): Bacteria > Pseudomonadati > Pseudomonadota > Alphaproteobacteria > Sphingomonadales > Erythrobacteraceae > Erythrobacter > Erythrobacter sp. Next base: position 1,261,482 of record CP073261.1, read on the forward strand.
CCCTGCCGAAGGAGAGCAGCAGATCGGCGGATTCGCGCTCGGACTGGCTGTGCCCGTCCGCCGCGCCGATGACCATGCGACATTCGCGCACGCCGCTGTCACGCCAGCGTTCGAGGATGTGTGCGAAGTCCTCAGAGCCGAGGTTCTGGCCCTTTTCGTCGAGCAGCACTGTCCTGTAGGGCGTCAACGGTTCGGGGATGCGTCCGCCCGCTTCGGGCAACTCAGTCAGCTTGAGCGGCCACGCAATCCGCTTCGCATAGCGTTCGACCAGTTCGGCCTCCGGAGACCGGGCAATCTTCCCGCGCGCGATGACATGGAGGAGCATGAGGAGCGGTCCCGTTGGCGACAAGCTCCCCTCCCGCTGGCGGGAGGGGCCGGGGGTGGGCCTGAATCGTGGGGTGTGGTCGTTCCCACCCCTAACCCCTCCCGCCAGCGGGAGGGGGACTTGGTCAAGCCGTCCCCATCTGCCGGGTCATGCCGTCCTCGCCGAAGCCCCACATCCGCTCGAGATTGTAGAAGCTGCGCACTTCGGGGCGGAACAGGTGGACGACGACATCGCCGGCATCGATCAGCACCCAGTCGGCAGCGGGCAGGCCTTCGATGCGCGGGCTCGATTGGCCGGCTTGCTTGATCTTTTCCGCCAGCTTCTGCGCCATAGCCGCAACCTGCCGCGTGGAACGACCCGAGGCGACGATCATGTGATCGGCAATCGAGCTCTTGCCCGCGAGCGGGATGGAGACGAGTTCCTGCGCCTGATCGTCGTCAAGCTGCTGGAGAATCAGTTCGTGAAGCGAACCGGGTTCGGCGACAATTGGGTTTTCGGTATCAGACATGGAAAAGGTCGATGCTGCTGCGGTGGCTGGCCCTTGCACATTCGCGCCGTCTGGCGCTGCATTGCTTTCTGGGATCATCGCGATGGCTCATGCTCCTGAACGGTTGGAATGGCGACAGGGTTCCACCCCGAAGAGGGGACTTCGGGAGCCCGGCTTCATGCCGCGCGCCCTTCGGATCTGTCGATGATCGGGGAATGCGTCACTTCATCCCAAAGCGCAGCGGTGGAATACCGGCCTGCCCAGTGAGGATCCGCCCGGCGTATCTCGGTGGCCGAACGCGGATCGGGATCGAAACGCAGCTCTATCAGCGCGGGTGCGCTCCATTCGCTTCGGTTGTGCAATCCGGCTGCGGACAACCGGAAATTCCGCAGCCAGGCCATTGCGGGGCTCGCAATAGCGCTGCGGTCATACCCCGGGCGGGCGATAACGGCAATGGGCATTTCCCTGGCGATAGCCCGCCAGGCCTTCCAGCGGTGGAACTGCACCAGATTGTCGGAGCCCATCAGCCAGACGAACCGGCGTTTGGGGTAGCGGCGCTTCAAGGCGCGTAACGTATCGATGGTGAAGCTTGTACCCAGTTCCGCCTCTATTGCGGTGACGCGGATCGGGGCGTTGCGGCTTTTCGCGCGAGCCGACCGCACACGAGAGGAAAGCGGGGCCATGCCAGCCTTGGGCTTGAGCGGATTGCCGGGAGAGACCAGCCACCACGCCTCGTCCAGTCCCAGCGCGGCAATCGTGAACAGGGTGATCCGCCGGTGTCCTGCATGGGCGGGGTTGAAGCTGCCGCCCAGCAGGCCTGTTATGGGACCATTCCTGCGCAAACGGGAGGCGGCTCAGGCCCGCGCCTGGCCGGTGCCAAGCACTTGCCACTTGTAAGTCGTCAGCCCTTCCAGCGCCACCGGCCCGCGCGCGTGCAGTCGCCCGGTGGCGATGCCGATTTCCGCGCCCAGCCCGAATTCGCCACCGTCGGCAAACTGGCTGGAGGCGTTGTGCATCACGATGGCGCTGTCGACTTCGGCGAGGAAACGCTGTGCTGCCGCTTCGTCGGCGGTGATAATGGATTCGGTGTGGCCGGAGGAATGTGCGGCGATATGCGCCATCGCCGCTTCAAGTCCGTCCACTACCGCGACCGACAGCACCGCATCGAGATATTCGGTGTCCCAATCCTCGGCAGTGGCGGGTTTTACGCGCGGATCGATGGCCTGGGCGCGCAAATCGCCGCGCAGTTCGCAGCCCGATGCGGCGAGCGCTGCGATCACTCCGCCTGCTGCGGGAAAAGCGGCATCGATCAGCAAGGTCTCCATCGCTCCACAAATGCCGGTACGGCGCATCTTGGCGTTGACTGCCACGGTCCGCGCCATTTCCGGATCGGCGGCGGCGTGGATGTAGGTGTGGCAAATCCCGTCGAGGTGGGCGAGCACCGGCACGCGGGCATCGGCCTGCACCCGTGCGACCAGTCCCTTGCCGCCCCGCGGTACGATCATGTCAATCAAACCCGCCGCCTTCAGCATCGCTCCGACAGCTTCGCGGTCCTGCGTCGGCAGCAACTGGATTGCCTCGGCAGGCAGACCTGCACTTTCCACCCCCCGCACGAAAGCAGCATGCAAGGCGCGGTTCGAATGCACCGCCTCACTGCCGCCGCGCAGCAGCGCCGCATTGCCCGATCGCAGGCACAGCGCGGCAGCGTCAGCGGTGACATTGGGGCGGCTTTCGTAGATAATTCCGATCAGCCCGATAGGAATGCGCCGACGCACCAGTTCCATGCCGGCGGGTGCTACTGAGCGATCAATCTCTTCCCCCACCGGATCGGGCAGGGCAGCGACGTTCTCGATAGCCCCTGCAATGGCTTCCAGCCGAGCAGGATCGAGGCGGAGCCGGTCGAGCAGTGCACTCGATAGATCATTGGCCTCACCAGCAGCCACGTCGCGTGCATTCGCCTCGAGAATACTACCCTGCTCATCGCGAATCGCCGCAGCCGCAGCGCGTAATGCCGCCGCCTTCTCGCCATCGCTGGCGCGCGCCAGCATCCGCTGGGCGGCGCGACCGGCGCGTGCGAGCTTCGCAACAAGCTCTGCAGGTGACATCTCGCTCACGGGGGTAATCTTCACATTCTCGTTCATTCGTTGTCCCTAGCATTGCTTTGCGCGTTTGGGGAAGAATCGCACCTACTACCTGTGCAGCGAGGGGCGCATCGAATCGTTCCACACCAAATTGGTTCCCGCCGGAATCAGATTATTTCGCCCTGTGGCAACGACTCATCGCATTCGCTTTTCGACTCGCCCCATGCATAGGGCCCGTGACTCGACGTTGCGGGAGGTTGCGCTATGCCGATGTCACAATAAGTCGTAACAACGGACGGGGTCGTCTTGCAAAATTCAACCGTTGGCGGTCTGCTTGATCGTCTGCGGAACTGGTTTCCCGAGCGTGAGTTTTTCATGCGCTCGCAGGGACAGGTCCGTTTTATCACTATTACCACCCGGATGCAGATGATTGCTGCGGCACTGGCTCTGGTTGCCGTGCTCGGCTGGGCGGTCTCCGTGGGTGGTGCAGCATTCAGCCAGTATCGCGCGAGCGCCGAACACGCATCCCTGCTGGAGCGCGAGGCGCAGGTAGCCGAAGCGCAGGTCCGGTTCGACGCATATTCCAACGGCCTCGAAGCCACCACTGCTCAGCTCAAGGCGCGTCAGGACTATCTCGAAGGCATGGTTGAAAACCTACCCGAGGATCTGATTAGCGAAGAGAGCGATACCGTCAGCGATTCCAGCGGCGAAAGTGCGGAACTGATTTCGATGCTTCGGGAAACCTTCCCCGCCGCTGTCGGTCTCGCTGAGATCGAAGCGCGCCAGCTCGCCTTTGTTGAGCGCCTCACTTTGTTTGCCGACCGCCGCGCCGCCCGCGCGGAACGGGCGATCCGTACCCTTGGTCTCGACCCGCGCTCAATCACCGCCTCAGCCGAGACCGCGATGGGTGGTCCGTTCGAAGCACTTGCCTCCGAAGCCGACGGTTCGCTCGATCCGCGTTTCGAACGGCTCGGCCTCAGCCTTGCGCGGATGAGTGCACTGGAGCGTGGCCTCGAATCGATCCCGCAGGTGATGCCAGCCGACATGAATTCGATGTCATCGGGATTCGGCTATCGCCGTGACCCGTTCAACGGATCTGCTGCGATGCACAGCGGGCTCGATTTCAGCGCTCCGCATGGTTCCCCCATTCACGCCGCCGCCGATGGGCGTGTAAGCTTCGTCGGCGTCAAGTCGGGTTATGGCAACGTCGTTGAAATCAGCCACGGTTCGGGGATGATTACCCGTTATGCCCATATGTCGCGCTTCACCACTCGCGTCGGTGCGCAGGTCGAAGCGGGCAGCGTGATCGGCGCCATCGGTAACACTGGTCGCTCCACCGGCCCGCACCTGCATTTCGAAGTGCGCATCAATGGTCGCGCCGTGAACCCGCGCCCGTTCCTGGAAAGTGCTCCCCATGTTCTCGAAGAAGCCCGCGCCGAATCTCCATCAATTGCCCGCGAAGGCCGTACGCGCGGTGGCTAACGGCGGCAGCACCTTTTCGGTGATCGGCCGCGATGTCACCATCCGCGGCGATATCGAGGCGACGGTTGACCTGCATGTCGACGGCACGGTGATCGGCGACATCCGCTGTGCCTCGCTGGTGCAGGGCGAATCGAGCCGGATCGAAGGCGAGATTACTGCCGAGAGCGCCCGGCTTTCCGGCGCCGTGACGGGCAAGATCGAGGCGCGGACGCTTGTGGTGCTCAAGAGCGCCCGGATCGAGGGCGACGTATCCTATGAAACGCTGACGATCGAACAAGGCGCAAATGTCGATGGTCGCTTCGCCCCGCTTGGTGCAAAAGCGGCATCAGGCAAGCCCGATCTCCAGCTTACCCAGGAAAGCAAGATTCCGCTGGCGGGCTGAACCGCCATATATCCGGTCTGCGGAAAGGAAGGGGCGGTCCTATGCAGGCCGCCCCTCTTGCGTTCGGAAATCAGAAATCTTCGGGTCCGGGCTCGCGCGGGGGATTGGCTTCGGCTTCGCGCTTGGCCACCAGCCACGCTTCGGCTTCGGCTTCCTGCGCAGCGCGCGCAGCGGCCTGCACCGATTCGTCGCGCTCGCGGCGAAGTTCCTCGATCAGCCGTTCCTTGTCCCCGCGCGGATCGGCGGGAGCGGGAGCGATTTCGCCTTCGACTTCTTCCACCGGCCCCGCGCGCTTGACCGCCTTGGCCACTGCCGCGTCGAGTTCGCGCTGCGAACACAGGCCCAGCGTCACCGGATCTTTCGCCTGGATATTCGCGATGTTCCAGTGGCTACGTTCACGGATCGCGTTGATGGTGTTGCGAGTGGTGCCGATCAGGCGACCGATCTGCGCGTCGGAGATTTCCGGGTGGTTGCGGATGATCCAGGCGATACCGTCCGGCTTGTCCTGCCGCTTGCTCACCGGCGTATAGCGCGGGCCCTTGGTGCGGCTGACATCGACCGGGGCCTTCTGCATCACCAGCTTGTAATTCGGATCCGCCTGACCGCGTTCGATTTCCGCATGGTTCAGCTCGCCCGAATGCACTGGATCGCGGCCGGTGTATTTCGAACTGGCCAGATCGTCCGCCATCGCCTGCACTTCCAGTATGTGGAGGCCGCAGAATTCGGCAATCTGGGTGAAGCTCAGCGCAGTATTGTCCACCAGCCAACTGGCGGTGGCGTGCGGCATCAGGGGCTTGGGCTGGTCGGCCACAATCGTTCTCCGAAATAAATAGGGCCGCCCCTTGCGGGACGGCCTCGTCGGCGATGATGTAGTCTCTTTGGCGCCCAAGGGCAAGCGTTAGGCGGTAGCGAGCTTTGCTCCGACGTCGGCGGCGGGCGGCCCGACGGTTTCCAGCCCCGCGAGGAACTGGTCGGCGCTCGCCTGCCAACTGTAGGCGCGACCATGCGCAAGGCATTGCGCCCGATCGAAAGTGAGCGCCTGCGCAATGGCATCCTCAAGTCTCTCCGCCATCGCTCCGCTGCCCGCCTGTAGCACATCGCGCGGACCAGCGACCGGATAGGCGGCTACCGGGGTGCCGCAAGCAAGCGCCTCGATCATTACCAGCCCGAAGGTGTCGGTGCGGCTTGGGAAGACGAACACGTCCGTCCCGGCATAACACGCCGCCAGCGCCGCGCCGCTTTGCCGCCCGAGAAAGTGTCCGTCGGGAAAGCGCGCCTGCAATTTCGCCAGCGCCGGCCCGTCTCCCACCACCACCTTCGATCCGGGGTGGGTGTTGGCCAGAAAAGCTTCGACATTCTTTTCCACCGCGATCCGTCCTACATAGAGCTGGATCGGGCGCGGCAGGTTAAAATAGAGGTCCGGCGGCACGTGATCGGGATGGAAGGTGGCCGTATCCACCCCGCGGCTCCAGTGATGCAGCCGGTCGAGACCCTGCGCGCGCAACTCCTCGCGGATGGTCGGCGTGGACACCATGATCCGTTCTGCCGGGCGGTGGAAATCGCGGATCGCGGGCCAGAACAGGGGCGCCGGAAGTCCGGTGCGGCGAGCGAGATAGTCGGGAAACTGGGTGTGGTAGGCGGTGGTGAAAGGATGCTTGGAGCGCAGGCAATGCCGCCGCGCTGCCCAGCCGAGCGGGCCTTCGGTGGCGATGTGGATGCAATCGGGGGCGAAGGCCGAAATCTTTCGCCCCACCGCGCCTGCTCCTGCCAGCGCTAGCCGGATTTCCGGGTAGGAAGGTGCGGGGAGGGAGCGGAACTGATCGGGCGCAATCACCTGCACCACATGCCCACGGCGAAGCAGCTCGCCCATCACCGCAGTCAGCGTTCGCACTACCCCGTTGACTTGCGGATGCCATGCGTCGGTGACGATAGCGATCCTCATGCGGCTTCAGCCACTGCAAGGGTTTGCTTGGTAACTTCGGTTTCGCGCTTGGCAACTTCGTCGGGCCAGTGGAGGATTTCCATCCGCCCGTCGGCATGTTCGACCAGGGCGTTGCAGCCTTCTACCCAGTCGCCGTCGTTCCAGTATTCGATGGTCTTGCCGTGATGATCGAACAGCCGGTGTTCGGCGGTGTGAATGTGGCCGCAGACCACCCCGTCCACCCCGCGCTCCCCGGCGGCGCGGGCGACCACTTCCTCGTACTTGCCGATGAATTCGACCGCGTTCTTGACCTTGTGCTTGGCCATCTTGCTGAGCGACCAGTAGGGCAGGTCCAGCGCGCGGCGCACTGCATTGACCCACAGGTTCAGCCCCATCACGAAATGGTAGGCCGCGTCCCCGACGAAGGCGAGCCAACGGTGCGAGAGCATCACCGCATCGAATTCGTCACCGTGCAGCACCATCAGCCGCCGTCCGTCCGCCGTATCGTGGAAAGCCGCACGGCGAATTTCGATGCCGCCGAAGTTCAAGCCAGTGAACTGGCGGAACATTTCGTCATGATTGCCGGGGATGTAAACGATGCGGGTGCCCCGCTTGGCGCGCTTGAGCAGCCGCCAGACGATATCGTTGTGTTCGGCTGGCCAGTAGAACTTCTTCTTCAGCCGCCAGCCGTCGATGATGTCGCCCGCCAGATAGAGTGTTTCGCTGTCCACATTGTCGAGGAAGTCGATCAGCAGTTCTGCATTGCAGCCCTTGGTGCCGAGATGGACGTCGGAGATCCAGACAGTGCGGTACTTGCGCCGCTGCTCATGGTTGGGTTCGGGAATGACCGGCTTGCGGCGTTCGAAGTCCGCCATGGCCGCAACGCCGCCGCTGTTGAAGCCATCGCTGAGATTACCGAGCTCGCCTTCGAGATATCCGCCGAACATGCTGGCCTGCTTTCGTGAAACCATCTTCTGGCTTCGCGTTCATGCCCGATGTTTGTGACAGCCGAATCGCAGTTCGGCGGCAATTGGGTGACAGTGTGAAGGTTGGGCGTCAGCCTTGGGGGTCAGCGCACCACGTAGGGCTGCGGCGCGAGCCACGGCGAAACCATGTTGTACGGCACGGTTACGAAGCAGGCCTCCACCGCCGCAATCTTGCCGCCGGTGATCTTGAACAGTTCGAGCAGCACGAAGCTATGCGGGAAGTGGAAGATGCTCTTGTGGCGGCTGCCGTCGATCCAGGTGATGTCGGTCAGGTGGCCGGCGTGGTCAATAAACCCGGCCGAGAGCACCAGGCCCTTCTGTTCGTCGACCAGCGGGTGGCGGCGATCGCGCACCCGGTCATCGTACTTGTACTGGCCTAGCCGGAACTGATCGGCGGTGCCCATCGCGGCGATGGGATAGCCTTCGATCCGGGTGTTGGTGGTTTGCAGCCCGTTCTCGATCCGGTCGCAATCGTCCGTAAATTCGGTCAAAAGCGTGCCGTCATTCAGTTGCAGCGTATCGAAGTATCCATCCGCCAGCGAAATCATCCGCGCACGGCCCACGCGCTCGCTTTCCGGCACGTCTGCGAGCAGCAGGGGGCGCGGGCGGCGCGCATCGTCCACCTGCGGGAAGGGACCGAGCTCGTGCGGGCGGCAGATGATCGTCTCGACCTCGGCGATCTTCCCACCCCGCAGCGCGAGGCGCAGGCACATGACCGATGCATCCGGGCCTTCCTCGACATGGCCGAACCAGCAGGCCTGCCCGGTCACGGTATCGACCGCGGTGAGGCGATAGTCGCGGCGCACTTTCCCGACGGTGTTCCACAACCCGTCCCCCAGCGCGAGCTGGACGTTGTTTTCAGTGAACACGACATGCTCGGCCCAGTCGACCCGCGACACATCGCGCGCTTCCAGCCCATCGAGATAGGAGTCGATGGCGGCTTCGAGCGTATCCCGGCTCACTGGATCGTGGCGCGAATTTGTGGTCATGCTCATTCCTCTCCCACCTTCAGCACAATCTTGCCGACGTGCTCGCCCGCTTCCATCCGCGCATGGGCGGCGAAGGCTTCGGCGAGCGGGTAGATCCGGTCCATCACCGGGCGCAACTCGCCGTCTTCCACCAGCGGCCAGACTTCGCGGAATAGTTCGTCCGCCACCAGGCCCTTGAACACGTCACTGCGGGCGCGCATCGTCGATCCGGTAATGCTTTGGCGCTTCACCATCAGTTTGATGAGATTGATCTCGGACTTGGGGCCGCCGAGCGTGGCGATTACCACCAGCCGGCCGTCTTCTGCCAAGCAATCGAGGTTGCGCTGGGTGTAGCTGCCCGCCACCACATCGAGAATGACGTCAGCGCCGCGCGCGCCCGTCAGTTCGAGCACCCGGGCGGAAAAATCCTCGGTGCGGTAATTGATCGCATGATCCGCACCCATTGCCAGCGCAGCGGCGCACTTCTCGTCCGATCCGGAGGTGGTAATCACCGTCATCTCGAAAAGCTTGGCCAGCGTGATCGCCATGGTCCCGATCCCGCTCGTGCCGCCATGGACCAGCAGCACCTCGCCATCGCGGGCAAAGCCGCGCTGGAAGACATTGTGCCAAACGGTAAACAGCGTTTCGGGCAGAGCCGCCGCTTCCGCCATCGACATGTCCGCAGGAACCGGCAGGCAATGCTCGGGTCGAGCCAGACAGTATTCCGCGTAGCCGCCGCCGGTCACCAGCGCGCAGACGCACTTGCCCAGTTCGCCGCCGAGAGTGCTGGCATCGACGCCAGCGCCCAGCGCCACCACTTCGCCCGCGATCTCCAGCCCCGGCAGGTCCGATGCCCCGGGAGGCGGCGGGTAGATCCCCCTGCGTTGCAGGCAATCGGGGCGGTTGACCCCCGCGTGGCTCACCTTGATCAGCACTTCGCCCGGCCCCGGCTGCGGCACCTTGCGCTGCACCAGCCGCAGGACCTCCGGCCCCCCGGGCGCGCCGATTTCGACCGCAGCCATAAGCTCCGGCAATTCGCTGACTGCTCTGCCTGCCCCAGTCACTTGCGTGTCACCCCTGCAATACCCCCGCTTCTCCCCCGTCCCTAGTCACGCGCACCATTGACAGCAAGGCCATGCCTTGTGATGCTGCACCGCAATGGAAGATGACGACCTTCCCCGGATCCGTTCCGACGCGGCGAGCCTTCTCGCAAGTGAAAGCCTCGACACCTATTCGCAGGACGAATTGCTCGCGCGTGTCGCCCAGCTCGAAGCGGAAATCGCGCGGGTGAAGGCGCACCACGCCAGGGCGGCGAACCATCGCAAATTGGCGGAATCGCTGTTCCAGCCCAGAGAGACCGACTGATGGGCCGGGCATGGTCCTTCATCCCTCTCGAAATTGCGCCAAAGCGCACCATATTCAGCACATGCTCCGGGGCTCCTTGCCTCGGGGGTCATATGCCCGGCTCGTTAGCCCGGCGTTAACCATGGCAGGCGCAGCCTCTTGCCCAGCCCCGCAGTCGGCGTAAGCCGTATCTAAGGACCCAGAATGCCCAGTTTCGCCCAGAACCTCGAAAAGACCCTCCACACCGCGATCCAGCACGCGATCGACCGCGCACATGAGTACGCAACGCTGGAGCACCTGCTGCTGGCCCTGGTGGACGATAGCGATGCTGCGGCGGTGATGAACGCTTGCGGCGTCGATACGGAGGAACTGACCGGGGTAGTGCGCCAGTATCTCGATCAAGAATACCAGTCGCTCAAGACCGACGAGGACGCCGATCCGCAGCCCACTGCCGGTTTCCAGCGGGTGATCCAGCGCGCGATCCTGCACGTCCAGTCCTCGGGCAAGGACATGGTGACCGGTGCTAACGTGCTGGTGGCGCTGTTCTCCGAACGCGATTCCTATGCCGTCTATTTCCTCCAGCAGCAGGACATGAGCCGGCTCGATGCGGTGAGTTTCATCAGCCACGGCATTGGCAAGGGTGGTCGCCAGCTGGAAAGCCGCAGTCCCGAAGGCGCCGAGGAAGAAACGCAGGCGCGCGGCGAGGAAAAGCCCGAGAAGAACAAAAAGGATTCCGCGCTCGACCAGTTCTGCGTCAACCTGAACCAGAAGGCGCTGGACGGGAAGATCGATCCCCTTATCGGGCGCGGTCCGGAAGTGGACCGGACGATCCAGATCCTCTGCCGCCGCAGCAAGAACAACCCGCTCTATGTCGGCGATCCCGGCGTCGGCAAGACCGCGATTGCCGAAGGGCTGGCGCGCAAGATCGTCGAAGGCGACGTGCCCGAAGTGCTCGAACCGGCAGTGATCTATTCGCTCGACATGGGCGCGCTGCTGGCAGGCACCCGCTATCGCGGCGATTTCGAGGAACGGCTGAAGCAGGTTGTCAACGAGCTCGAAAAGTTGCCTGATGCCATTCTTTTCATTGACGAAATCCACACCGTGATCGGCGCCGGGGCAACCAGCGGCGGAGCGATGGATGCAAGCAACCTGCTCAAGCCCGCGCTGTCCAGCGGGGCGATCCGCTGCATCGGTTCAACCACCTACAAGGAATTCCGCAATCATTTCGAAAAGGATCGCGCACTGCTGCGGCGGTTCCAGAAGATCGATGTGAACGAGCCGACGGTGGAGGATACGATCAAGATCCTGCGCGGCCTGCGCACCGCGTTCGAAGAGCATCACAAGGTCAAGTACACTCCCGATGCGATCAAGACCGCAGTGGAAATGAGCGCGCGCTACATCAACGATCGCAAGCTGCCCGACAAGGCGATCGACGTGATCGACGAAGTCGGCGCGATGCAGATGCTGGTGCCGCCAAGCCGCCGGAAGAAGACCATCACCTCGAAGGAAATCGAGAAGGTGGTGGCGACAATGGCGCGCATCCCACCGAAGTCCGTAAGCAAGGACGACAAGGCCGCGCTCGCCAGCCTGGAAAAGGATCTGAAGCGCGTTGTCTTCGGGCAGGATCCGGCGATCGAGAAGCTCTCGGTGGCAATGAAGCTCAGCCGCGCAGGCCTTCGCGATCCGGACAAGCCGATCGGCTCGTTCCTGTTCTCCGGCCCCACCGGCGTGGGCAAGACCGAAGTCGCAAGGCAGCTGGCGGAAATCATGGGGATCGAACTCAAGCGGTTCGACATGTCCGAATACATGGAACGCCATTCCATCTCGCGGCTGATCGGCGCCCCTCCGGGCTATGTCGGCTACGATCAGGGAGGGCTGCTCACCGATGCCATCGACCAGCACCCGCACTGCGTGCTGCTGCTCGACGAAATCGAGAAGGCGCATCCGGATCTGTTCAACATCCTGTTGCAGGTAATGGATAACGGCCGCCTCACCGATCACCACGGCAAGACAGTGGATTTCCGCAATGTCGTACTGATCATGACGACCAATGCCGGCGCGTCCGACGCGGCCAAGCAGGGCATCGGTTTCGGATCGGGGCAGAAGACCGAAGCTTCGGAAGAAGCGGTGAAGAAGATGTTCACTCCGGAATTCCGCAACCGCTTGGATGCGATCGTGCCTTTCGGCTACCTCGGGCAGGAAACCGTCAGCCGGGTGGTGGACAAGTTCATCCTCCAGCTCGAATTGCAACTGGCCGACCAGAACGTGCACATCCAGTTCGACAGCGATGCGCGCGAATGGCTGGGCAAGCGCGGTTACGACAAGCTGATGGGTGCCCGGCCGATGGCACGGCTGATCCAGGAGAAGGTCAAGCAGCCGCTGGCGGAAGAACTGCTGTTCGGCAAGCTGGCGCACGGCGGCGAAGTGCATGTGAGCGTGAAGGAAGATGCGCTCGCCTTCGAACTCACGCCCGCGCCACCCAAGAGCAAGGTTTCGACGAAGAAGAAGGCGTCGGCGAAGAAGGCTCCCGAAGCTCCGGCTGCGGACGGCACTGCCGAGAGCGAGAGTGACGAGGGCTGAGGCTTAGGCCCTAAATCCCGCTAGGCGTAGCGCATGGCGCGGGCTAGTCTCGCATTATGACGCCAAAGATTGCATTGTTCGCGATGGCGGCGGGGGCCTGTGCCCTCGCCGCTCCTGTTTCGGCCCAGCACGCCGTGGAAGCCGTACCTGCGCTCCCCTACAGCGGCCCCCTGCACGAGCGCACCGCGCAAAGCGATCTGCCCCTCGAAGGCCCTCGCGCTGCTATGCGGATCGAGCACGTCGAAATGGTCATGCAGGTGCTTCCCGAAACTCGCTACCTGGCATCGCACAATCGCTATCAGGTGCTCCTGACAGGTGATCTGGATCAGCTCCAGTTCGATCTCGATCCCCGCTATGACGTCGTGCAAGTGTTCGTGGACCGCGAAGACTTGCCGCAAGACAGGTTTCGCAATCGCGATGGTCTGCTGACGATCGACCTGCCCTCCGCTCGCCAGACCGGTGAAATGGTGGAAGTGGATATCATCTACGGCGGCCATCCGCATGTCGCCGCCAATCCGCCGTGGGATGGCGGCTTCGTCTGGGCGCAGACGCCTGCGGGCGAACCGTGGATTGCCACTGCCGTGCAGGGTGAAGGGTGCGACATGTTCTGGCCGTGCATCGATCACTCCTCCAGCCGAATTGGCAGCATCGACATGGAGGTGACGGTACCCGATGGCCTTGTCGCCGCAGGAAATGGTGTATTGGTGGAAACCGTGGCCAACACCGATGGCACGACGACCTATCACTGGAGTGCGCGCAACCCGTCCAACTACGGGATCACCTTGCAAATCGGCCCGTACCAACTGGCCGAGCAGGATTACCAGAGCCGCTTCGGCAACGTGGTCCCGATCCGTTTCTGGCACTTGCCCGGCAGCAAGGCACAGGCGCGGCGACTGGTGGCGGAAATGGCGACCTATCTCGATTTCTTCGAGGAGAGAATTGGGCCTTACCCTTTCGGCGACGAAAAGGCCGGCGTGGCCGAGACTCCGCATCTGGGCATGGAACACCAGACCATCAACGCCTACGGCAACGGCTATCGGCCCGATCCGCTCGGCTACGACTGGCTGTTGCAGCACGAATTCGCGCATGAATGGTTCGCCAACCAGCTGACCAACGCCAGCATCAACCACATGTGGCTGCATGAAGGCATCGGCCAGTGGATGCAGCCGCTCTATCTCGAATGGGCGCGCGGCGAGATGCTCTATGACGCCGAGATGTGGCGGTTCCGGCAGGAGATCCGCAACAATGTCCCGCTGGTATCGCCCGAGGGGCAATTGCCCGATTATAACGATCAGGCGGAGGGCTGGGGCTTCGATATCTACTATAAGGGCGCGTGGGTGATGCATTCGCTGCGCTACCTTGTGGGGGACGAGGTGCTGTTCCCCGCGCTGACCCGGCTGACCTATGGCACCGACACTCCGGTGCCCGGCCAGATCGCCCCGGTGCTGCGCTCCACCGACGATTTCCGGGTGATCCTGGAGGATGCGACCGGGGATGATCTCAACTGGTTCTTCGATACCTATTTCTATCAGGCCGAATTGCCGCGACTGGAGCAGAGCCGCGAGGGCAATGTGCTGACGCTGGAATGGCAGACGACGGCAGAGCGCGCATTCGAGATGCCGGTCGAAGTCAGCATTGCCGGACAGGTACGGCGGGTGGAAATGCCCGGAGGACGCGCGCAGATCACGCTGCCCGATATGCGAGCGCAGGTGCTGGTCGATCCGCGCAACCAGATCCTGATGCACGACGAGGCGATCGAGCGGGCGCGCGGATCGCGATAGGCGGAACGCAGCGGCAAGCGGCGGATTATCAGCACAATGGCCGCGCCCTTCTCCTGGATTCGCCCCGAACCCCACGGCGTGCATATTGTGCCCGCCGATGCGTGGATCGACCCGTCGCGGGCAGTCGAGCGCGCGCTCGTGACCCACGGCCATGCCGATCACGCGCGCGGCGGGCATGGCGAGGCCGTAGCCACCCCGGCAACGCTGGCGATCATGGAACTGCGGTACAATACGCGCGAAGGTGCCATCCCGGTGGAATATGGCGAAACCGTCCGCCTCCCCGGCGGGGTCGATGCGACCTATATCCCGGCAGGCCACGTGCTCGGCAGCGCGCAGATCCTGCTCGAGCATGCAGGCGAGAGAGTCGTCATCACCGGCGATTACAAGCGCCGCGCCGATCCGACCTGCGCTCCGTTCGAAGTGACGCCTTGCGACATTTTCATCACCGAGGCGACCTTCGGCCTGCCGCTTTTCACCCACCCGCCGATTGGCGAGGAGATGGCGAAGCTGCTCGATCGTCTCGCCGCGCATCCTGATCGCTGCGTTCTCGTGGGTGCCTATGCGCTGGGCAAGGCGCAGCGCGTGATCGCCGAACTGCGCGCCGCGGGCCATCATGATCCGATCTATCTCCACGGCGCGATGGAGAAGATGTGTCGTCTTTACGAGGACTTCGGCGTGGCGCTGGGCGAATTGCGGCTGGTGGCCGACTATCCCAAGGACGCGATGCGCGGGGCCGTAGTCATCTGCCCACCCTCGGCACTGAACGACCGCTGGAGCCGGCGCCTGCCTGATCCGATCACCGCGATGGCGAGCGGCTGGATGCGCGTGCGCCAGCGCGCCCGCCAGCGCAATGTCGAGCTGCCGCTGGTGATTTCGGACCATGCCGACTGGAACGAACTCACGCGCACGATCGAGGAAGTGAACCCGCAGGAAACCTGGATCACCCACGGCCGCGAGGAAGCGCTGCTGCGCTGGCACCAGCTCCACCAGCGCCGCGCCCGGGCGCTGGCGCTGGTGGGGTACGAGGACGAGGATGATTGAGTGGAGGACTTCGCCGCCCTCCTCGATGCGCTCGTCTACACGCGCTCCCGCAACGAGAAGCTGCGGCTGATCGCGGAGTACCTGCGCGCCACGCCCGATCCCGATCGCGGCTGGGCCTTGGCGGCGCTGACTGATGGATTGGATTTCCCTGCCGTCAAAAGCTCCACCATCCGCAACCTGTTGAAGGAGCGGGTCGATCCGGTGCTGTGGAGCCTCAGCCGCGATTTCGTTGGCGATACGGCGGAGACGGCCAGCTTCCTCTGGCCCGAACCGCTGGGTGACGTCGCGCCGCCGCCGAGCGTGGGCGAGGCCGTGACGGCATTGACCGCGATGACGCGCGTCTCGGTGCTCAGCGAATTGCCGCGCCTGCTCGACCGGCTCGATGCCTCGGGCCGCTATGCTCTGCTGAAGCTGGCGACCGGGGCAATGCGGATCGGCATTTCCACCCGGCTCGCCAAGGTGGCTTTCGCTCAAGCCTTCGATGTTTCGCCGGACGAAGTGGAGGAATACTGGCACGCGCTGGCCCCGCCCTATGCCGAACTGTTCGCCTGGGGTGCAGACGGAGCGCCGCCGCCCGATACTGCCCAGTTGCCGCTGTTCCGCCCCTTCATGCTGGCGCATCCGCTGGAGAACGTGGTGGTCGATCTGGCCGACTATGCCGCCGAGTGGAAGTGGGACGGAATCCGCGTGCAACTGGTGCACGTAGCGGGCGAGACGCGGCTCTATTCGCGGTCGGGCGACGATATTTCGATGACTTTTCCCGAGCTTCTGCCCGCGCTGGCCATCCCCGCCGTACTCGATGGAGAATTGCTGGTGCGCGGCACGGCGCAAGGCGGGGAGGCAGGCGGTGCGGCCAGTTTCAATGCCCTGCAACAGCGGTTGGGGCGCAAGACGGTGTCGAAGAAGATGCTCGCTGAAGCCCCCGCCTTCGTCCGGCTGTACGATGTGCTCAGCGTGGATGACGAAGATGTGCGCGCGCAACCCTGGACCGAGCGCCGCACCCGGCTCGAAACGCTGATGCAGCGCCTGCCGGAAAGCCATTTCGACCTCTCACAATTGGTTCAATCGCGCGATTTTGCGCAGCTTGCAGAAATCCGGGCGGGTGCGCGCGACGAGGCCATCGAAGGGCTGATGCTCAAGCGCCGCGATTCGCCCTATATCGCTGGTCGGCGCACCGGGCTGTGGTACAAGTGGAAGCGCGATCCGCTGCTGGTCGATTGCGTGCTGATGTATGCCCAGCGCGGCAGCGGCAAGCGGTCGAGTTTCTATTCGGACTACACCTTCGGCTGCTGGGATGGCGATCCTGATGCAGGCGCCGAACTGCTGCCGGTGGGCAAGGCCTATTCGGGGTTCACCGACGAAGAACTGAAACTGCTCGACCGACACGTGCGGCAGAACACCGTCAACCGGTTCGGCCCGGTGCGCGAGACCGACAAGTCGCTGGTGTTCGAAGTCGCATTCGATTCGGTCCACGAAAGCAAGCGCCACAAGAGCGGCCTCGCCATGCGCTTCCCTCGTATCCACCGCATTCGCTGGGACAAGCCCGCGCACGAAGCCGACCGGATCGAGGCACTGCGAGCGCTGGTGAAGGATTGACGCGCGCGCCATTCGCCCAGCTTCCGATTGTGGATGCACTGGCGAAGGCATAGACACCGCGTCGATGACGCCCAAGCTGATCACCACCATGCGCGATTACAGCGCCGCGCTGTTCGCCGCCGATGTGCTGGCAGGCGTGACCGTGGCGATGGTGGCGATCCCGCTCAGCATCGCCATCGCCATCGCTTCGGGCGCGGACCCGGCCACGGGGCTGGTGACGGCGATAGTCGGCGGGCTGCTGATCTCCGCACTGGGCGGCAGCCGGGTGCAGATCGGCGGGCCGACCGGAGCCTTCATCGTGGTGGTATTCGGGGTGATTACCCAGCACGGCTATGACGGGCTGGTGCTGGCGACCTTGATGGCAGGGGCGATCCTGGTGATTGCGGGGCTGCTGAAGGCGGGCAATCTGGTCGCCTATGTCCCGCAGGCGGTGGTCAACGGCTTTACCATCGGCATCGGCGTGATCATCGGCGCAAGCCAGCTCAAGGACTTTCTCGGCCTTTCGGCAAAAGCCTTGCCTGCCGATTTCATCGACAAGCTGGCGGCGCTGTGGGCAGCACGCGACACACTGAACTGGGCCGCACTTCTGGCGGGCGGGGTAACGCTGGTACTGATCGTGGCGATCCGGCGGATCTGGCCGCGCGTTCCGGGGCCGATCATTGCGGTAGCGCTTGTCTCGGCACTGGTCGCCCTTGCCGGGATCGAGATCGACTCCATCGTCTCCCGGTTCGGCGAACTGCCGCGCGGCTTACCCATGCCCTCGTTCCCCGAAGTGACCACCGCACGGCTGATCGAACTGCTGCCGAGCGCTTTCGTCATCGCCTTCCTCGCGGCAGTGGAATCGCTGCTTTCGGCAATGGTGGCCGACCGGATGATCGGCGGCCAGCACCGCCCGAATGCCGAAGTCATGGCGCAGGGCTGGGCCAACATCGGCTCGGCGCTGTTCGGCGGGCTGCCCGCGACCGGCGCCATCGCCCGCACCGCCACCAATGTCCGCGCCGGCGGGAAGACACCGGTGGCGGGGATTGTCCATGCACTGACCATCCTGGTCGTGCTGCTGCTGGCCGGTCCGCTGGCAGGCTACATGGTGATGCCCGCGCTAGCCGCCCTGCTGATCCTCACCGCATGGAACATGACCGAACCGCACAAATGGCGCGAGTACTGGCAGGCGCCAATGGAAGACCGCGTACTGATGGTGCTGACACTGGTGCTGACGGTATTCACCGATCTGACCGTGGCCATCGGTGTGGGCGTTGCGCTGGGCCTGGCCTTGCGGCTGCGCAAGGGACAGGGTGAACCGCCCGCGTGGGACGAGCCCGATCGCTAGACCCGGAACAGCTTTTCGCGAGAAGTTGCGCCGCGCAACAACGTGATGCGGGAGGCCGCGCAATCGAGCGCCCTTGCCAGCAGCGCAATCACTGCCGCATTCGCTTCGCCGTCCTGCGGCTTGGCCCGGACCTTGGCGACCACGCTGCCGTCGACGATGGCAAGGCCTTCGCTCCGCGCCCCTGGCGTAACTCGCACGGCCAGCCGCCCCTCGCCATCCGCAAGCGCCAGCAAGGCGGCGGCAGATGGAAGGTCAGCTTTCGGTCTGGCCACGGATTTCGGCCAGATGCTTGGCCGCGAGCCGGCAATAGCGTTCGGTCTGGAAGCGGATCTTGGCGATCTGCGCTTCGTCCTGCGTGCGGAAGTATTTCGCCGGGCGGCCGATCCAGATCTCGCCCGGGCCGATCACCTTCCCAGGGCTGAGCAAGGCCCCCGCGCCGAGCATTCCGCCGCTGGCGATCCGCGATCCATCCATCGCAATGGCACCCATGCCCACAAAGGCCCGGTCTTCCAGTTGCGCACCGTGGACCACCGCCATATGGCCGATCACGCAATCCTTGCCGACGATGCTGGGTTCGCCATCGGTATCGGGGCGCGGGCCTTCGACGTGGAACACGCTGCCGTCCTGCACATTGCTGCGCGCGCCGATCACGATCCGGTGGATATCCCCGCGCAGCACGCAATTGTACCACACGCTCGCCTGCGTGCCGATCGTGACATCGCCGATGATCCGCGCGCCGGGGGCAATGAAGGCGCTATCGTCGATCTGCGGGTATTTTCCTTCGAAGGCCATGATCGTGGCACCGGGAAAGCGCGGATCCATCACAGGAAGTTCCTCCAGTTGAGATAGGGCAGGATAGAAGCATAGTCATCGGTCCAGACCGGACCCCGTGGTGGATCGAGTTCTTCCCATGCGACATCGGATGCGGCCTGCAATTGCGCAAGCTGCCCCGGATCGCGCGAAAGCACCACCCAGGTTGAAGGGAACAGCTCCTCATGATCGCGGGCGGCATCCACCAGCAGCCGCGCATTGAGCCCGCGTGTTTGCGCCAGTTGCGCGACCACCGGCTGGAGATGGATGTAATTGTTGGAGATGTGCATCACCAGCAGACCATCCCGGGCCAATGCATCGAGATAGATGCCCATCGCCTCATTCGTGAGCAGATGCAGCGGGATCGCATCAGAGCTGAAAGCATCGATCACCAGCACATCGAAACCGGCGCGCGGCATCGCTTCCAGTTCCAGCCGCGCATCCCCGATCACTACCGGACTATCGGGTGCGCATTGCGACAGATAGGTGAACTGGCCGCGTTGCGACAAATGCAGCACTTCGGGATCGATCTCGAAAAAAGTCCAGTCCTGGCCTTCCTCCCGGTAGCAGGCGAGCGTACCGACACCCAATCCCACAACTCCGATGCGGGCAGCCGCACCAAACATCTCCGGAGCCTGCGTTAGCGCCCTACCCACGCCAGAAGTTCGTCCGTAATAGGCCGTCGGCTCCCGCGATTCGGTTTGGCCAATGCGCTGCGCCCCGTGGACTGTGGTGCCGTGCATCAGCAGGCGATCTCCATCAGGTTCTTCGCGGATCGAATAGATTCCGAAATAGCTGCGCTCGCGCTGGCCGCTGAAACTGGTTTGCAGGTTTCCCAGCCCGCCGAGCGCCAGCAGGAGCAGCGTACTTCCCAATACGAACGACCAGCGCCGCGCAGTCAGGAGCATGGCCAGCACCAGCAGGCCCGCCAGCCCGCCCCATTGCGCCGGGGATAGATCTGCCTTGGCCAGGCTCGACTGGTAAAGCCGCAGCGCGAACACGAACACGAGCACGGCAATCGCCATTAGTACCGGGCGCATCAGTCGGGGATCGCTGAAGCGTACGCCAATGGTCCGCTTCCACGCAGCGAGCGGCAAAAGCGCTGCCGCACCGAGGATCAACAGGGGATGCTCCCACGTCCAGTCGAACACAAGTGGAGCAATCAAAGCGGTGAAAAGTCCGCCCAGTGCTCCCCCGGCGGACATGACAAGGTAGAAGCGGGTCAATTCGGTAGCCGGAGGGCGCATTTCGTAGAGCCGCGCATGAAGGGCTATCGCAACCACGAACAGCAGCATCACGCTGGCGGCGGCGGCCAGCAGGTCAGCCCGGCCCGCTGCGAACATCGAGATGCTTCCATCGACCAGCAGCACCAGGGGCGCAAGGAAGGTGAACAGCACGGCCAGCTTGCGCCGTTCGGCAAAAGCGATCGCAAAACTGAGCAGGTACAAGCCGAGCGGGATCACCCACAGCAGCGGCATGGCCATGATATCGGCGGTGAGGAAAGTGGTTGTCGAGAGCATCAACCCTGAAGGGACAGCGGAAAGCGCCAGCCACAGCAGCACGGTTTTCCAGCTGCTCCGATGTGTCTGCTCCATGACGTCAAGGCGTGGTTCCGTTTGCGCTTCGACCCCGCGCCGCGCCAGAACGACGGCGATCACCAGAACGATCAGCAGCGCATAGCCGCTCGCCCAGTAAAGGCTCTGCTGGCCGATTGCGAACAAAGGCTCGGCGAACAGCGGATAGGCCAGCAGGCCGGCAAAGCTGCCAAGGTTCGACGCGGCATAGAGGGGATAGGGATTATCGGCCTGCGGGTGCGCGGCGAACCAGCGCTGCACCAGCGGAGCCTGCGCGGATATGGCGAAAAAGGCCGGGCCAACGGTCAGCAGGAACAGCCAGGGTACCCACAGCGCTTCCCAGCCCGCGGCGGGAGCGGAAATATCGGCCAGCGCCAGCGGCAGGGTCAGCAAGCCCAGCACCAGCACCGCCACGTGAATCGTGCCCTGCCGCGCCAGCGCGAACCGGCCGATGAAGTGCGCATAGGCATAGCCGCCCAGCAGCAGCGCCTGATAGACAAGCATCGCGCTGTTCCACACATTGGGCGCACCGCCGAGCCGTGGCAGCGCCATGCGCGCCACCATTGGCTGCACCAGGAACAGCAGGAAGCTGCCTGCAAAGATCGTCACCGTGAACAGCCAGCGGCGCGAGCCGCCCGTCGCTTCGGTCATTGCCGGTTTCGCCCCCATTCGCCAGCCGTTATCGTGTGGACGATCGTAGGGTTGAGTTCCTCGCTGTAACGCACATCGATGTAGTCGAGTTCGGGCCGACGCTGCATTCCCAGCTTCTTCATCAGGCCCCAGCTCGGCGTATTCCCTGCAACGGTCAAAGCGACGACGTCATCCGCGCCGAAGCGGCTGAACGCCAGGTCCAGCGCGGCGCTCGCCGCTTCCTTTGCAAAGCCCTGGCCCCAGGAATCCTCGCGAAAGCGCCAGCCGACTTCCATCATGCCGGTGACGGTGCTCCCCGGCGCATCGGCTCGCTTCAATCCGCACATCCCGAGCATTTCGTGCGACAAGTGGCCACCGTCGGCCTTGCGTTCGACCAGCCAGAAACAGAAGCCGTTGGCCGCCTGGCATGTCTCGATCCGCGCAATCTGCGCAGCGCGCCCCTCTTCACCCAGCAACCCGCCAAGCCAGCGCATGACATTGGGCGTATCGGTCACGCGCCACTGCTCCGCCCAGTCTTCCGGGCGCCAGTCGCGCAGGATCAGGCGCTGCGTCTCGTGGCGGAATTCAGCCATTCAGCAGTCGCGCCGCGACGGGCGCGTGGTAGGTCAGCACCCCTGAACATCCAGCGCGCTTGAAGCCGATCAGCTTTTCCATCAGCAGCGCGTTCCGGTCCGCGACACCCGCCGCCGCGCCCGCTTCGATCAGTGCATATTCGCCGCTCACCTGATAGGCATAAACGGGGACTTCGAAGCGTTGCTTCACTCGCCAGACGATGTCGAGATAGGCGAGACCGGGCTTCACCATCACGCTATCCGCACCCTCGGCAATATCCAGCGCCACTTCGGCCAGCGCTTCCTCGCCATTGGCCGGGTCCATCTGGTAGGTCTTCTTGTCGCCCTTGAGCAGCCCGCCCGATCCCACCGCATCGCGGAACGGGCCATAGAAAGCGGAGGCGTATTTGGCGGCATAGGCCATGATCTGGACATTGTGGTGCCCGCCCATTTCCAGCGCCATGCGGATCGCCCTGACCCGTCCGTCCATCATGTCCGAGGGGGCAATGATATCCGCGCCCGCTTCGGCCTGGTTGACCGCCTGGTCGACCAGCATGGCCACGGTATCGTCGTTCGCCACATAACCGTGCGCGTCGAGCAGACCGTCCTGCCCGTGGCTGGTATAGGGATCGAGAGCCACGTCGGTGAGTACGCCCAGATCGTTGCCGCAGGCCTGCTTGATCGCACGGATCGCGCGGCACATCAGGTTGTCGGGATTGAGCGCTTCGGCCCCGTCATCGCTGCGCAGATTCCCTTGCGTGTTGGGGAACAGGGCAATGCAGGGAATCCCCAGCCCCACGGCCTCTTTCGCCCGCACCACTATTAGGTCCACCGACCAGCGCGAGACGCCCGGCAGGCTGGCAACCGGCTCCTCGACGCCGCTTCCATCGGTGACGAACAGCGGCCAGATCAGATCGGCAGGCGTCAGCAGCGTTTCGCGCACCATCGCGCGGCTCCAGCTATGGGCGCGGGTGCGTCGGAGGCGGGTGTTGGGATAGCTTCGGTTCATGCGCGCAAGTCCTGCCGCAAAAGGCGGCGGCGGGCAATGTTGCGCTAGAAAGTCAGTCGACGCGCTGGCGGTTCTCGATCCGGTCGATCTCGCGCACCGGCGCTTCGTTCATCGACGGATCGGGCGGCAGGTCGGCCAGAGCCGCGCCCGCTTCGACCATTTGCAGCCGCAGCAATTGCTGCCGGAAATTCGCCATCTGCTCAGGGCTGAGCTGCGCGCGGGTGACGAAGCGCACGGTCGAAGGATCGATCGTCTGTCCGTTGCGATACATTTCGTAATGCAGGTGCGGGCCAGTCGAGAGGCCGGTGGAGCCTACATAACCGATCACCTGCCCGCGCCGCACCTGTTCGCCGTTGCGCACCGCGATGCGGCTCATATGGGCATAGCCGGTCGACAGATTGCCCTCGTGGCGGATGCGCACGAAATTGCCGTAGCCGCCGTTGCGCCCGGCATAGTTCACCGTGCCATCGGTGGCAGCGTAGATGGGGGTGCCGTGGCTGGCGCGGAAATCGAGGCCCGAATGCATCCGCCGGTAGCCGAGGATCGGATGGCGGCGCATGCCGTAGCGCGAACTGATCGCGCCGGAGACCGGAGCGATCAGCCCTTCTCGCCGGGTGCCTTCGCCGCGCGCATCGAAGAACTGCCCCTCGCGCCCGAAACGCATCAGCTGCACCTGCGGGCGGTCATTGCGGATCACGGCGGCATAGAGCAGGTCGCCGACTTCGATTTCGCCGGTGGCGGCACGGCGATAGTCGATGATCATGTCGAACTCGTCACCCGCGACGATGTCGTTGTCGATATCGAACTCCTGCCCGACTGTGCGCAGGAACTGTTGCACCGCGCTGGGCGGCGCGCCGACGGCGCGGGCGGAGCGGTAGAGGCTGTCCCCCACCGTGCCGCGCACTCTGAGCGGAGTGGCATCGACCATGATCGGGCGCGGATCGAGCACCAGCCGCCCGCCCTGCCGTTCCACCACTAGTTGCAGATCGAACCGGGCGCGGAACGACAGTGCATCGACGGGGCGCGGCGTGTTCGCAGATGTGCGGCGGCCAAGCGTGATATCGACTTGCGTGCCCGGATCGATGTCCGAAATGGGCACTGCCGAAGCGATCATCCTGGCGATCTGGTTCGCTTCGTCACCCCCCACGCCCGCGCGCTGGAGCATCCGGTCGAACCCGTCCCCTTGTGCCAGCGTCGCAACCAGCGCGAGGCTTGGCCTTTCAGGCGCGCTTTCGAGCTCAGCCACGGCAAAGGTCGCACCCATGCGCCGTCCGCTATCCGCGCCCAAGGCCAGCGGCATGATCATCTGGCTGCGGAATTCGTCTCGCACATGGTCGTCGATCCGCATCGCGGGTGCGGCTTCTACGGGCGAGAATCCCGGCCAGGCACCGATGGCCAGCGCCGAAAGCCCGATCAGCGTCGCCACTCCGCGCAGCCAGCGGCGCGAGCCGATGTCGCGGGCAAGGTCCGGAGCGATATCTATCGAAGACAACGCGGAGGAGGCGCGGCTGCGCCATTCGCCAAGCCGGCTGGAAACCGAAGATACCCGGGTAATCCGCCGTTTTCCTGAAATGTGAGGCCCGGAAGATTCCGCCGCTGGTTCAATCGCCTGGGCGTGCGAAAGCGCGGCAGGCGGAAAGTCCCCTCCGGCAAAGCCGTCTTCCCCGCACTGGCGATCCTTGAACAAACGCGCCCTCCTTGCAGCCGCGCGCGAGAGTTCCCTTAAGCCTCAGGAACGGCGCGACCCTGTCCTGGTCAGCGTAATTGCCCGTATTCCTGCCCGGTCAAAGTAAATATGCGCTTAATGGCGACCAATCGAGTCCTGCGCGCGACGACCTGCGGGAACCGCCAGCGAATCCCTCCGCGCAGTCGCATACAGTTGCGCATGGGGCGGTGAAGCCCCATGAATCAGCTATCGTGATCCAGTCTTCCCCCGACAGCTCTCCCTCGGACAGGAATGTCCGCGCCGTGCTTGGCCCGACGAACACCGGCAAGACCCATCTCGCCATCGAGCGGATGTGTGGCCATGCCTCCGGCGCGATCGGCTTTCCGCTGCGGCTGCTGGCGCGCGAAGTCTATGACAAGGTCTGCGCGATCAAGGGCGAGGCGGCCTGCGCACTGATTACCGGCGAGGAGCGGATCGAGCCGCCGAACGCACGCTATTTTCTCTGCACCGCCGAGGCCATGCCGCCAGATGGGGGCGGGCGTGCATTCGTCGCGCTGGACGAAGCGCAACTCGCCGCCGGCCGCGAGCGCGGGCACATCTTCACCGACCGGCTGCTGCACGCGCGCGGGCGGGATGAGACGATGCTGCTCGGCTCCGCCACGCTCGAACCGATGGTGCGCAAGCTGCTGCCGCGCGCGCAGATCGAAGGGAGACCGCGCTTCTCCACGCTCAGCCACGCCGGGGCCTGCAAACTCTCACGCCTGCCGCCGCGCAGCGCCATCGTCGCCTTCTCGGTGGAGCAGGTGTACCAGGTCGCCGAATTGCTGCGCCGTTTCCGCGGCGGGGCGGCGGTGGTGATGGGGGCGCTCAGTCCGCAGACGCGCAACCGGCAGGTTGAACTGTTCCAGTCGGGCGAGGTCGATTACATCGTCGCTACCGATGCCATCGGCATGGGGCTCAATCTCGATGTCCATCACGTGGCCTTCGCCGGGCTGTCGAAGTTCGACGGAGTGCGCCAGCGGCGGCTGACTCCGGCGGAAATGGCGCAAATCGCCGGGCGCGCGGGGCGGCACCAGACCGATGGCACTTTCGGCACGGTATCGGGTGCAGGGCGCGGGGGCGCACCGCTCGAGTTCACCGAGGAAGAGGTCTATGCGATCGAGCAGCACCGCTTCGCTCCGCTCACCCACCTGTTCTGGCGCAATCCCGCTCCACGCTTCGACTCGCTGGAGCGGCTGGTAGCCGATCTGGAAGCAAGACCGCAGCGGGACGGACTGGTGCCGGCCCCCGAAGCCATCGATCTTACGGTGCTCAAGCGGCTGGCCGAGCAGCCAGAGATCGTCGATGGCGTCACGACACCGGGGCAGGTGCAGCGCTTCTGGGAAGTCTGCCAGTTGCCCGATTTCCGCCAATTGGGCGCAGACAACCATGCCCGCTTCGTCGCGCGATTGTGGGAGGACATGCGCCACGGCCATATCGGCGCGGATTATGTTTCCGCGCGGGTGGCAGAACTTGGCAACACTTCAGGCGATATCGACACATTGCAAGGGCGGCTCTTGGCGATTCGCAGCTGGGCCTATATCTGCCAGCGGCCCGACTGGGTGCTGGCGCGCGACGAAATGGCCGCCCGCGCCCGCGCGGCAGAGGCGCGGTTGTCCGATGCGCTGCACCAGAAGCTGACCGAACGTTTCGTCAATCGGCGAACCGCTGTATTGATGAAGGGAATGGGAAAGGATGCCGGGCTCTTGCGCGTGAATTTGGAACAGGATGGCCGGGTGACGGTCGAAGGCCAGGCGATCGGCCATCTCGAGGGATTCCGCTTCGTGGTCGATGCCGATGCCAGCCAGGAAGACCGCAAGCTGATGCTGGCGGCGGCGGAAAAGCACATGCCCGCGCTGCTCGCGATCAAGGCCAACAGCCTGATCGCCGATGCGCTGGGCGAACTGACGATTGCCGATGGCGCAGTCATGCGCGGCGAGCAGAAAGTCGCCACGCTGGAAAAGGGCAAGAGCGTTACTGCGCCGCGAATCGTGATGGCAAAGGAACTGGGCCAGCTCGATCCGGCGGCGCTGGCGCGGATGACCGAAGCCTTGGCGGTCTGGCTCGAAGCGCAATTGGCCCCGCTCGCCCCGCTGAAGGCCCTGGAAGAGGCGGCGGAGGATCCCGAAGCCGGGAGCGAAGTGCGCGCGCTGCTACTCACCCTTGTGGCGCGCAACGGCACCGTGAAGCGCGAGGATGCTGGTCTGGCGCATGTGCCCAAAGAAAAACGCCCGTTCCTGCGCAAGCTCGGCGTCTCGATCGGCTCGCTCGACGTCTACGTGCCCGCGCTGCTCAAGCCCGCGCCGCGCCTGTTGCTGCACGCGCTGGCGCTGGACCGGCGCGATGTGCAGCCGGGGATGGTCGCGGTGATCGAAGCCAGCGAGCGCCCGCACGCAGGCTACCGCCGCGCTGGGACCCAGGCGATCCGGCTCGACATGGCCGAGCGACTGTTCCGCGCTGCGCACGAAAGCCGCGCGAAATCGGCGCGGGACACAGGCGCGAAGGGCTTCCCGGTCGATCTGGCTCTGCCGACCAGCATGGGCCTGTCGCCGGACTCTTTCCGCAGCCTGATGAAGGACGCTGGCTTCCGTCCCGGGCAGGCGGAGGAAATGCCCGAAGGCGTCTACGGCCCGCCGCGCCCGCTACCGTGGACCTGGCGCGCCCCGCGCAAGGACAGCGCCCAGGCACGCCCTGCTCGCCCGCCGCGCAGGGAAAGACCGAAGACCGACAAGCCCCGTGGGGAGCAATCCACCGGCGAAAAGCCGAGGCAGCCTCGCGGCGACCGGAAACCCCACGGCAAAGGCAAGTCGCAAAGTGATGCCAAGCCGCAGGGCGGAGAACGGCGAGGACCGCCGCCCGAGCGTCGCGAACCGCGCGATCCTCGCCCGCCCGCGTACCGGCCCGCGACCGGCAAGGCGCTGGCCGGATTGGCCGACCTGTTCAAGCGCTGAGGTCTCGCCCCGACAATGCGGATCGACCTGCTGCTGTGCCGCCTGCGCTTCGCCAAAAGCCGCTCGGTGGCGCAGCGCTGGATCGCCGAGGGGCATATGCGCTGCAACGGCGCGCGGGTCACGCGCAGTGGCTTGACGGTGGCCGCCGGTGATGTGCTCACTCTGCCGATGGGCCAGAGCGTCAAAGTGATTGCCGTAGATATGCTCCCCGAACGGCGTGGCCCCGCCAGCGAAGCGCGGTTGCATTATCGGGAACTTGACGCTGGCAATCCATTCGCCATAGGACCAGCAGACCAACAGAAGGGACTTTCGCCGCCATGACCTATGTCGTCACCGACGCCTGCATCAAATGCAAATATACCGATTGCGTCGAGGTCTGCCCGGTGGATTGCTTCTATGAAGGCGAGAACATGCTCGTCATCAACCCCAGCGAATGTATCGACTGCGGCGTCTGCGAGCCCGAATGCCCCGCCGAGGCGATTCTGCCCGATACCGAAGGCGGGCTGGAAAAGTGGCTGGAACTGAACACGAAGTTCTCCGCCGAATGGCCGAACATTACCGAGAAGAAAGAACCGCCTGCCGACGCCGACGAGCACAAGGGCGAAGAAGGGAAGTTCGAAGCCTATTTCTCCGAAGCGCCGGGTGAAGGCGACTGAGCTTCCCGCTTGCGATAGGTAATTCGAGAAATTTTTGAACCCTTGGCCTCCTGCCGCGTTGGCAGGCCATGGGCTTTACCGATGATCTGAAACGCGCCTGGACTGCGGGCGGGCGTGACAATATCTCGATTCTGGCAGCGGGGATTTCCTACTACGTTTTCCTCGCGATCGTCCCCCTGCTGGCCGCGGCAGTGCTGGGCTACGGGCTGGTGGCCGACCCCGAACTGGTGGCGCAGCATATCGCCGATTTGGCGCAAAGCCTGCCCGCCTCTGCTGCCGAACTGATCGGCGGGCAACTGGAAGCCGTGGTCGAAACGTCGGGCAGCACGAAGGGGCTTGGCCTTCTCCTCGCCCTCGCCCTCGCCCTTTTCGGCGCGCGCAACGCGGCGGCTTCGGCAGTAACGGCCATCGCCATGGCGTACGAGGACGAGGGACAACGCAGCTTCGTGCGCGCAAACCTCTTCGCGCTGGCGATCACGCTCGCGGGCCTCCTGGGCATGGGCCTTGTGGTCCTCGCGCTGGCAGCAACCGCAGCCCTGGCCGGGATCTTGCCCGAGCTATCCGGGTTGGGTCGCTTCATCGGCCAATTGGCGAGCTACCTTATCCTCGGTGCGGCAGGCACGGCGGGCATCGCGTTCCTTTACCGCAGGTCTCCACCGGCGATGCAGCCCGGCTGGCGGCAGGTCCTGCCCGGTGCCATCGTGTCCTCTGTCGCGATCATGGCGCTTACAGCCCTGTTCGGGTATTACGTTGCGAACTTCGGTAATTATAATGCGACTTACGGCTCGCTCGGCGCGGTTGTCGTCCTGCTTACCTGGCTCTACCTTTCCGCCTATGCAGTGCTGTTCGGAGCCGAAATTGCCGCAGTACGCGGGCGCTAGTGCTCCGACACGAGCTTGGTGTTTCGCGGGTAGAAATTGTGTCCCCAGTATGTTATATACTTGCCCAACTGTTCGCTCCGGGTCGGGCGACAGGCGGATAGAAAGGCAGGTTTCCGCATCCACCACCATCCTGGAATTGCGTTCTGCTGCCTGCCAGCGGAAGGTTATTCCTGTATTGTGACATGCGGCGATCTGCCCATTGAAAGGACTGTCTATGGCCGCGAATGCGACCGCCTTTGAAGTCGGCGATTACGTTGTTTATCCCAAGCACGGCGTTGGCCGTGTGATCGAACTGCAGAATGAAGAAATTGCCGGAATGCAGCTCGAATTGTATGTGCTGCGTTTCGAAAAGGAGCGGATGACGCTCCGCGTACCGACCAACAAGGTCGAAGCCATCGGGATGCGCAAGCTTTCCAGCGACAAGACGCTGAAGGAAGCGATGGAAACGCTGAAGGGCAAGCCGCGCGTCAAGCGGACCATGTGGAGCCGCCGCGCGCAGGAATACGAAGCCAAGATCAATTCGGGCGATCTCGTCTCGATTGCCGAGGTGACGCGTGACCTGTTCCGTCCCGAAGACCAGCCCGAGCAGAGCTATTCCGAACGGCAGATCTTCGAAGCCGCTTCCAGCCGCCTTGCGCGTGAACTGGCCGCGATGGAAAAGACCGACGAGCCGGCGGCGCTCAACAAGATTCTCGACGTGCTGAAAGAGCACGCGCCGCAGTATTACGATACGGCAGAGGACGCCTGACCCAGTCGTTCTGACCACCGTAACTGACCGAAAAGGGCCGTTCACCGGGGTGTGAGCGGCCCTTTTTCATGGGCTTCGGGGTTCTGCGAACTCCGAATCCGGCTCGACCAGCGACTTTGCTGAAACTCCAGCGTCTGTGTATTATTCCTACAATACACAGGAGGAGAATTCGATGCGAATAGGCTCGGTCTTTGGCAAACTCGGTCCCGTAATGGCGCTTGCAGCAGCCATTGGCCTCTCGGGCTGCGATGGCATGAATGTCAATTTCGGTGGCGCGGAAGGCGTTCCACTCGAGGAGCTCGACTTGGGAGGCGGCCCGCCTGCCGGCTTGGCGCTGGGCGGGCCGGACTCCGTGGTAATCACCACCGGCGATACATTTTCCGTCGCTGTCGAAGGCAGTGCAGCCGCAACCGAGCGCATGCGCTTCGTGCTCGACGAACACACTCTCGCCATCGGCCGCGAATCGGGAGACTGGGGCGACAGCGATGTGGCAACGGTCATCATCACGATGCCCGCACCGGACAGCATTGCCATCGGCGGATCAGGACGCGTGACCACTGACGGGCTCGCGAGCGATGCCGAACTTATCGTGGGCGGATCGGGCGAGGTGGTGGCCAGCGGAATCGATGGCGACAGACTCGAGGTGGTGCTCGGCGGCAGTGGCCGTGTGCGCGCTTCGGGGGCCGCAGAGAGGATGAATCTGACTATCGGCGGCAGCGGGACGGCGGATATGGCCGAATTGCAGGTCGGAGATGCTGAAGTGAATATCGGCGGCTCCGGCAATGCCACCTTTGCTTCGGATGGAACCGTCGAAGCCAATGTCGCCGGATCGGGAACGGTGCGGGTGCGCGGATCGGCTGAGTGCACGATCAATTCGGTCGGTTCGGGCAGCTTGATCTGTGAACCGGCGGGGCCTGCGGGCGACGCGGCGAGCGAAGGAGGGCCCGCCTAAATTCATTGCCCGCTCAGGCGCGCGGGTTCATGAAAGGGGTTGGCGGATTGTTCCGCCGGCCCCTTATCGCATGAGGTTGCCATGCCGCGTTCCGCTGTCCTGCTTGCACCGGCGCTCATATTCGCCCTTGGCGGCTGCGTTGCCAAGACGCTGGTCGATGTCGCAACCCTGCCGGTCCGCGGGGCGGTTCAGGCCGCCGACTGGGCCACCACCAGCCAGGATGAGCAGGACCGTGCCCGAGGCCGGGAAATCCGCCAACGCGAGGAACGACTCGGCGAATTGCAGGGCGATTACGAGGAAGCGGAGGATGAATGCGTTGGCGGCGATAATGAAGCCTGCCGCCGTGCGGTCGCCATCCGGCAGGAAATGGATGAACTGCTGCCTTCGATTCCTGTGGAGCCGGTTGAACCCGATTAAGAGGCCTCAGCGCGACGCAAGCGATCGTTGATCGCATCGCCCATGCCGTAGTGCGGGATGGGGGCGACGCAGATTATCGGACACGGTGATGCAGCCGCCTGGTGCAGGCAGTCATAGAGACGCGCCGCCGCTTCGGCGAGATCTCCATCCGCCGAAAGATTCACATCACCGGTCACGGCCCCGAAACCGATGACGAAACTATCCGGCAATGGTTCCCCGCAATCTAGGATCACCGGCTTGCCCGGCGAATAGTGCTTCGCCAGTTGTCCCGGCGCTTCGACAGTCGCGCCGCGCGACTTTTCCTCCGGGCCGAGCAGCAAGCCGAGTTCCTCATGTGACACTGGGCCGGGGCGCAGCATTTGCCAGCCGCCACCGGGACGCAACGCCACAATCGTGGATTCCAGCCCTTCGGTGCACGGTCCGCCGTCCACCACCGGCGGCGAATCGGCACCGAAGGAGGCCAGCACATGCGCGGGTCTGGTCGGGCTGACGGCGTAACTGCGATTGGCCGAAGGCGCGGCGAGCGGCACGCCGGTCTCAGCGAGTATGCGAGCAGCCACCGGATGCGCAGGCTGGCGCAGGGCGATGGTCGGCAGGCCGGCTGTGACTGCCCGGGCAATCCCGCCATCGGCGCGCGCCGGAAGCACCAGCGTGAGCGGGCCGGGCCAGTAGCGATCCGCCAGATCGAGGGCGCGCTGACCGAATTGCGCCAGCCTTTGCGCCATTTCCAGCGAGCCCACATGGACGATCAGCGGATTGAACTCCGGCCGCCCCTTGGCACGATAGATACGCGCCACAGCTTCGGCAGAGTCCGCGCGCGCGGCGAGGCCGTAAACCGTCTCGGTCGGGATCGCCACGAGTTGCCCCGCGCGGAGCAATGCCGCCGCTTCAGCCACGCCTTCCGCGTCGGGTGCCAGAATTCGAGGTTCCTTGCCGCTCATAGCGGCTGCCTATAATGACAGCATCGATGGAAGACCAAGCCCAACTGCTCGCACGGATTGCCGCTGCGCTCGAATCACTCGCACCTGAGCACCAGCAACAGCCGGACTGGCTCGCTGCTCCCGCCTATGTCTGGACGGGAGAAGGTGTGCGCGCCGTACCGCAAATCGAAGCCCCCGCGCTGGACCTGCTGCGCGGGATCGATCGGCAGAAGGCCAGCGTCGTGCAGAATGTCACGCGGCTGGCGGCGGGCGCAGCGGCGCATGACATGCTGCTGTGGGGCGCGCGCGGGATGGGCAAGTCGGCACTGCTGCGCTCCGCTGTCTCCTCAGCGCAGACGGCAGGCCGAAGCATCGCACTGGTCCAGGTGGGAACGGACGCCGTGGCGTCACTCCCCGCGCTGTTCGGCCAACTCAATGGAATCGAACGCAATTTCCTCGTCTTTATTGACGATCTGGGCTTTGCCGAGAGCGACGATGCCACCCCGCGCCATTTGCGCTCATGGCTCGACGGTGGGGTGGAAGCACGACCGGCCAATGTAAGGCTGGCAGTCACCTCCAACCGTCGCGCTATTCTACCGCGTAACGCGGCCGAGCAGGACGATCCGATCAACCCGCGAGATGCGGTGGACGACAATCTGGCATTGGCGGACCGCTTCGGCCTCTCGCTCGGCTTCCACAACGCCAGCCAGGACGACTATCTCGCCATGCTGCGCGGCTATGCCGGGGAATATGGGCTCGCGCTCGACGAGCACGAGGCGTTGGAGTGGGCCAAGCGGCGCGGCGCACGATCAGGCCGGATTGCCTGGCATTACATCACCGATCTTGCAGGCCGCGCGGGGCAGCGACTCTGACCGCCGCGCCCGCATGCAGGACTACATGATATCCTGCGGCGAAATGGCGCCTTCCTCGAAAGCCCGGGCGGGGTCGCCCTGCAATTGCCTGCGCGGCGGGAGGCGCTCGCCGGCGTTCCGCTGGATCGCTGCTGCACCATCAGCACCCGGAGCAGTCACCCGCCAGATGATATTGCCGGTATCGTCGCTCACCAGCAGCGCCCCGGTGCGATCCCATTCGACCCACGTCGGGCGGCCGAAGGTCTCGCCATCGCCGGTCAGGAAGCTTTGCAGCACATTGCGCGGCAGCCCCACCGGATTCCCGCGCGCGTCGAATTCCACGAAGACCACATCATAACCCGCCGCCGGAAAGCGATTCCACGATCCATGGCGGGCCACGAAGGCCCCCTGGCCGAACGCGCTGCCTAACCGCGAACCTTCCTCGGTGAACACGAGCCCCAGCGCTGCCGCGTGGGCACCCAGCGCATATTCGGGTTCCCGCGTATATTCGGTGAGGAAGCGCGGCATCGGCGCTTCGACCCGCTCGTCCAGAACATCGCCGTAGTAGACCCAGGGCCAACCGTAGTGCGCCCCGATCGGCACGTTGGACATGTAATCGGGCACCAGATCGCTTCCGAGCATGTCGCGTTCGTTCACCGTGGTCCACAGCTCGCCGGTCCACGGGTTCCACGCCATGCCGTTGGGATTGCGCAGTCCCGCGCCGAACAGCCGCATCGAGCCGGTTTCGAGATTGATTTCGTGGATCGCTGCGCGGCCTTCCTCAATCTCCATCCCGCTTTCGCCGATGTTGGATGCAGAGCCTACCGCAACATAGAGCCGGGTGCCGTCTTCCGAGAGAATTATGTTGCGCATCCAGTGGTTGCCCGCTGCGGGCAGGTCGACGATCTTTTCTGGTTCCGCGGTGACGGCATTGCCGCCCAGCGCATAGTCGAAGCGCAACACCTCATTGTGATTGGCAATATAGAGATTGTCGTCGAACCAGGCGATTCCGGAAGGCGAATCGAGATCGGCCTCACGGAGCACGTGTTGCTCTTCGGCGCGACCGTCTTCATCGGCATCGCGCAGCAGCACCAGTTGGTTGGGCGAAGGCACCGCCGCACCGGCTTCGGCGAACAGGAACCCGGCAACAAGATTGGTCAGCCAGCCGCCTGCCAGTGGGCGTTCGGGTGCGTTGGTAAGTGTAACCAGCACATCGCCGTTGGGAAGTGTGTAGATCACCCGCGGATGCTCCAGCCCTTCGGCGAAGCGGTTGACTTCCAGCCCCTCGGCGGGTGTCGGCGCACCATCCTCACCCCAGCCGATCGGCTTGGCGATGCTGACGGTCGGAATAAGCTGTTCGTCCGGCTCGGCCAGTACCGGATCGGTGCCGCTGGTTTCCTCGAGGGTATATTGCGAGGGAACGGGGCGAGTCAGCCACCACAGAATGGCTCCGCCAACAACCAGCAGGACCAGCAGGGCGATAAGGATCTTCTTGAGAGTGCGCATGGCATGACGATAAGCGAGGGCAAGCCTTGCGGCAATCCATTCGCGCACTAAGTCTTGGGCGATGTACGACTTTGCCCCGGGTGCCGATGCGCCCAAAACCGAACTCTACGCCGCGCTGCTTGAGGCGGCCGATGCGTTGACGGCGGGTGAACCCGACGCCGTGGCCAATATGGCCAATGTCGCGGCGCTGCTTGGCGACTTCCTGCAGGACTGCAACTGGACCGGGTTCTACAGGATGGTCGATGGCGAACTGGTGCTCGGCCCCTTCGCAGGCCGCCCCGCCTGCATCCGCATCCCGCTCGGTGTGGGCGTCTGCGGCGCGGCTGCGGTGAGCGGGGAGACCCAGCTGGTGGAGGATGTCCATGCTTTCCCAGGCCATATCGCCTGCGACGCGCGTAGCCGTTCCGAACTGGTCGTGCCGGTACTGCGCGATGGCAAGGTCATCGCAGTGATCGACCTGGACAGCCCCACCCTCGCCCGTTTCGATGCCGAGGATCGCACCGGGATCGAGGCCCTTGCGGCACTGCTTGCCAGCCGCATCTAGCGCGATCTTTGCCCCGTAACGGGACAGCAATATCGGCCCGCTTGGTTTTCCGCGCCTTTGCTTGGTAAATATGGAGTTAATGGGCGTCCGCCCGCTCTGTATGAGGGAAATCACCCCGATGTCGATCCGCTCTGCCCTTCTGCTCGCCGGCTCCGCCGTGCTCGCAGCGTCGGTTCCTGCTGCCGCGCAGGACGATCGCTATCATGGCGTCGCCGATCCACTGCCGCCGCTGGAAGTGCATCAAGGCGAATATGACGGCGAATGGCAGGGCGAATGGACGCAAGACGAAAGCTGGCGCGGCGAATGGGATGGCACCTATACTGATGATGAGGGTCGCACCACCGGTGTCGATTATCGCGGGGAATGGACCGGGTATGGTGATTACGACACGTGGGGATATCGCGACGGACGCCATGATCGTGATAGCCATCATCGGCGCCATCGAGGCAGGCATCACCGTGATGAAGGCCCGCGCCTTGCCTATTCCGCTGCCGAGCGGGACCAGTGGCTGATGGATTGCCAGTACCTCATGGCCGACGGTGGCGGATATTATGAGGACGAGCGCGATGAGGACGGCAGGCTGATTGGCGGCTTGCTTGGTGCGGTGCTCGGCGGCGTCGCGGGCAACCGGATTGCCGATGGCGACCGGCTGTTGGGCACGGTGGTCGGCGCGGGGCTTGGCGGACTGGCCGGAGCAGCAATCGGCTCGGTGCTCGATGGCGACGGGGACGGCGAACTCAGCCGCAACGAGATCTGGGCCGCGCGCTATTGCGACGCCTATCTGCGCCGCCACGAGTTGGGCGGAGGCGAATTCGCGCAGGCGCAACAGGTAGTGATGGTGCCGGTGGCGGCCAGCTCGCGGCGAGGACATCGCCGCGGCGACGATTGCCGCACTTGCCGCGAAGTGGTGACCGAGGAATGGGTTGAGGTAGAACAGGCGGTGTCGCGTCCCACTCCGCGCCCGCGTCCCCAACCCCGCCCTGCACCCCGCCCGCGCGGCAAGCTGACGCCTACGGACTGAGGTTGATTTAAACATCCCCAAATTTGCGCCGAGCAACTTCCTGCGCGGCGTCTATTTAGCGGGAAATCAAATTCCACCACCAGTAAGTCTCTGGCAAATAAGGTCTAATTGATCGAGGGTGCGGAACCGCACGGTGACCGAACCGGTCCGCGGATCTTCATCTGTCACAATCTTCACCGGCAGGCCGAGAAACTCCTCGAGGTGGTTCTCCACCGCCGCGATATCCGCGTCCTGCGCCGGATCGCGGGAAGGCCGGGCCTGCCTGCGTGCAGGCGATTCGCCACCGTTACGGCTCTTGCGCGCCAACTTCTCGACTTCGCGGACCGAGAGTCCCTGGGCAACAGCCTGCTTGGCGATCTCCTCGGCGTTCTCCAGCCCGATGAGCGCGCGCCCATGGCCCATGTCGAGCTTGCCCACTTCGAGCAGGTCCAGCACTCCTCCCGGCAGCGAGAGTAATCGCAGCAGATTGGCGACGTGGCTGCGCGATTTTTCCACCATTGCGCCGATTTCGGCTTGGGTCATATCCTCGAACTGGGCCAACCGCTGGTACGCGCGGGCTTCCTCGATGGGATTGAGGTCTTCGCGCTGGATATTCTCGATCAGCGCGAGCGCCATGACCTCCCGATCATCCAGATCGCGTATGATCGCCGGGATTTCGTGGATTTGTGCCTTCTGTGAGGCACGCCAGCGGCGCTCCCCCGCAACCAGCTGATACTTGCCACGCGGCTGCGGACGGACAATCACCGGCTGGATTACGCCCCTGCTGGCGATAGAAGCAGCCAGCTCGGCCAGCGCCTCTTCATCGAAGTGGCGCCGTGGCTGGTCGGGGTGCGGTTCGATATCGGCGACGGCCAACATTGCCAGGCCATCGGTGCGGATCACGCCACCGTTCGCGACCTCTTGGCCACCCGGGCTCGATGGAGGACGCTGGGTTACCAGCGGCTCCTCGCGCCGCGCATCTCCCATCAGCGCACCCAGTCCGCGTCCCAGCTTGCGCCGTGGCGGATGGGCCTGCGCAGGCGTATCCATATCGTTTTCGCTCATGCTGCCACCTTCTGTGCCGGGAGCCGTCCGATCAGTTCACGCGCCAAGGCCATATATGCGCGACTTCCGGTGCACGAATGATCGTAAACCAGTGCCGGAAGACCGTGACTTGGCGCTTCGGACAAGCGCACGTTGCGCGGGATCACCGCCTCGAAGACCAGATTGCCGAGACATTCGCGGACATCGTCCGCCACTTGATCGGTCAATCGGTTGCGGCGATCGAACATCGTCAAGGCAATGCCAACGATTCCAAGATCGGGGTTAAAGCGCTGCTGCACCTGCTCGACAGTTTGTAGCAACTGACTGAGGCCCTCTAGGGCGAAAAATTCACATTGCAGCGGCACCAACAAGGTATCAGACGCGCAGAGCGCATTCAGGGTCAAGAGGCCAAGCGAGGGAGGACAATCGATGAAACAGATATCATGCCCGGTGTGGCGGGCGAAGGCATCGCGCAGCCGGTGAGTGCGATTCTCTACTCCCACCAGTTCGATTTCCGCGCCACTGAGGTCGACAGTGGCCGGAACAAGATCGAGGCCGGGAATGGTCGTTCGCATGATGCAATCGGCCAGTGGAGCCTGATCGACCAATACATCATAGCTAGAAAGGTCACGATCGGCGGCGCGAATGCCGATGCCGGTCGATGCGTTCCCCTGGGGGTCCAGGTCTGCCAGCAGTGTCCGCCAGCCGCTCGCGGCCATGGCGGTGGCGATATTGATCGCCGTGGTGGTCTTGCCCACACCGCCCTTCTGGTTAGCTATGGCAACGACGATCATGGTAGCGGTGGCCTCCCTGTGCCGACAAGAACGCCCGCTTCGGGATCCGTCCGGGATTGTTCCACGTGGAACATGTTTCGGACGTTCGCGGGCTGCTCAGCCAGTTCTTGCGCGCCCGACCGCCCTTTCGGCAACACCCAGCGGGTAGAGTGTGTGGAAAACCGGGCGGATAAGTTCAGCAGCTTGCCCAATGGCGCGAAGGCCCGCGCAGTGATTACCGAAGCGTTGTGGCTATCCACATTTTCGAGACGAGAACCGTAAACGGTACAGCGAACGAGGTCGAATCGGACCCTGATTCCCTCCAGCCAATCGATCCGTTTTCTCCGCGATTCAACCAAGCCCATCGAAATTTCCGGTCGGGCGAGCGCAATCACCAGTCCGGGCATGCCTGCACCCGAACCAAGATCCAGCCATCGACAAGTTTCACGTGGAACGTGGTCAAGCAGCTGGAGACTGTCAGCCAGATGCCGCTGCCACACCGAATCGAGGCTCGCTGCCGACACAAGATTCTGCCTTGCATTCTCTTCCGCCAACAGCGCCGCAAATTGCTCCAGCCGCGCCATCGCGGCATCATCGCACCGCCCCGCACAAAATGCACGAGCCGCTTCTTCGCTATCGATCATGCCACCCGATTACGGCGTTTCGCATGGACCAGCAATGCCGCAAGCGCCGCCGGAGTTATTCCTCGCACTCGTCCAGCTGCGGCGAGGTTGCGCGGGCGGGCCGTAGACAGGCGCTCGACCATCTCGTTCGATAGCCCCGGGACCTCCGAAAAGGGGAACCCCTCTCCCAAGACCAAGGCCTCACTATTGCGTAAATCACGCAATTCAGCATCTTGCCGCTGGAGATAGGGCGCATAGACGGCATCCTCCGCCAGTTCCCCGGCCAGCTCGGAGGTGGGGTCATATACCGGATCGAGCCAGGGCAAGAGGCTCTCCATAGAGAGCTCGGGAAAAGTCAGCCATTCACGCAGAGGTTTGCGCCCGGCATCGCGCTTGATCGCTAGCCCAGCATCCGCCAGCTCTCCTGCCGCTACTGCCTGATCGAGCACGTCGTTCCACGAGGATCGCTCCTCCTCCCGTCGAGCGAACCAATCCTGCCGCTCGGCACCCAAACAACCTGAATCTGCGGCCAATGGCGTTAGCCGCGTCGTGGCATTGTTAGCCCGCAGTCGCAGCCGGTACTCAGCTCGCGCGGTAAGCATCCGGTATGGTTCGCTGACCCCATGAAGGGTGAGATCGTCGATCATCACCGCCATATAGCTGTTGGCACGATCTAGGGCGGGTGGAGCCCGCTCCAGAATGTTACAAGCCGCGTGCATACCCGCCATCAGACCCTGTGCGGCCGCTTCCTCATAGCCGGTCGTGCCGTTGACCTGCCCGGCACAGTAGAGGCCTGGCATCGCACTGAGCTGGAGATCCGGGCCAAGCGCGCGCGGATCGATATGATCATACTCGACCGCATAGCCGGGCACTTCCATTACAACGTGCTCCAACCCCTCCATCGAGTGCAGCACTGCAAGTTGCACGTCGATCGGAAGCGAAGTGCTTATGCCGTTTGGGTATACCAGATGTGTGTCGAGGCCTTCGGGCTCGAGGAAGACCTGATGGCCGTCGCGGTCCGCAAAACGGTGGATCTTGTCCTCGATCGACGGGCAATAGCGCGGACCTGCCGCTCCGATGGCGCCGGTAAACAGCGGTGAGCGGTAAAGGTTTGCGGCGATGATGTCGTGCGCTCGGGGGTTCGTGCGGGTAATGGCGCAAAAAACCTGGGGATTTGCGCGTCGCGGGGTGAGCGGCGACATCGTCCAGGGTTCGCTATCGGAGGGTTGCTCCTCCAATCGCGCCCAGTCAATCGTACGCCCGTCGAGCCGTGGTGGCGTGCCCGTCTTGAGCCGTGCCATCGGCAATTCTGCGGAGCGGAGCTGAACCGCCAGCTTCTGCGCAGAGTTCTCGCCAATCCGCCCGCCCTCAAATCGCTCCTCGCCTCTGAACAACGTGCCGCCAAGGAACGTGCCCGTGCAAAGGACAACCGAGCGCCCCGCGATCTCACTCCCGTCGCTCAGGCGGAGGCCGACGATTCGGCCTCCCTCGCTGAGCAG
Source organism: Erythrobacter sp. (assembly GCA_019739335.1). Taxonomy (NCBI): domain Bacteria; kingdom Pseudomonadati; phylum Pseudomonadota; class Alphaproteobacteria; order Sphingomonadales; family Erythrobacteraceae; genus Erythrobacter; species Erythrobacter sp. The sequence continues at coordinate 1,301,448 of CP073261.1, forward strand.
CTCGGAGGCCTCGGCCTCGATAATCAACAGATTGTCCTGCTGCGCCAGCATCGCCTGCACCGAGGCCCGAAACAACCGGCGATCGGCTTGCACGCGCGGCCCCTGCACCGCGCTGCCCTTGGAGCGATTGAGCATCCGGTAATGAATTGCGGCCGCATCCGCCGCGCGGCCAATCAACCCGTCAAAAGCGTCGACCTCGCGTACAAGATGGCCCTTGCCAAGGCCGCCGATCGCCGGGTTACAGCTCATCGCTCCGAGCTTGCTTGCATCGAATGTTATCAGCCCGGTGCGCGCGCCCATCCGCGCTGCAACAGCCGCTGCCTCGCATCCGGCATGACCGCCGCCAACAACGATGACATCAAACATCTCCATCACCCGTCACTAACGCCGGGATCTATGCGGGTCAAAACCGATTGTGCTGAACGTTGTTCCACGTGGAACAGTCACTTGCCGATGCAGAATCGCCCGAACAACGCGTCAAGCACGTCCTCCGTTGACGCGCGCCCTGTCAGTCCATCGAAGGCAACTCGCGTCAGGCGAAGGCTTTCGGCAACGAGCAGCGGATCGGTAGCCAGTGCCGCCGTTGCAAGTCCGGCAAGCCCTTCCTCAAGCCGTACTCGCTGGCGTGCGTTGATTGCCGCAGTACCCGGTTTGGGCATAGCCGCCTGCGCCGCGTTGAGCAGCGCATCACGAAGGTCTGAAAGGCCTTCGCCAGTAAGTGCTGAAACGCCAAAGTCGGACCGATGTTTTGCGACATGGTCTTGACGGTCACATTGCGCGTCAATTTCCCAGGCACCAGCGGGCCCCTTCCCTTCCGGTCCAAGCCACAAGACAAGGTCTGCCCGACTAACCTCCTCCCCCGCCCGCGCAATTCCGATGGCCTCGATCCGGTCTTCTCCCGGCGCGCGCAGTCCGGCCATGTCGACGAAGGTGAAAGGTATGCCAGCAAGCGCAACCGACTGGGTCAGCACGTCCCGCGTAGTGCCCGGTATGTCTGCGGTTATCGCAGCCTCGCTGCCGGTCAAGGCGTTGAACAAAGTCGATTTCCCCGCATTCGGGGGGCCGGCAAGAGCAACCCGAAAGCCTTCCCTCAATACCTCCGCATGGGGTGCTGCGAGCGCCTCCCGCAGTTCCCTCGCCAGCGCAGACAGTTCCAGCGCAAAGTGCTGCGGAAGGCCGGAAACATCACCTTCGTCGTCGAAGTCTAGCACAGCTTCGACCTGTGCCGAGAGCACCAGGACCCGTTCCCGCCAGCCTTCCACCTGCCGTGAAAGCGCACCGCTGGCCATCGAAATGGCGCTGCGCCGCTGGATCTCGGTTTCGGCAGAGAGGAGGTCGGCCAAACCCTCAGCTTCGGCCAGATCGATCCGACCGTTGGCAAAGGCGCGGCGAGTAAACTCGCCCGGTTCCGCGCGTCTGCACCCCGGCACTTTACCCAGCGCCCGCTCGACCGCAGCAATGACCGCACGACCTCCATGGCAATGGAATTCCGCCAGGTCCTCACCGCTCACCGAATGCGGGCCGGGAAAGAACAGCACCAACCCGTCGTCGAGCAAGTCGCCGGCTGCGTCATGAAAGTTGGCCCGCGTAGCCCTGCGCGGCGGCGGGACCATGCCAGCAACCAGGGAAAGGGCTGACTGAACTTGCGGCCCGGTCATGCGAATCACCCCTATCCCGGCAGGCGGTGCGCCGCTAGATAGGGCAAATATTGTAATCATTACAACAGGTTAATCGGCATCACCAGTCTTCTCCGACGGCGCGGCGCCGCCTGTCATATTCCGGCTCGCCCCTTCGACGAAACTTTGGAACATTTTTAGCCCCATTTGCCCCATCGGCGCCAGCTGCTGCGCATATTGCTCGAGCTGCTCGGTGTTCGAAACGCCCTGCATCGCCTTCGCAATTGTATCGACATAGATTGCATTGGCCTGCTCGACATTAGGCAGTCCCATGAATTGCCGCGCCTCTTCAGGAGTGCAGTCGATCTCGATATGGACTTTCATGGCAGGCGTCCCTTCTCTCTCATCCGGCAAGCTGCCCGCCAGGGCAGGCGACTACTGGTTCATCGTCGCGAAGAAATCTTCGTTGGTCTTGGAATCCTTCATCTTGTCGAGCAGGAATTCCATCGAATCGATCGTGCCCATCTGCATCAGGATGCGGCGCAGGACCCACATCTTGCTGAGCTGCGCCTGATCGACCAGCAGTTCTTCCTTGCGGGTGCCGGACTTGCCGACATCGAGCGCCGGGAAGATGCGCTTGTCGGCCACCTTGCGATCAAGCACGATTTCGCTGTTGCCGGTGCCTTTGAACTCTTCGAAAATCACTTCGTCCATGCGGCTGCCGGTGTCGATGAGCGCAGTGGCGATGATCGAGAGCGAGCCGCCTTCCTCGATATTGCGCGCCGCGCCGAAGAAGCGCTTGGGCCGCTGGAGCGCATTGGCATCGACACCGCCGGTCAGCACCTTGCCCGATGACGGGACGACAGTGTTATACGCGCGGCCAAGACGGGTGATCGAATCGAGAAGGATCACCACGTCGCGCTTGTGTTCGACCAGCCGCTTGGCTTTTTCAATAACCATTTCAGCGACTTGTACGTGGCGCGAAGCTGGTTCGTCAAAGGTGGAGGAAATCACTTCACCCTTCACACTCCGCTGCATGTCAGTGACTTCTTCCGGCCGCTCGTCCACCAGCAGCACCAGCAGGATCACTTCGGGATGGTTATCGGTGATGGCCTTCGCGATGTTCTGCAACAGAACCGTCTTGCCGGTCCGTGGCGGGGCGACGATCAGCGCGCGCTGGCCCTTGCCCTGCGGGCTGATGAGATCGATCACGCGCGCCGACTTGTCCTTGACCGTCGGGTCCTTGGTGTCGAGATTCAGTCGCTCATCGGGGTATAGCGGGGTGAGGTTGTCGAAATTGGTGCGGTGGCGGACGGCTTCAGGATCGTCGTAATTCACCTTGAGCAGCTTGGTCAGGGCAAAATAGCGTTCGCCATCGCGCGGGGCACGGATCTCGCCTTCGACGGTGTCACCAGTACGTAGGCCCATTTTACGGACCTGGTTGGGCGAAACGTAGATATCGTCCGGTCCGGCCAGGTAATTGGCTTCAGGCGAGCGGAGGAATCCGAAGCCGTCCTGAAGCACTTCGATGGTGCCGATGCCGAGGATTTCCTCGCCATCCTCGGCCACTTCCTTAAGGATCGCGAACATCAGGTCCTGGCGGCGCATGGTGCTGGCGCCTTCGACGCCCATTTCCTCGGCCATCGAGACCAATTCTGCCGGCGTCCGCTGTTTCAGTTCTTTCAAATGCATGATGGTATTTCCGTCTTGGTTGGGATGCCGGCGGGCCGATTGGGCTTGGAGAAAGCAGACCCGGTCGCCTGTGAAGCGCGACCTCTAGCCGGTGATGCAACCGCAATATGGCACGGCCCCACCGCGGTCAATTCTCGATTTACAGCTGCCCGATGATTCCGGCGGGCACTCAGAACGGTTTGACGATAGCCAGCACGACAATCAGCGCCGCAGCCACGCCGGGGACTTCGTTCAGCAGCCGCATCTGCTTGCCCGACAGCGACGGTTCGCCGCGCGCCAACTTCTTCGCATAGGCCGAGAGATATCCGTGGTAGCCGGACAGGGCCAACACCAGAAGCAGCTTCAGATGGAACCAGCCGCCCATCGGCACCAGCCGGGTGCCCAGCAATGACAGGCCCAGCACCCAGACGACGATGATCGAAGGCAGCAGGATGATCTTGAGCAGCTTCTGTTCGCGATCGGCATAGCGCGCAGCTTCTTCCGATCCGGCGGGCGCTTCCTGGTGATAGACGAACAGCCGGGGGAGCATGAACAGCCCGGCCATCCAGAAAATCACGAAGATGATGTGCCCCGCCTTGAGCCAGAGATAGATCGGCGCGAGAAATTCCTGCATCGCTGTCCTCTATCCAGCTTCCGCCGCGCCGTCACCCACTAACCGCGCAGCACCGCCAGCAATTGCTCGACGTGGGCGATCGGAGTTTCCTTGTCGATCCCGTGGCCCAGATTGAACACATGCGGACGGTCGGCAAAGGCATGGCAGATCTTGCCCACCTGCGCGTCCAGACCTTCCCCGCCTGCCAACAGCAACATCGGATCGAGATTGCCCTGCACGGGCATTCCGCCGGGCAACTGGGCGGTGATCCAGTGCGGATCGATGGTTTCGTCCACTCCCACCGCATCCACGCCGGTTTCGCGGGCATAGGCGGGCAGCTTGGCACCCGAACCTTTCGGGAAGCCGATGACCGGAACCCCCGGTCGCGCTTCGTGGATGGCAGCAGCAAGCCGCGCGTTGGGGGCGATGACCCAGCGTTCGAACTGGTCGGGGCTGAGCGAACCCGCCCAGCTGTCGAACAATTGCACCGCTTCTGCGCCCGCATCGATCTGGCCGAGCAGATAGGTGAGACTTGCCGCTTCGATCGCATCGATCAGCGACTGGAAAGCTGCAGGATCGCGATAGGCGAGCGAGCGCGCCGCGTGGTGATCTTTCGACCCCTGCCCCGCCACCATATATGTCGCCACCGTCCACGGCGACCCGATGAAACCGAGCATTGTCACATCGTCCGAAAGCTGAGCCTTGGTCAGCGCCACTGTGCGCCAGACCGGCTCGAAATGCCGCGGTGCCGCTTCCAGCGCCTGCCATGCCCCGTCCACCAGCGGCGGCGCGAGGCGCGGGCCTTCCCCGGCTTCGAACCACAGATCCTGCCCCAGCGCGTGCGGCACGATCAGGATATCCGAAAACAGGATCGCCCCATCAAAACCGAAGCGATTGATAGGCTGCAGGGTGATCTCTGCCGCTGCCTCGCTGTCATAGACCAGTTCGAGGAATCCGCCCTTTTCCGCCCGCAACGCGCGGTACTCCGGCAGGTAGCGCCCAGCCTGCCGCATCAGCCACACGGGGCGCTTTTCGGTTCGTGTACCACACAGGTTTTCGAGAAGGAGTCCGGGCATCCTGAGAGAGTCCAATCCAATAAATAATTATTATATATAAGGATTCAGTAGATAGTTGGGCCTGTGGATTGCGGGGATTACCGGTCTTCGCCGGACTCCTCCCGCGCCGATCGGCGATGCGGCAGGCATCGACTCGTTGTCTTTGCGCGTCAAGCAATGCTTGTCCCCGTTACCCACAGGCTGGGCAAAAGTGCTACAGCCTGCGCATGAAGCTGCGCGCGCAATGGCCGGTAGCGGGGGTACAATTCCATCCATAGCTTGTCCGCCATTCCCTCCCGTGGTTTATGCGGCCAACTGTCCACAGGGCGCATCACTTGACTTCACTCCACCTTCACCTGCTGTCAGACTCCACCGGCGAGACGCTGGAAATGATCGCCAAGGCCGCGCTCGCGCAGTTCGAGGACAGTGACGTGACGCGGCACTTCTGGCCGATGGTCCGCTCGCGCCAGCATCTCGAACGGATCGTCGATGAATTCAAGGCCAAGCCGGGACTGGTGCTCTATACGCTAGTAAATCTGGATATTCGTGAGCAGTTGGAGGAGCGGTGTCGCGCGTTGGGGCTGAAACACGTTGATGCGCTCGATGCCATCACCGTGGCTCTGGAAGAACGGCTGGGCCAGGAAGCCAAGGGTCGCCCCGGCCGGCAACACGCGATGGACGAAGCCTATTTCGCCCGTGTCGATGCGATCCAGTTTACCATCGCCCACGATGACGGGATCGGCTGGGAGAACTGGGAAGAGGCGGACCTGCTGCTCGCAGGCGTATCACGCACATCCAAGACGCCGACGAGCATCTACCTCGCCAATCGCGGCTTCAAGACGGCAAATATCCCCCTGGTGGTGGAAAGCCCGCCGCCCGATCTGCTGTTCCGGCTACGCAGGCCGATGGTGGTTGGTCTTACCACCGCGCCTGATCGCCTGATCCAGATTCGCCGCAACCGGCTACTGTCGCTTAACGAGAATACCGAAACCTCCTACGTCGATGAGGAGCGGGTTAAGAACGAACTGGCTTTTGCCCGCCGCATGTTCGCCGATAATGGCTGGCCGGTGATCGATGTGACGCGCCGCTCGATCGAGGAGACCGCCGCCGCAGTGATCAAGCTGTACCAGGAGCGCGCGGGTCGCGATCAGGCGATGCCGCCCGGGATCAAACCGATATGAGTTGGCCGATATGATCGCAATGCTATGATAGTCTTGGCGTCCAAATCGGCGTCGCGCCGCACCATGCTGACGGCGGCGGGGGTGGACTTTACCGTTGTTCCCGCTGCGCTCGACGAACGCGCGCTTGAAGCGGAGCTTGGGGCTGTGCCGCCCGCGCATGTCGCGCTCGCGCTGGCCGAAGCCAAGGCGCTTTCGGTTGATGGCCAGGGGCAATCGGTGCTGGGCAGCGATTCGGTGGTTTCGGTTGACGGCATGCGCTTCGACAAGCCCGCCAGCCGGGCGCAGGCCGCCGAGCACCTGCGCTTCTTCTCCGGCCGGACGATGGAACTGCACTCGGCCGCCGCGATCGCAACCGGCGGGCAGTTGCGCTGGAGCGAAGTTGCGCACGCCCGGCTCAAGGTGCGCCTACTGTCGGAAGATTTCATCACCCGCTACCTCGCTGCCGAATGGCCCGAGGTCAGCCAATGCGTCGGGGTGTTCCGGATCGAAGCGCTGGGGGTGCAATTGTTCGATCATATCGAAGGCGACCACTTCACCGTGCTGGGAATGCCGCTGCTCCCGGTGCTCGGCGCATTGCGCGAATTGGGTGAATTGCCGTCATGACGCCCCCCTATGCCGAAGTGATCGGCGATCCCATCGCCCAGTCGAAATCACCCGCGATTCACTCCTACTGGCTGGAAAAGCTGGGCCTCGATGCCGAATACCGCGCCTGCCATGTCACGCCGGATGGCCTTGCCGATTACGTGGCCAATCGCCGCAACGATCCCGACTGGCGCGGGTGCAATGTCACCATGCCGCACAAGCAGGCGGTGATTCCTTTGCTCGACCGGATGGAGATCGGTGCCGAACTGGTAGGTGCGGTCAACACGATTACCCGGCGCCACAATGGGGGCCTGATCGGCACCAATACCGATGTCGAAGGCTTCCTCGAACCCCTGCGCCCCCTGCTGGCGCAGCAGCACTATTTCCGCATGGCGCGAGTGATCGGCACCGGCGGTGCGGCGCGGGCGGTGGTGGCGGCGCTGGCCGAGCATGGCTTCACGCTGGTGCTGGCGGGACGCGACACGGCCAAGGCGAGGGCGATCCTTGAAGAAATCGATCCAGAGGGCGAGCACCACACCGCGCCGCTGGTCTATTTTGCGCAGCCGACCGATTTCGCTTTCGATGATCGGGAAGGCTGCTGCGATCTTATCGTCAATGCCAGTCCGCTGGGGATGGCGGGGCAGCCGCCACTCGATTTCGACTTCAGCCATGTGCCCCCGGGAAGCGTGGTCTACGATATTGTCACCCACCCGCTGGAAACCCCGCTGCTGGCCGAAGCGAAGGCCAAGGGCCTGCGCACTATCGACGGGCTTGCGATGTTGATCGGTCAGGCTGCCGTGGCTTTCGAACGTTTCTTCGGCCAGCCACCCCCGCGCGATGACGGGGACCTAGACTTGCGCGAATTGCTCACCCGATGAGCAATGCCAGCGAAAAGCGCCCGCTGATCCTCGGCCTCACCGGCTCGATCGGCATGGGCAAGAGCACTGTCGCGACGATGTTCGAGCAGCTTGGCGTACCGGTGTTCGATGCCGATGCGCAGGTGCGGGCCATGCAGGGGCCGGGCGGGGCCTTGGTGCCGCAGATCGAGGCAGCCTTTCCCGGCTCAACCGGAGCGGAAGGCGTCAATCGCGGTACGTTGGGCGCGATGGTATTCGGTGACCGCGACCAGCTCGCCCGCCTTGAATCGATCGTCCATCCCGAAGTTGGCAGGGCGCGGCGCAATTTCCTCTGGCGGCATTACCAGGCCCCGCTGGTGGTATTCGATATTCCCCTGCTGTTCGAAAAGGGCGGGCTGGCCGATGTCGATCAGGTGCTTGTCGTTTCCGCGCCTGCCGATGTCCAACGCGCCCGCGTGCTGGCGCGGGAAGGGATGACCGCAGAGAAATTCGCCCAGATCCTCGCGCTGCAATTGCCCGACGATGCGAAGCGGGCGCGCGCCGATCATGTGATCAATACCGGCACAACTTTGGAAGAAACGCAGGCAGCGGTCGAAACGCTGGTGGACAAGCTTGCCCCCGGCTTGCGCGGCTAGAGCCTTACGGCAATAGTCCCGCCATGCGCGAAATCATCTTCGATACCGAAACTACCGGCCTCGATCCCGCCACGGGTGACCGGATGGTGGAAATCGGCTGCATCGAAATGGTCAACCGCGTGGCGACCGGGGCGACTTTCCACGCCTATTTCAATCCCGAGCGCGACATGCCGGTGGAAGCCGAGCGGGTCCATGGCCTGTCCGCCACATTCCTCGCCGACAAGCCATGCTTCCGCGAACGGGCTGCTGAATTGCTCGATTTCATCGGTGATTCGCCGTTGGTGGCGCACAATGCGCAGTTCGATTTCGGCTTCCTCAATGCCGAACTGACCGCATGCGGACTGGAGGTGGTCGATCTTGAACGGATGATCGATACCCTCGCCATTGCGCGTCGCCGCCATCCCGGCGCCAAGCATTCGCTCGATGCGCTGTGCAGCCGCTACGGAGTCGACCGCTCGCACCGCGTCCTGCACGGAGCACTGCTCGACGCGGAACTGCTGGCGCAGGTCTATGTCGAACTGACCGGCGGGCGGCAGATCGGCTTGCAGCTGGCGGTGGACAATACCGTTGAGAAGGCAGTAGAAAATGCTGTGTTCCGCCTCCGTCTAGGCGAATATCGTGCCCCTCGTCCGCACCTGCCAAGTGCGGAAGAACTTGCACGCCACGCTGCTTTCCTCAAAACTATGGAATCTCCCCTCTGGACCTCGTGAGCACGGCTCACCACATGGGTTCCACAGGACAACCATTAGGGAAGGAGTTACCGCTCATGGATATTCGCGTGTCGGGACATCAGGTCGATACCGGAGCCGCCTTGCAGGAACATGCATCGGACCGTCTCAGCTCCATCGTCGACAAGCATTTCAGCCGAGCGCTTTCTTCCACGGTAACCTTCGGCAAGGCGCCAGCGAGCTCGTTTGCGGCCGACATCGTCCTTCACGTCAATCACGGGCTGATCCTCAAGAGCCACGGGCAGGCGCACGATGCGCACCAGGCCTTCGATCAGGCAGCGGAGAAGATCGAAAAGCAGTTGCGCCGCTACAAGCGCAGGCTGAAGGATCGTCACGAACAGGCACAATATGCTGCCCGCGAAGAAGACGCAGCCTACACCATCTTCGCTCCGCGTGAGGACATCGATTCCGATGCCGAAGTATCCGAGGATGCGCCGCCCGTGATCGCCGAGACCCGGGTCGACATCCCCGAGGTCAGTGTTTCGGATGCAGTGATGCTGCTCGATCTGCGCCACACAAATGCGCTGTTCTTCAAAAATGCTGGCACCGGGCGGCATAATATGGTCTATCGCCGCGATGACGGGTCGATCGGGTGGGTCGAACCATCCTGATCGAACTTCGCGTAATGACGCGAAACTATGATCGTGTTTGAAATCAATCATTTCCGCTGATTTTCACGCGTGTTAAATCGCGCGGGAGCTTACTCGGAAGCCGCCAGACCAGAACAATGACCACCAATTTTGCCTTGAAGCCTGAATCCGTGGCGATCCTGAACGCTGCTTCGAAGTCCGATATTCTGCACCAGTTGGCGCAGGTATTCGCGAAAGCGTGGGAGCTCAATGCGGCGCTTGTGCTCGACCATCTGGAAGAGCGGGAGAAGTTGGGCAGTACTGGGTTCGGACGCGGTGTGGCAATTCCGCACGCGCGAATTCCCGGCATCCGCCGCCCGATTGTCGCCGTGATCAAGTTGGAACGCCCGGTGGATTTCGGCGCGGCAGACGGTCTGCCGGTCGATCTGGTGATCGGTCTATTGTCGCCCGAACAGTCTGGCGCGGCGCATTTGCAGGCGCTGGCGGCTGCCTCGCGGCTGGTCCGGGATGAGCGGATGCACGATGCGCTGGTCGATGCTCCCAATGCAGAGGCGATCTACAGCCTGATCACCAATGTGACGGACCGTGACGCCGCCTGACCGGCTGGACGGCGCGGAAACCGGCGAGCAGGCGCATTTCCGCGCGCTCGAAGCGCTGTACGCTTCGGCTCCGGTCAATGTGCTTTTTGCATCTTCGCTGGACGTACTCGCTCCGGGTCATACGCGGATTACTTTCCAGGCCGACGAGCGCTATTTCCATGCTGCCGGAGCGACGCACGGGACGCTTTACTTCAAGATGCTCGACGACGCGGCTTTCTACGCCGCCAATTCGCTGGTCTCGGACCGATTCCTCCTGACGACCGGTTTCAACCTGCATTTCACCAAGCCGTTGCGAAGCGGCAAGGTAATTGCCGAAGGCCGCTGGATCAGCGGCAAGCGGCGTGTGTTCATCGCCGAAGCGCATCTACTGGACGAAGAAGGCGACGAAATCGGGCGCGGTACCGGCACCTTCATGCGCTCCCACATCGCGCTTTCCGGACTGGCGGGCTATCGCCCGCCGGAGCGCTCCTGATGGATTCGCGGCTCCCCGCTCATCTCGAAGTTTCCGGCCTCCTGCGCGCCGTTCAGGCCGCAGGCGGGTTCGCCACCGTGCTGGCCAAGGGCGAACGCGACGCGGGGACACTGCTTGTCATTTGTTGCGAAAATGGTGCAAAATCGCGCGCCTACGAACGCATGCCGCTGCCCGATGGTGCGCGCGAATGGGTGCTTTCCAAGCACCAAGACGATGATAATCCTTCCGAATTTTCCGAATTCATCGCCCGCAGGAAGCGCCAGGACAGCGATCTTTGGATCGTCGAGCTCGATATCGCAAATGCGGAACGCTTCATCGGGCTGATATGACTCGGGCGTTGACATGTTGCACTGCAGCGCTATTTGGCCCGCGACTTCCAGAAAGAGCGTAGGTTGCAAGGGATCGCAATGCGGTGATGCCTCGCGGCGCGCAGACGGGGGGACGACCAGCAGGTCCGTTTGGGACGGATCGCGGACAACAGACGGCACAGATCGTGGCCGCGACCGCAGACCTGCCGGGTCTCTCACCGCCGTAAGCTACGGGATCGATGAAAATTATCACCAAGCGGGCCGGGGCGATTGCCTTGGCCACAATGCTGTTTGCAGGCTCTTTCGGAGCGGCGGGCAGCGGGGCGATTGCCCAGGACCAGGCGGAGCAGAACCTCTCCCAGCCGGTCGAAGATGAGATTCAAGCACCACAGGTCCGCTTCGTTGCCGCCGAAGTGGTGCAGGAGCTTCCCGCAGAGCGGGAAGCATCTGCAATTGCGGCGAGTGATGCCGCCTCCCTCCCCCAGCTGGTTGCCAGCACCGATACCTCCGGGGAATTGTCCCGCGAAGTGATGTGCCTGGCGCAGGCGATCTATTTCGAAGCGCGGGGCGAACCGCTCGAAGGCCAGCTCGCAGTCGCACGGGTAATCATCAACCGCAGCGATAGCAGTTCGTTCCCTGACGACTACTGTTCGGTCGTCACCCAGCGCAGCCAGTTTTCTTTTGTGCGTGGCGGCACCATTCCGCAACCGAACACCGGGTCCGCCGCATGGAACCGGGCGGTTGCGGTGGCCCGTATCGCGCACCGCGACCAGTGGGAAAGCCCCGTAGGCGATGCGCTCTATTTCCACGCTTCGCACGTGCGACCCAGCTGGGCTGGTCGGCTGACGACGCGCGCGACGATCGATAATCATATATTTTATAGGTAGCTTGCTCTGCGAACCCGCCTCCGCGGGTTCGGCCTCGGTGCTATTCCCTGCGCTGCGCCTCGGGGCACCTGCGGGCGCGCCTTTGCGCTTGCGGTCGCAAGAGCGACCGATTGGTCTCACATTCCAGCGCGATCAGTCCCTGATCTCGACCCACACCGGGGCGTGATCGCTGGCCTTTTCGCGTCCGCGATGCTCCCTGTCGACGCCCGCTGCCAACAGCCGGTCGGCAGCTTCGGGGGAAAGCAGCAAGTGGTCGATGCGGAAGCCGTGGTCGCGCTGCCAAGCGCCCGCCTGGTAGTCCCAGAAGGTCCAGACACCGCCCTGAGGGTTGAGCGTGGCCAAGGCATCGGTCCAGCCGTCGCTGAGGATGCGGAAGTACGCATCGCGCGATTCGGGCTGCATCAGCGCGTCATTGGCCATCGCCCGCACCGAAAAGGTATCGCGGTCGCAGGGAATCACGTTGAAATCGCCCACCACCACGGTTGGCACCTCGCTCGCCAGCAGTTCGAGCATCCGCGTGCGCAGCCGTTCCATCCACGCCAGCTTGTAATCGAATTTCGGCCCCGGCTGAGGATTGCCGTTGGGGAGATAGAGATTGACGACGTGCACGCCGCGAAAGTCACATTCGATGAAGCGCGCCTGCTCGTCCTCCGGGTCGCCGGGCAGGCCCTTGGTATGGTCCGCCACCGCCTCGCCGTCGGTCAGGATCGCTACCCCGTTGAAGCCCTTCTGCCCGTGCCAGATCGCGTGATAGCCGATCTCTTCGAACTCGGCGGCCGGGAAGCCCTCGTCCTGCGTCTTGATTTCCTGCAGGCAGGCGATGGCGGGGCGAGTCTCGACCAGCCATTCCTTCAGCCGTGGCAGTCGCGCCTTGATTCCGTTGATGTTGAAACTGGCGATCCGCATGGCGCGGACCTTAGATGCCGAAGCTGGAACCGCAACCACAACCGGCGGCGGCCTTGGGATTTTCGACCTTGAATGCAGCGCCGCCCAGCGACTCGACGAAATCGACCACGCTCCCTGCCACCAGATCGAGACTGACCGGATCGACCACCAGCTTCACGCCCTCGGTCTCGCTGACTGAATCATCGGCCTCTGGCTCGCCCAGGTCGAATTTGTACTGGAACCCCGAACAGCCCCCACCCTCGACCGAAAGCCGCAGCACCGCCTGCCTTCCCTGCTTGGATGCAATCAGGGCGACACGCTGTGCGGCTGCGGGACTGAGGGTAATAGTGTCTGACATGCCTGTGATGTAGGAGGTCGCGACCCCGCGCTCAAGCCGCCACTCAAGCGGTGGTGATATAATCGCGCATTGCCTGCGCTTCGGCTTCGATCCGGTCCATCCGGTATTTCACCAGATCGCCGATCGAAACGAAGCCGACCATGCGCCCGTCCTCCACCACCGGCAGATGGCGGATCCGCCGCCGCGTCATCATCGACAGTGCGGTGAGCACATTCTCTCCCCGCTCGATGGTGATGGCGGGGGACGTCATGACTTCGGCCACAGCCCGGTCCAACACCGCCGCGCCTTCCTTGGCGATGCAGTACAGCAGGTCGCGCTCCGAGAAGATTCCCGCCACGCTCTCCCCTTCCATTACCGGCAGCGCGCCAATGCGCTTTTCCGCCAGCAGCCGGGCGGCGTGATGGACCGAGTCGCGCGGGCTACAGGAGACAACTGCCTCGCTCTGGCCTGCGATAAGGCTGGTGATGGACATGGTCTCTCTCCTCCTGCTGACGCGATTCCGCGCGGTCGATGGCCGCGAGTGTGCCACGAACCGTCGAGTCCCACCAAATGCTTGCTTATGTCCATGTTGCCATCGGCCCCCCAGACGACCATGTGGACTAGCATGAACAAGCCATCCCCGCTCGACGATCCGCAGAACGCCGCCCACGCCTGGGCGCGGTACCGGCGGCTGATGCGGCTGATGTTCGGGATCACCACCGGTGTGGTTATCATCGCGCTGGTCATCATCTACAAGGAAGTCGAGAACGTCTCGCCGCACTTCTTCATCGCCACCGCGCTCGGCATCGGTTTTTCGATGCTGCTGATGAGCGCGCTGATGGGATTGGTGTTCCTCTCCAGCGGCACCGGGCACGACAGTTCGGTCGACAATTCACTCGATAGCCTGGACCCCAAGGTGTCCGTGCCGGATCGCCGGAAGATGGGCTGGCGGGAGTAGCCTACCTGCTTGGGTGAAGCCGGAACTCTTCCACCGGCAGCCCACCGATCAGGTGCTCCTGGATAATCCTTTCGAGCACTTCCGGAGTGCACGAATGATACCAGACCCGGTCCGGCCAGACGACCGCGACCGGCCCAGCCGCGCACAATTGCAGGCAGTCGGCCTTGGTTCGCTGGACCCCGCCCCGGCCCGCCAGTCTCAGTTCCTTCAGCCGCGCCTTGAGGTAGTTCCACGCGGCCTCGCCCGACTCCCTCGAGCAGCACTGCTGCTTTTCGGACATGGCGCAGAGGAAAATGTGCCGTTCGATCGCATTCCCGCCGATCGCGGCGAGTGCGGCCTGCGCCGCCGCCACAGCTTGTGAGTCGGACAGGATCAGCCTTTCTTGCCCGCGATCCGGGCGATTTCCGCCTTTACCAGTCGCTCGACCATGTCGGGCAAGTTGGCATCCAGCCACTGCGCCAGCATCGGCCGCAGCATCTCGCGCACCAGGCCTTCGAGCGAAGTCTCTCCCGAACGAACGATCTGCGGGCGTGCGGGTGGATCGGAAAGCATGGCCAGCGCGGCGAGCGAGCGGCGCATCGCTTCGGCTGCCTGCTCATTGGTCAGGGTTTCGCGCGTGTCGCCAAGACCTTCGGTATTCTCGTCGTATGTAGCAGCAGCTTCAGACAGATCGAGAATGTCATCCTCCTTGTCGGCATCGACGGGGTCCATCGGGAAGGCGCTACGTTCTTCCTCCCCCAGCAACCCGCTGCGGCGACGTCCGGTGGCCTGCTGCGCCGGGGCGATGACGGCGTTGTCCCGCTCGATCACCCGCTTGATCGATTCGAGAATCTCCTCGACCGAAGGTTCGCCAGCCTGCCGCATTCAGTCCCCCGTGGAAACGCCATCAATATCGCGCGCTGAATCGAGCGGCGACACGGTGGACGGAATGTCCCCATCCTGCGCCGGGATGTCAACGGTGCGCGTGCTGGTGGCAACCGGATCGGGATCCTGCTGCCAATCCCAGATGATACCCCGAATCCGGTCGTAATTGGCCACCGGATCGTAAAGCGTTCCTTCGCTTTCCAGTCCCAGATCGCGGGCTTCGGCGCGGCCCATCGCGGCAAGCAGCGAGAAGCCGGCGACATAGGCATTGCGCCGCGCGGTGACGAGCTGCACCTGCGCGCGCAGCAATTCCTGCTGTGCGTCGAGGATATCGAGCACGGTGCGATTGCCGACGGAGTTTTCCGCCCGCACCCCTTCGAGGCTGAGCGAAGCGGCATCGACCGCGGCCTCGCTGGAAGCGATGATGGCATTGGCAGCCCGCCAGCTGGAGAAGGCGGCGCGCACTTGCGCGATAATGTCCCGCTCCGTGGCAATGATCTGCTCGAGCGCGGCCTGTGCCTGCGCGGTAGCCTGACGCTGCTGCGCTGCTACGCGTCCCCCCTGGAACAGCGGTACGGTCAGCCGCACCCCGGCAGTGGCGCTGGTGGCAGTCTGGTCGGCCGTGGCGCCTGGCGCTGCGCCCAGCGTGCCGAGGAAGTTCTGGTAGCCGCCGTTCGTGAACACGCTTACGGTGGGGAGGCGATCCGATCCTGCAACGCGGACATCGTACCCGGCCGCCTCGGCACGTTCCTGCGCTGCGATCAGGTCCGGGTTGTTTTCCAGCGCAATGTCTACCGCCTCGTCGGGGCTCGACGGCAGACCGGGCAGCGGCGGCGGCGGCTGGAGATCGCCCGGAGCAGCGCCGGTCAGCGCGATGTAATCCTCGCGCGCAGCCACGAGATTGGCCTCTACGCTGCGCAAATCCCCCCGTGCCAGTGCCAGCCGACTTTCGGACTGGGCGACATCGGTGCGGGTGAGGTCGCCGATCTGGAAACGGTCGCTGGTAGCCTCGAGGTTTATTTCGAGCACGCCGACATTGTTTGCAGAAAGGCCAACCAGCGCTTCCTGCAGGATCACGTTCATGTAGGCGGCGACGACCTGGGTGAAGATGAAGCTCTCGGTCCCGCGCAGGTCGGCGCGCCCAGCTTCCACGCGGTTTTCCGCCGCAAGAATGCCGTTGCGCACGCCGCCGCCCTGATAGAGCGGCACGCCGAGATCGAGATTGGCCGTGACTTGCCTTTCGGGCGCGATGAAACTGGTCGAATTCTGTTGCAGGAATTCGGAATATTGCCCGGTGGCATTGAGCGACGGCAGGCCGAAGGAACGCTGGATCACCACGCCTTCATCAGTCGCCCGCAATTGCGCCCGCGCGGCGGCAAGTGTGGGGTTTTCCTCGTAGGTGCGCAGCAATGCCTCTTTCAGCGTTTCCGCCGATGCGGGACCCGCGAACAGGCATGCGCCTGCCAGCAAACCGGCGATGATCCGGCGGCTACGCATAGTCAGAAGCTCCAGCCCTTGGGCTTGTCGAAGGCGTGCAATTGCGGAATGCCCACATCATAGACCGGGATCAGCGAAACGCCGCTTGCCAGTTTGCGACCCACAGCAATGCGGGTGACGCCGTTCTCGGCCAGTCCTGTGACGATTCGCGCGCCGTCGGCCAGGCGATTGGCGAGTTTTGTGGGCAATTCCTCAACCGCGCCGTCAATCATCAGCAGGTTCGCGCCCTTGCCCTTCTTGCCAGCGCCGAGCGCTTCCTCGGGCGAAATCACCGTCAGTTTCGCCACCAGCGGGCGCAGCAGTTCGGCGAGATAGCCCGACCCGCCATCGACCAGCAAAGCATGCTCGGTCCCCGTGCAATCAGCCTCTTCGAGCATCTTGCCCTGCACCAGCGGCGCGGGCAGCCAGCCGCCGTTATCGAGCCGGATTGCGCGATCCATATAGGCCACGCCCTTGCTCGCGGCGGGAACGAAGTCCTCCCGCGCCACCGCCGCCATCCGCATCAGCACCGCAGGCGCATTGACGCCGCTGGTGCGCAGCTGGCTGTCGATCATCGCGCGGCGGGCGCGGTTCGTGGTGGTGTTGGCGGCGTCTGCTGCCCGGGGAGTTTCTGCGATCGGATCGGAAATCACGGCAATATTGTCTCGTCTGATTAAGCGATTGGAGCCTTAGGCGCTGCGTCCCCGCTGGGCAATGGCCGCCTTGTCGCAAAGGGTCGCGCCAAGCCGGACCGTTGCCCACACCCTTGCAAAGCGTTTTGACGAGTCCCGCCGCGCGCGCCTATGGGCGCATCGACCAAGAGGAGTGCTGGCACGATGAGCGACATGACCCCCATCCGCGAGGAAGACCTGATCGAAACGGTCGCCGACGCGCTGCAATTCATCTCCTACTACCACCCGATGGACTACATCCACGCGCTGGGCGAGGCCTACAAGGTGGAGCAGGGCCCGGCGGCGAAGGACGCGATTGCGCAGATCCTCACCAACAGCCGTATGTGCGCAGAGGGGCACCGGCCGATCTGCCAGGATACCGGCATCATCAATGTGTTCGTCAAATGGGGGCAGGACTGCCGCCTGATTTCGGATCGCAGCTTACAGGACGTTGTCGATGAAGGGGTGCGCCGCGCCTACAATCATCCGGAAAACAAGCTGCGCGCTTCGATCCTCGCAGATCCCGCCTTCACCCGCCGCAACACCCGCGACAACACGCCTTGCGTGCTGAGCGTGGAAATGGTGCCGGGGAACACCGTTTCGGTTGACGTCGCGGCCAAGGGTGGCGGTTCGGAAAACAAGAGCAAGTTCAAGATGATGAACCCCAGCGACAATATCGTCGACTGGGTGGTCGAGCAGATCCCGTCGATGGGCGCGGGCTGGTGCCCGCCGGGGATGCTCGGGATCGGCATCGGCGGCACGGCGGAGCATTGCATGAAGCTCGCCAAGCTTTCGCTGATGGAACCGATCGACATGGCGCAGCTCAAGGCGCGCGGGGCGCAGAGCGATATCGAGCAGTTGCGGATCGACATTTTCGATGCCGTCAACGCGATGGGGGTCGGCGCGCAGGGGCTCGGCGGGCTGTCCACCGTGCTCGACGTCAAGATCCTCGACTGGCCTTGCCACGCGGCGGGCAAGCCGGTGGCGATGATCCCCAACTGCGCCGCCACCCGCCATGCGCACGTGACGCTCGATGGCTCTGGCCCCGCCTACCTGCCGCAGCCCGACCTGTCGCAATGGCCCGACGTGCAGTGGGAACCCGATGTGGAGGCCAAGCGCGTCGATCTCGACAATCTCACCCCAGAAGTGGTGGCGAGCTGGAAAATGGGCGATCGGCTGCTGCTCAACGGCGCGATGCTCACCGGGCGCGACGCGGCTCATAAGCGTATTCACGATATGCTCCAGAGGGGCGAGGAGCTGCCGGTGCCGTTCAAGGGGCGGGCGATCTACTATGTCGGCCCGGTCGATCCGGTGATGGGCGAAGTCGTCGGCCCCGCCGGCCCGACCACGGCCACGCGGATGGACAAGTTTACCGAGATGATGCTCGATCTCGGCCTGCTGGCGATGATCGGCAAGGCCGAGCGCGGCGCCAATGCGGTGGAAGTGATCAGCCGCTTCAAGGTCGCCTATCTGATGGCGACAGGCGGCGCGGCCTATCTGGTCGCGCGTGCGATCAAGGGCGCGAAAGTCGTGGCGTTCGAAGATCTGGGGATGGAAGCGATCTACGAATTCACCGTGACGGACATGCCGGTAACGGTGGCGGTCGATTCGGAAGGCAATAACGTCCACACCCTCGCGCCGCTGCACTGGCGCGAGAAGATCAAGGCCGAGGACCTGCTGAAGACCTGATCATCGACCAGCGGCGCACTGGTTTCGATGGGAACCACCCGAAGGGCTGGCGGTCTGCCCAGTTTACAGGCTAAACGGGCCGGATGGATAAGGCCGATACCGAAAAGCCGGTCGCACGGGTGCCGTTCAGGATTGTCCTCGCCTCGATCGTGGGGCTGTGGGCGACCTATCTGGTGCTGATGACGCTGCGCACGCAATTGCTGGGCATGGAATTCGCCGACGAGATGCTGGTGCGGCGGGTCGTCTCCACGCTGTTCGGCATTATCATCACGCTGGGCCTGTGGGTGGTGCTGCGCCCGTTCGACGGCAAGCCGTTGTGGATGAAGCTGCCCGCCGCGCTGCTGTTCGCCCTCCCCGCCGCGCTGCTCAGCGCCCATGCCAACCGGATCGTTTTTGCCGACTTGCAGGCGGCGCTGGATGACAAGGTGTTGCAGGAACTGGCGCAATCGCGCGGCCTCCCCGCCGAAGAAGTGAACGGCGATATGCTCGCGGAGCTGTCGCAACTGGTGCTGATGGGCAATCGTGAACAGATCATCGAAATTGCCTTCAGCCGCTATTTCATGATGCTGGCCTGGTGCGCGCTCTATCTGGCGCTGCTGACGGGCGAAAAGGCGCGGATGGCGGAGCGGCGCGAACAGCAGTTCCGCAACGCCGCCAAGGCCGCAGAACTGAAAAGCCTGCGCTATCAGGTCAATCCGCATTTCCTGTTCAACACGTTGAATTCGCTCTCGGCACTGGTGCTGACGGGCAAGACCCAGGCGGCGGAGCGGATGATCCACATGATCAGCACCTTCTATCGCCGTAGCCTCGCCGATGATCCTACCTCGGAAGTGCCGCTGCGCGACGAAATCGCCTTGCAGAAGCTTTACCTCGATATCGAGACGGTGCGCTTCCCGCTGCGGCTGGCGGCTGTCTACGACATTCCGCCTGCGCTGGAGGATGCTTTGGTACCCGGCATGATCCTGCAACCGCTGGTGGAAAATTCGGTCAAGCACGCGGTTGCCCCGACCGGCGGACAGGTGACGATCACGCTCAGCGCGCGCGAGGAATACGGGCGGTTGGTGGTGAGCGTCTCCGACAACGGCAATTCCGCCGCCAGCCGTGACGACGTACGCCCCGGTTTCGGCATCGGGCTGAACAATGTCCGCGAGCGGCTCGAAGCGCGCTTCGGCAAGGAAGCGACCGTGGTTTCGGGCCATTCGCCCGACGGCTTCGTCACCCACCTGCGGCTGCCCTTGGTGCGCCTAAGGGAGGCGGTGGCTGCATGACCCTTCGACAAGCTCAGGGTGATCGGGAGCAAGTGCTGCGCACGCTGATCGTCGATGACGAACCACTGGCGGTGGAGCGGATGCAGGTGCTTTGCGCAGAGATTCCGCAATTGACTGTGATCGGCACCGCCAATGACGGCGAATCGGCACTGCGACTGGCAGACAAGCTCGCGCCGGACCTGCTGCTGCTCGACATGACCATGCCGGGGATCGATGGCCTGCAAGTGGCCGCCGCCGCGCGCAAGCAGGAGCCGCAACCGGCCGTGATCTTCGTCACCGCGCACGAAAATTTTGCCGTCGAGGCCTTCGATCTGGAAGCCATCGACTATGTGCTCAAGCCCGTCGCTGCCGACCGGCTCGAGCGCGCGATCGAGCGGGCGCTGTCGCGGCGCGGGGAACGGGCTGCCGGATCGGGCGAACAAAGCCAATGGCTAAGCGAATTTTGGGTCCCGCACCGTTCCGAACTGCTGCGGATCGATGCCGCAGAAGTGTTCCGCATCGATGCCGAGCGCGACTATGTCCGGCTGCATGTCGGGCAGAACAGCTACCTGCTGTTGCAAACCATCGCCGGGCTGGAAGAACGGCTCGATCCGGAGAAATTCATCCGCATCCACCGCTCCACCATCCTGCGGCGAGATTACATACGCGGCCTTCGCCACGAAGGGCTGGGCGTATGGTGCGCAGAACTGGCTGATGGCGAGCAGCTGCGGATCGGCCGCACCTACCTGAAGCGCGTGAAGGCGATTGCCGGGCGCTGATCTGGTCGGGGAGGGTCGCACCGCAGCCGGTGGGACTGGAACGGCTGCGGTGCAAGCAGAGAGATAGGCCAAGCGCTCCCGCTACGCTGCAAGCGCTCGACCTGCGGGGCTGCTGGCTCGACCGGCGATCATTCGCCCGACGAACCGCTTTCACCAGCCCACGAACAACCGATTGCGCTTTGCGAGACGCTGGAGCAGGACTGGCGCAATGGCTGTCATTCTTACTTTTCTCCTCGGCATGGGCAATTTCGCCTGGCACCGCGCGGTGATCGAAAGCGGTCACCGGATGGTCAGGGATATGGAACCGGCGCAACTGCAGGCGATCCACTGGCTCAGCCTGTCGTTCGAATTCCTGCTGCTGTGCGGTGCGCTGTTCGCGGTGCGCAGCGGGCATACCGTTTGGCTGTGGGCCTATCTGGGATATTCGGCGATCAACGGCGGCGCGGCGTGGATGATCGTCTCGCGGCGAATTTGAAATAGCCGGCGGAACCGCGGGAGCGCCCGATACTTGTGTGGATATGCATGAGGCCCGCCGGATCTGGTTCATCAACAACGCGGCGAGCGGCTCCAACGATGTGGCGCTGCTGGCCGAATGCGAAAAGCTGTGCGGGCAGAACGCCCTCACCATCGCCCATCGTACCAGCTTTCCCGAACAGGAGTTGCCCACGCCCGATGTTCTGGATGCTGCCGGAATCGATCTAGTGACGATCTATGCAGGTGACGGGACGGTAAATGCTACCTTGCACGCGCTGGCGGGTTGGTCCGGCGCGGTGCTTGTCCTGCCCGGCGGCACCATGAACCTGTTCTACCACCGCCTGTTCGGGAAGGCGGAGCTGGCGGAAGTGCTCATGGCGGTCGCCGCAGGAGAGGCGCAACCGCGTCGCCCGGCCATTATCTCCGCACCTTGCGGCAATGCCTATGCGGGACTGCTCGCGGGGCCAGGGACAGCGTGGAACGATGTGCGCGAAGCCATGCGATCTAAGGACCCGCTGCAAATGGCAAGTGGAGCTCAGGCGGCGCTGGCGGAAACACTGTTCGGCGACATGCTTGCCTGCGAGGAGCCGCCACTGGGGCGCCGCGATGGCTATCCGCTATTGCTGCTCACGCCGACCGAAGCGGGGATCGTGGTCGAAGCCTATCACGCGGAAACGGCAAGCGAATATCTGGAACAGGCAGCGGCGCTGGCACGACGGGATTTTCGCAATGGACCGCACGAAAGGCTTGGGACCGCGCGCAGCCTCACGCTCGCTAACGTGGCTGGCGGAAACTTTGGCGTGCTGGTGGATGGCGAGCCCTGCGAAGTGGATGGCCCGACCCGATTCGCACTGGTCGAATGCGATGTGCACCTGCTAGCCACCGTGGCCGATGCCTGACCACAAACTCCTGTTCCACCTGTCCGACATCCATTTCGGGCTCGAAGACAATCGCGCACTCGACTGGGTGGTAGAGGAGATCGCCACCCGTCGCCCCGATGTGGTGGCGATCACCGGCGATCTGACCATGCGGGCAAGGCACCGCGAATGGACCGCCGCCGTGCGCTGGATCCGCTCGCTCGACCTGCCGGTGACGATCGAGGTCGGCAATCACGATCTGCCCTATTTTAATCCGGTCGAACGGTTCTTTACTCCTTACAAGCGCTTCCACGGGGTGGCGGAGTTGATCGAGCGGGAAATCGACCTGCCGGGCCTTGCCATCGTGCCGCTGAAGACGGTGCGGCGATGGCAACCGCGCATGAACTGGTCGAAAGGCTGGATCACCGACGCAGCGCTGGAGCGCTGCCTCGCCGCGCTCGACGCGCTACCAAAGGGCACGCAAGCGCTGGTAACAGCGCATCACCCGCTGCGCGAAGTCGGCACGCAGGGCACCGCGCTGACGAAGCACGGCGGCAAGGCGCTCGACGAACTGGCGAAGCGCGGGGTGCTGGCAGTGCTCACCGGCCATGTCCACGATGCCTTTGACATCATGGAGGCGACTGCACACGGCGCGGTGCGGATGATCGGCGCCGGCACCCTGTCACAGCGGGTACGCTCGACCCCGCCCAGCTTCAACGAATTGCGCTGGGACGGGGCCTCGCTCGAAGTGCAGGTGCGCAATCTGGAGGACGTTGCCACGGCAGACATGCTGATCGACGACGTTCCTGAAGATGCCATGCCGCCACGCACTCCCGGCGAACCGGTGGCGCCGGTAAACCAGGTGCCGCGCACCGATCCGCCCGTCCACTGAGCCAAATCGCGTATTTGGTCGCATTCGCTCGGCGCCCTGTCGCAAGGCCGGGGAACCTTTTGCCACGGCGGTGTATTATCCGGCGGTGACAACGAAGGTGCTGATCGTCGAAGACGACCTCCTGAACCGCATGTTCTACGAGGCAGTCTTCCAGCAGCGCGGCTATCAGCTGATGGCCGTGGACGATGGCGCGCAGGTGATCGACGCGGTGGCCAGTTTCGCGCCCGATCTCATCACCATGGACATCCACTTGCCCCACGTGTCGGGCCGCAAGCTGATCCGCCAGATCATGCGCAATCCGCAAACCGCACATATCCCGATCCTTGCGATCACCGCCTATGCGGGCAAGCAGGACGAAGCGGATATCCGCCGCGCGGGTGCGCGCGGATACCTTGCCAAGCCGCTGAGTATCGAGCGTTTGCTGGAAGAGGTTGACGATTTGTTGGCTGCGTCTGCAGCCGTTCCGCTCGAGGCTTCGGTCCACCACTGACGCAATTGGGGTCTTTGGGTCATCATCAGCCGAGCGCCTTGCGATAGGCTGCGAGCAGCGGGGGGATCTGGCGGTTCCAGTTCAAATCGCTCTCGACCCGCGCCCGCCCGAATGCCCCCATCGCTTCGCGCCGCGCCGGATCGTCGAGCAGTTCGGCGATCTTTTCCGCCAGGTCCACCGGGTCGTTGGCTTTGGCGTAGAGGGAGGCCTCCTGTGCCGAGAAGCGCCCTTCGGTGACATCGAATTGCACCATTGCCTTGCCCAGCGACATGTATTCCATGATCTTGTTCATGGTGGACTTGTCGTTCATCGGGTTCACCCGATCCGGATTGACGCCCACATCCATTGTAGAAAGCACTTCGAACAATTGCTGGTCCGGCGCGCGGCCGGTGAAGTGGACCCATTCGCCCAGCCCGCGCACTGTCGCCATGCGTTTCAGCCCGGCCAGACTGGGGCCGCCGCCCACCAGCACGAATCGAATGTCGCGCCGGTCCCGCACATTGACCAGGTGATCCACCGCATCGATCAACAGGTCGATCCCCTCCTGCTCACCCATCACACCGACATAGCCGACCAGATAGCGCTTGCCGTCTTTCCACTCAGGCACCGGCTCGACCGACCTGAGCCGCGAGAGATCGGGGCCGGAGCGGACAACGAAAACCCTGTCAGGGGCCATCCCGCCGCGTTCGATGGCAATCGCCCGGTAACTTTCGTTGGTGGCCATCGAAACATGCGCTGCCTTGAAGGTGAGCTTCTCGAACAGCAGCATCAGGCGCCAGAAAAACCCGCGTTTGCCGAATTTGGCTTCGTAGAGCTCGGGATTGATGTCGTGGTGGTCGAAGATGTATTTCACCCCCAGCAACCGGAACGGCAGGGCCACCAGAAAGATCAGATCGGGCGGATTGCAGCCCTGGATCACGTCGATTCCGCGTTTGAACCAAATGTGCCACGCCAGAATCGTTTCCCAGAACAGCGCCGCGCCGTATTCGAGCAGGAATCCCAGCGCCCCAGCGGCTTCCAGCGGCAGCGGGTGGCGATGGATGTGGACGCCCTCGATTTCCTCGTAGCGCTTCTCGTAGCCCTTGCCGGTCGGGCAGATCACCGAGACAATCGCCCCCGCCGCCTTCAGCGTGCGCGCTTCCTGCCACACCCGCCGGTCGAATGGCAGGGGCAGGTTTTCGACCACGATCAGCACCGACTTGCCCGCCAGCGGCTGGCCTTCGATCGCGTCGGGGAAGGCAAAATCTTCCATGTTGTCAGTGCTCAAGCGATCCGGCTCACATCGATCACCGGGGTCTCGCCGAGATCGAGCGCATCGACCAGCCGGTTGGTGGCGATCACCCGCGCATAGGTGCGGCTTTCCGCCGTGGCCTTGTCCACCAGCAGCGTCTCGATGGTCGGGAGAATGGCGAAAGCATAGCCGAGGTTCTGGCCGATGAGATGCTCGGGTTCCAGCCCCGGATCATGGATGTCGAGCGCGAAGCCCGCATCGAGCAGCTTGCGCGCCAGGTCCACAGCCGGACTTTCACGAAGATCATCAGTATGTTGCTTGAACGCCAAACCCACCAGCAGCACCCGCGCGCCCGATTCCAGCCCCTGTGTCACCAGCCGGAACTGGTGGTGCTTGTGCGCTTCGTTGCTGCGGATCAGCGCATCGACGAGATGGGTATTCGCCCCGACATCGGAGGCAATGTGCTGGAGTGCGCGAACATCCTTGGGCAGGCACGAACCGCCAAACGCCGCGCCGGGGCGGGTGTAGGCGGGCGAAATGTTGAGCTTGGTATCGGCAACGAAAATGTCGTGTACCTGCCCTGCCGAGATGTCGAGCTGCTGGCAGACCCGGCCGATCTCGTTGGCGAAAGCCACTTTCACCGCGTGCCAGCTATTGTCGACGAATTTTGTCAACTCGGCCTCGCGAATGCCGACATGGAAAGTAGGCGCTTCGATACCGAGGTGGAGCGCTTCCATGTCCGCGCTCGGCCGCCCACCCACAGTGCCGATCACGATCTTGGGCGGCGCGAAATAGTCCTGGATGGCGCTCGCTTCACGCAAGAATTCGGGGTTGTAGACCAGCTCAACCAACTCTCCCGTTCGCTCTCCCAAAGCAGCCCGAAAGATCGGCAGGATCAAGTGCTCACACGATCCAGGGCGCATGGTCGAACGGTAGGCAACGGTCAGCGGGCGGGCGCGATCAGGGCGCATGGCGGCGGCGATATCGCGTGTGACCTGCATCACGTAGCGCATGTCATGCGCCCCATCGACCCCGCTGGGCGTGCCGACGCAGACGATTGCCACATCGCAATCATCCAGCGCGTCGCCCACGTCACATCGCGCGCCAAGCAATCCGGCTTGGCGCGCCTCGGCCACAAGTTCATCGAGCCCCGGCTCACGCACCGGAGAGCGCCCCGCATTGATCGTGGCGACCTTCGCTTCGCTGACGTCCACGCCGATAACCGTGTGACCCTGGCGCGCGATGCAGCCCGCAGCGGTGCTACCGACATAGCCGAGTCCGAAAATGGCAACCTTCACCGAGAGCCCCTTTGCCGGACCTTGCCGACCAGTATTTTCCCGTAGTTGATCCGCCGCAGTCCCCGCAACCGCTTATTGCACTGCACAACCTTGCGCTGGTAGGGCTGCTGCTTCCGGCTGCGAGGCGAAGGACTGACAATGGCGACTGCGCCGCAATGCCGGATCTGCGATGCGAGCGCGCTTGGCGAAGTCCGCATCTTGCATGAAATGATGTTCGGCACCCGCAAACCTTTCGACTATCGCGCCTGTGCGGCCTGCGGTTGCTTGCAGATCGTCGACCCGCCCGCCGACATGGCCGAGCATTACGGTAAGGGATACTATTCCTTCGCACCGCGCCATCGCGGGCTGAAGGAAAAGCTGCGCGACTGGCTGACGCTGAACGCTCCCGCCGCGCTAGCCGGCGGTTTCGACTGGTACAAACAGGGCAACTGGCGCGCAATTGCCGGAGTGCCGAAAACGGCGAGCATCCTCGATGTCGGTTGCGGCGCGGGCGAGTTCCTCCGCTCGCTGCGGGCGATGGGGTATGACGCGCGCGGGACCGATCCTTTCATCGATCGTGAAGTGATCGAAAATGGTGAAGTGATCGTGCAGAACCGCGATATTGCCGCGATTACCGAGCTATTTGACGTGGTGATGATGCACCACAGCCTGGAGCACGTCGTCGATCAGGTCGAGACTTTGCGGCAGGTTCGCCGCGCGCTGAATCCCGGCGGCACGGCGATCATCCGCGTCCCGGTGATCGACAGCTGGGCGGCGGACCATTTCGGCGAAAACTGGGCCCATCTCGATCCGCCCCGGCATTTCTACCTGCATAGCCGCAAGAGCCTCCGGATCGCGGCGAAGCGGGCAGGCCTGGAAGTCACCTTGATCCGTGACGATTACAACGAATTCGGCGTTCGGGGCAGCCTGCACCTGCGGCGCGGTCGGACCAGCATGGCCCGCGAACCGCTCGATCCCTCCGAATATGCACCCTTGCTGGCACAGCAGCGCCAAGCCTGCGCCAGCGGGCGCGCCGACACCGTGACAATGTTCGCGCGCGCCTGAAAAACAAGGGCACAAGTCGGATTGCCAGCTTCGGGTGATGCCGCTAACCGCCGCAATCGCAACCGTTCACAGATGTGGGAATAAACCTTGGCCAAAACCGCACTCATTACTGGCGTCACCGGACAGGATGGCGCCTATCTTTCCCACTTGCTGCTCGAAAAGGGCTATGAAGTTCACGGGGTGAAGCGCCGCTCCTCCAGCTTCAACACCGGGCGGATCGAGGATATCTATCAGGATCCACACGTCGATAACCAGGAGTTCCACCTGCATTACGGCGACCTGACCGATAGCACCAATCTGATCCGCATCATGCAGGAGGTGAAGCCGGACGAAGTTTATAACTTGGCCGCGCAGAGCCACGTCGCGGTCAGCTTCGAAACGCCGGAATATACCGCCAACTCAGATGCTATCGGTACACTGCGGTTGCTCGAGGCGATCCGCATTCTCGGGCTGGAAAAGAAGACCCGTTTCTACCAGGCCTCCACGTCCGAATTGTACGGGCTGGTGCAGGAAGTGCCGCAGCGCGAGACGACGCCATTCTACCCGCGCAGCCCTTACGCTGCGGCCAAGCTCTATGCCTACTGGATCACGGTCAACTATCGCGAGGCCTACGGCATCCACGCCTCCAACGGCATCCTGTTCAACCACGAAAGCCCGCTGCGCGGCGAGACCTTCGTCACCCGCAAGATCACCCGCGCCGCCGCCGCCATTGCGCTGGGGCGGCAGGAAAAGCTCTATCTCGGCAATCTCGATGCCAAGCGCGACTGGGGTCATGCGCGCGAATATGTGCGCGGCATGTGGCTGATGGTGCAGCAAGACGAGAGCGACGATTACGTGCTTGCCACCGGCATCACCACCGAAGTGCGCGAATTCGTCCGCTGGGCGTTCGAGGATGCGGGCATTCCGGTCGAATTCCGCGGCGAGGGCGTGGACGAAAAGGGCTATGCCGTCTCCGATGGGCGCTGCCTGATCGAAGTCGATCCGCGCTACTTCCGCCCTACCGAAGTCGAATTGCTGCTCGGCGATCCGGCCAAGGCCAAGGCCAAGCTGGGCTGGGAACACGAAACCTCACCCCGCGACCTCGCGCGGGAAATGGTGCTGGCAGACTTGGAAGTGATGCGCGCCGAACCGATCGCGGGCTTCGACTGATGGCCTACGCGCTGGCGGGCAAGCGGGTCTATGTCGCCGGCCACAAAGGCATGGTCGGCAGCGCAATCGTGCGGCGACTGGCAAGCGAGAATTGCGAAGTCCTGACCTCGGACCGCTCCACCGACCTGCGCGAGCAGGCGGCGGTGCGCGACTGGTTTGCCGCCAACCGGCCCGATGCCGTAGTAGTGGCGGCTGCCAAGGTCGGCGGGATTCTGGCCAATGATACGTACCCTGCCGAATTTCTCTACGACAACCTGATGATCGAGGCGAACCTGATCGAAGCCGCTTACCGCCAAGGCGCGGAAAAGCTGCTGTTTCTCGGTTCTTCGTGCATCTACCCGCGCCTGGCACCCCAGCCGATCCCGGAAGATGCGCTGCTCACCGGGCCGCTCGAACCGACCAATGAATGGTATGCGATCGCCAAGATCGCCGGGATCAAGCTGTGTCAGGCCTATCGTCGCCAGTACCGATGCGATTTCATCAGCGCCATGCCGACCAACCTGTATGGCCCCGGAGACAATTTCGACCTTGCCAACAGTCATGTCCTGCCCGCGCTGATCCGCAAGGCGCATGGAGCGAAGTTGGCTGGGGCCGAATCTATCGAGATCTGGGGTACCGGCTCCCCGCGCCGCGAATTCCTCCATGTCGACGATCTGGCCGATGGCTGCG
The DNA here is from genome assembly GCA_019739335.1 of Erythrobacter sp. Lineage (NCBI taxonomy): Bacteria > Pseudomonadati > Pseudomonadota > Alphaproteobacteria > Sphingomonadales > Erythrobacteraceae > Erythrobacter > Erythrobacter sp. Next base: position 1,330,252 of record CP073261.1, read on the forward strand.
TATTCCTGCTGAAAGGATATTCGGGCGAGGAGCACGTGAACCTGGGCTCCGGAACCGACCTGCCGATCATCGAGCTGGCGCAGATGGTTTGCGACGTGGTCGGCTTCACCGGCAGCATCATCAAAGATACCAGCAAGCCCGACGGCACGCCCCGCAAGCTGATGAGCGGCGACAAGATCGCGGCGATGGGCTGGGAACCGAAGATTGCGCTGCGGGATGGTATCGCCGATGCCTATCGCGCCTTTCTGGAAGGCGAGCGGAAGGTCTAGATACAGTCTAGAACGCGCGGTCGTGCACCAGCACCCGCAGGGTGGCGAGCAAAATGCCCATATCGCGCCAAAGGCTCCAGTTCTGCATATACTCCATATCCGCCAGGAGCCGGTCAGTGAGATGTTCTTCGGTATCGGTAGCGCCGCGATGTCCGCGCACCTGCGCCAGCCCCGTGATGCCGGGCCGGAAGCCGTGCCGCTGCCAGTAGTTGCGATCAACATGCCAGAACAGCTTGCTTCCCGCTTTCGATCCTAACGCATGTGGACGCGGGCCGATGATTGCCATATCTCCACGTAATACATTGAGAAGTTGCGGTAATTCATCGATGCTGGTCCTGCGGATGAAGCGCCCGATCCGCGTTACTCGATCATCATCGCGCGCAGCTGAGCGGTCGCCCGCCGCATCGGCCGCACGCATCGAGCGGAACTTGAGGATGTCGAAGAGCTGGTTGCCCCGGCCCATGCGCTGCTGGACGAAGAACACCGGCCCACCATCTTCCAGCTTGATTGCCAGCGCCACCAGCAGCATCAACGGAGCAAGCAAAACCAGTGCACTTAGCGATACGACGATATCGAACCCGCGTTTCGCCGCACGGGCGCGCATTCCCAGTCGTCCCGTCGAAACCTGCAATGCAGAAACCCCGGCGACATCGTGATGAACCACCCCGATAGCGCCGATTTCCCGCGAGAGCGGGTGAAGAACCTCGCCGTGAATGCCCGTGCCCTTCAGGACACGTGCCCAATCACCGCGATCGTTACCCGAACAACTGACGATAACTTCGTCCATGTTGCGCAAGTATTTGCCCAACCGGTCGAGCGCCCAGGGGTCGCCCGCATCGGGACGGAGTCCGTGCGCAACCGCATCGATGACTTGTGCATAGGGAAGGTCGATGGGGGGCCCTCCGGCCTGAATTACCAGCCGGTTGATCACGCTTCGCCCGAATTTCCGCCTGATCGCTTTCGTCATGCCAATTCGCAGCGCGACGAGCGGCACAATGGAGACTATCAGGCCGACCGCAAAGACGAGCCGCGAAAGTTCGGCATTGCTCTTGGCGAAAAACGCCAGCAAATTTAGCAACGCTGCAGATAGCAGCAACGCGGCAATCGCCTTGATCGAAGTAGCTTGCCAGTCGGTCAACGAACGACGCGAATAGGTGCCGTTATACAGCGCAATGGTAAGATAGAGCGGCAGGATGACATAGGCCGACAGCATCCCACCCTGAAGCATCGCCCAGTTGGTGATTGTGCCGAAGTAGATCACCGACACTGCCAGAAAACTGCCCAGCAGGATCACGACATCACCAACCAGTAACGCCAGATAGGCTCGCAGCCTCCATTGTTCGAGCGACCGGACAAGTCCATTTACAGGAGCCGTCGGAAGTTCGGTTCGGACCAGCCTTACCTCAGCCAGGGCCCCGCACAGCGCGCCACCTTCGAGAAGTGCGCCGGATAGCCGATCAGTCTCGACTTGCCGTACTTTAAGCCCGTCAACCATATGCAATGCACGCCCCCCAGCGCGCCAATCTGCATATGTAGAAATACCTAGCCGGAGTAAACCATAATATCAGATGTTACAACTTCCGGGATGGTTGGTCCGACTTGGTTGAGTTCACCGCCTTGCAGCGGCGTAGCGTGCGATATTGGTGAGTTCGCGGGCCAGCAGCAGTTCGGCAGTCTGGCTATTGGCGAGCAGCAATCGATGTAGATCTGCCAAGCGCGGGATGAGCTTTTCCAGTCGAGCGTAACTCCAGAGTTTCAATTGCTCGATGACAAAACGGTGCTCCTTGAAGAACACCCCGTGCGAGCTGAGCAGCGCCTTTATATCCTGCCCCTGACGCAATTTGGGCGCGAGAATGGCCAGTTGCGCGGCGCGGCGTTCCATCGCCAGCGCAACCGCCACGGGATTCATCGCAACTTCGCGCAGCCGCACCAGTTCGGCGGGCAAACGGTTCAGCTCCGCACCAAGCGAGGCATTGACCAGCGGCATGAAATCGTCATCCTCTGTTGAAGCGCCAATGGCCTCCCAAGCCGCGCGATCCGCCTGCTTGGGTGCTTGCGGCGAGGCATCGCAATAGAGCGCCAGCTTCTCAACCTCTGATAGCGCCAGTCGCACATCCATGCCCGCAGCGTGGGCAATCGTCTCGGCCAATGAGACATCGACCCGCAGCCCCAGCCGGTAACCCCGCGCGCGCACGTCGGCGACGAGATCGGTCATATCGGGCGGGTAAAACATTGCCACCAGCGCATCGGCGCGCTTCAGCAAGGGTGCAGCCGTGCGCGCCTTGTCGGTGGCGGAAGTGGCGACGATGAAGATCGGCCAGCCCTGCGCCATTTCGCCCCGGTCGGCCAGCTCACACCAGCTGGCGACGGCGGCCTGCGCATCCTCGCCGGACACGCGGGCGACGATATGGCGGCTATCCCCGAACAGCGAAGTGGAGCGGGCCTCGTCCACCAGCCGCGTGGGGTCGCTCCGCAGGTCCGCGCCCGACAGGTCGATCCGCTCGCCTGCTTCCGGCAGCAGCTCGACCAGCTTGGCGACGGCTGAAGACGCGCCCGCCTCGTCCGGGCCGCAGAAAAAGTGCAGGCGGAATGCGGCGCCGCTGCGCTTGGCGACCTTCAGATAGTCGCGATGACCCGCCTTCACGGCTGCCCAGACTCTGCGCGGTCGCGCAAGGCCCGGGACAGGCGCGTAACGATCTGGTCGGCGACTTCCACCGCGAGGTTTTCCAGCGCGGTCTGTTCGGCGGCGATGGTGGCATATTCGCTCCCGACCACGTCGATCCCCGCATCCGATCCGGCGGTGGCGTCAACCAGGATGGTGCCGGTTGCAACTTCCACCAGTTGATACCGGGCACGCAGAGTGCGGCGTTCGCGCCCGACGGTATCGTCGGTCAGCAGGCCGAGGCCTTCGAGCCGGTCGTCGAGCACCACGTCGAGGCGGTACTGCGCGCCGCTAGCACTCGCCTGACCGCGCCCGAGCCGGTCTTCCAGCGCATTGGTGACGAGCCAGCCCTCGTTGCCGGGAATCGGCGCTACTTCGACCTGCGCCAGCCCGCTTGCGAGGGCTCCGCTCGCGCCACCGGCATACAGCGGCTGGAGGCCGCAGGCGGCGAGGGTGAGCAGCAGGGCAAGCGGGGCGACGAGCCGCATCATGTGACGATGTTTACCAGCCTGTCGGGCACCACGATCACCTTGCGAACCTCTGCGCCATCAAGCGAACGCTGGACCTTCTCGCTGGCGAGCGCAAGCGCTTCCAGCTCCGCCTGCGGCAGGCCCTTGGCGACGGTCAGCGTGTCGCGCAGCTTTCCCTTGTGCTGCACGGCAATGGTGACTTCGTCCTCCACCAGCAGTGCCGGATCGACGGTCGGCCAGGGCGCTTCGGCAATCAACCCGGACCAGCCGCGCTGCGCCCAGGCCTCTTCCGCCAAGTGTGGCATCATCGGCGAGACGAGGTGCAGCAGGGTGCGGATGGCATCGGAGCGGCTGGCCGAAAGCTCCGCCTTTTCAATGGCTCCGGTCAATTCATAGATCCGCGCCACCGCCTTGTTGAACGACAGCGCCTCGATATCGGCGGTCACTCCGGCAATCGTCTGGTGCACCTTCCGATCGAGCGACCCGTCGTGATTGGCGTCAGCCTCGGCGCCGCCAGCGCCGACTTGCCCGAACAGCCGCCACAGCCGCTGGACGAACCGCCAGCAGCCCTCGATCCCGCTTTCGGACCACGGCAGGTCGCGCTCCGGCGGGCTATCGCTGAGCATGAACCAGCGGACCGCATCGGCCCCGTACTGGGCAATGATGTCCTCCGGATCGACGACGTTCTTCTTCGACTTGGACATCTTGATGACGCGGCCAACTTCGACTTCCAAGCCACTTTCGATCTCGAAGACCTTACCGCCACGACGCTCTACCTCATGGGGGGTAACGAAGTAGCTACGGGGCGCGTGGGTCTCACCCTTCTCGTTCGGGATAAATACCTGATAAGTCTCGTGCGTCACCATCCCCTGCGTAAACAGGCTCGCAAACGGTTCCTGCACTTCCAGCTTGCCGACATGGGCGAGCGCGCGGGTCCAGAAGCGGGCGTAGAGCAGGTGCAGGATCGCGTGTTCGACCCCGCCGATGTACTGGTCCACCGGCAGCCACTGCGCGACTTCGGCGGCATCGAACGGCTTGTCGGCAGGCTGGCTCGCGAAGCGGAGGAAATACCACGAGGAATTGACGAAAGTATCGAGCGTGTCGGTCTCCCGCTCCGCCGCGCCGCCGCATGTGGGGCAGGCGACGTGCTTCCAGGTTGGGTGCCGCGACAACGGATTGCCCGGCGTCGAAAAATCGACATCCTCAGGCAGCTTCACGGGGAGCTGGTCCTTCGGCACTGGCACCACGCCGCAGGCCGGGCAGTGGATGAACGGGATCGGCGTGCCCCAGTAACGCTGGCGAGAGACGCCCCAGTCGCGCAGCCGCCAGACGGTGGTGCCCTTGCCCCAGCCGCCTGCCTCGGCGCGGGTGATGACCTCGCGCTTGGCGTCTTCCACGCTCATTCCGTCGAGGAAGCCGGAGTTCACCAAAACGCCTTCCCCTGCCTCCGCGAGACCGTCGAAAGGCTTGGCTGCTTCCTGCACACTTGATGCAACCACGCGCGGAATCGGCAGATCGTATTTGGTCGCAAATTCGAAGTCGCGCTGGTCGTGGCCCGGCACCGCCATGATTGCGCCGGTGCCGTAATCCATCAGCACGAAATTGGCGATGTAGACCGGCAGGTTCACGCCGGTGAACGGATGGCGCGCGGAGATACCGGTATCGAAGCCGAGCTTTTCCGCCGTCTCGAGTTCCGCCGCCGTGGTGCCACCTTTCTTGCACAGCGCGATGAACTGCGCGGCCTCGCAATTGTTCATCGCCACGCCCTGCGCCACCGGATGATCCGCTGCCACGGCGACGAAGCTGGCGCCGAAGATCGTATCGGGCCGGGTGGTGTAAACGGGCAGTCTGTCGCCGCTGGAAAGATCGAAGGAAAATTCCAGCCCCTGGCTCTTGCCGATCCAGTTTTCCTGCATCGTCCGCACCTTGGCGGGCCAGTGTTCGAGCCCCTGCACCCCAGTAAGCAGATCCTGCGCGAAAGCGGTGATCTTGAGGAACCACTGGTTGAGCTTGCGCTTCTCCACCTCCGCGCCCGAGCGCCAGCCCTTGCCGTCGATCACCTGTTCGTTGGCGAGCACGGTCATGTCGACCGGGTCCCAGTTGACCTCGCTCTCGCGTCGATAGACGAGGCCCGCCTCGAACAGGTCGATAAACAGCGCCTGCTCGTGCCCGTAATATTCCGGATCGCAGGTGGCGAATTCGCGGCTCCAGTCGAGCGCGAAGCCCAGCTGCTTCAACTGGCCCTTCATCGTGGTGATATTTGCGTAGGTCCAGCCGGCTGGGTGGACGCCCTTTTCCATCGCCGCGTTCTCGGCAGGCATCCCGAAAGCATCCCAGCCCATCGGGTGCAGGACTTCGTAGCCCTGCATCTTGCGGAACCGCGCCAGCACGTCGCCCATGGTGTAATTGCGCACGTGGCCGATGTGGATGCGCCCGCTGGGATAGGGGAACATCTCCAAGACATAGCTCTTGGGCTTGCTACTGGCGGAATCCGCCTCGAAACTGCGGGCTTCATCCCAGGCGCGTTGCCAGCGCCCGTCTGCTGCGGACGGATCGAATCTTTCGGTGCTCATTGGGTCCCCCTAGCGGGACTTAGAGGACGGTGGAACGCCGAAGGTCACGCGCCTTGGTGAGGATGATGTCCTCCAACCGCTGGATCGTGGCGGCCTGCACCGGCGCCTCGACCCACTGGCCGCCCTGCAAGGTCTGGCGGCTGGCGGCAACGCGCAGCGCATCGGCGCGCAGATCCTGGTCGAGGATCGAAACCGAAACCTTGACCCGCTCGTTAGGGCTGTCCGGATTCACATACCAGTCGGTAATCAGCACCCCGCCCGCGCTGTCTGCCTGCGTCAGCGGCATGAAAGACAGCGTTTCCAGCGCGGCGCGCCAGAGATAGGCGTTCACCCCGATGGAAGTGACCTGCGAAGCCGCCAGATCGGCGCGCAACCGCTCGTCATTTCCGCTGCTGCCGCAGGCCGTCAGGCCGAGAGTGGCGAGACCGAGAAGCGCGGCGCTGGCAGTCGAGCGAAGGGAGAAATTGGCCATCATGTTTCCTGCAATCGGGTGGAAGGGCCGCAGGGCCCTGCTGTGCCGCTTCTATACAAGCCGCTGGCCACGCGGCAAGGCGAAGCGGCATCAAGGGGCACAAATGCGCGTGCAAGTGGTGAACCCGTGCTTAATGCGGGGGTGCTGGCAACGTGGCAGTGAATTGGCACGATAGCGCTCAAAATTTGTGCCTAGCCTGCAACAGTCTGACAAAAGCAGCATTATCCGCTTGTGAACGGTAGCAAAAGCAGGAACCAGCAGGTAACGAACGAGTCTGGATGGTGTGCGGGGTGATTCTTTTCATTCATCCGCCCATTAATCCGGGGTGCACCGCGCAGGGAGTAAACAGGCAGGGTCATGGGCAAGATTCGCAACAGTGCAGCACGTAAGGTGGCGTTCGCAGCGTCTGCCGCGATGCTGGCCGTCGCGCTGCCCAGCTCGGTTTTTGCCGTGGGCATGCTCAGCGATAGCGGTGCGCTCGGCGCAGGTAGCCAGTTCGCTTTCACGCCCGCTTCGGCGGATCCCGATATTGCCGAGATGATCGCCCAGAGCAGTGGCGGCCAGACGCGAATGATGCGCTTTACGCCCGCCGGTGCCGCTTCGTCCGGCGCGGAACGGTCGGTGACCGTCGCCGTGCGCGTCGATCAGGAAATGGCGCAGGCGCTGGCCGCATCGACTTCGATCGCTTCGGGCCGCGATACTGGCCTTGTCAGCGGACTGCGGCTTGCGCCTACACGTTACAATCTCGGCATTGCCCGCGGCTACGGCAGCTTTGCCAATACCTCGCTTGCCGCTGCCCCGCGCAGTGCGGCAGCAAGTGCGCCCGCGCTGTCCCGTTCGCTGTCGGAGGCAAACATCCCCGATCTCGCTACGTTCGAGCCGCGCTCGCGCGCGCAGCAGGACGATAGCCGCTTTGCCGCTCGCGTCGAACTGGATCGCAGCCCGCCGGTCGCCGCGCGCGATGCTCGCGAATCGCTGGGCGACCAGATGCTCGATGTTGGCGGCAGCTACAGCCTGACGCGCAATCTCGATATTACCGCCGGTGTCCGCTACGAACAGGACCGCGACATCGTGCCGCTGCCCGATGTTGACCAGCAGGACAGCCAGGCGGTTTACGTCGGCACCCAGTTCCGATTCTGATCCTTACGCCCGGAGAAATGGGCTTTGGAATTGGTATGCAGAACCCCGCTTCGGCGGGGTTTTTCTTTGCGCCGCTCCCTGCCCCTGCGTAAGGTTTGCCACGAGGTCGGCAAGCGACCGGACATGAGGGAGTGCGAAGCATGGGTAAGGTAGCAGTCGTCACCGGGGGAACGCGCGGCATCGGGCGGGCGGTTTGCGAAGCACTCCAGCGCGATGGCTTCACCGTCGTCGCCAGCTACGCCGGGAACGACGAAGCCGCGCGCAAGTTCACCGCCGACACCGGGATCGCTACCTACAAGTTCGACGTGGGCGACCATGAGGCAACGCTGGCCGCCTGCGCCAGAATCACCGAGGAAGTCGGCCCAATCGAAGTCGTGGTCAACAACGCCGGGATCACCCGCGACGGTACGCTGATGCGGATGAGCTACCAGGACTGGGACGACGTGATGCGCACCAATCTGGGCGGCTGCTTCAACATGGCCAAGGCCGCGTTCGAAGGCATGAAAGACCGCAAGTGGGGTCGGATCATCAACATCGGCTCGATCAACGGGCAGGCCGGGCAATACGGGCAGGTGAACTATGCCGCCGCCAAGTCCGGCATCCACGGCTTCACCAAGGCGCTGGCACAGGAAGGCGCGCGCTACGGCATCACCGTGAACGCAATCGCGCCGGGCTATATCGACACCGACATGGTCGCTGCGGTGCCGGAAAACGTGCTGGAAAAGATCGTCGCCAAAATTCCCGTCGGCCGACTCGGCCAGGCAAGCGAAATCGCCCGCGGGGTAAGTTTCCTGGCATCCGAGGAAGGTGCATTCATCACCGGATCAACGCTCTCGATCAACGGCGGCCAGCATATGTATTGAGGACTTGGGTGATGGCCGAAGCCATCATTGCTACCTTCAACTGCGAGTGGCGCGATCCACAGTCGCGCGATGGGCAGCTAATCGCGGAGCGCTTGCGTCTAGCGGGGCCGGAGATCGTGTGTCTGACGGAAGCACAGACCGGATACTTTTCCAGTGCCGGCCACGTACTGGAATCCTGGGCCAATCTGTCACCACCAGTCCGCCGACGTGTCCTGCTATGGAGTGCACAACCTTGGGGCGCCTTGCAGGGTAGCGAATGGCTGTGCCAATCGGGATTTGCGGCCGGGCGGACGGTAACATCTCTCGGAATGACGACAGTGGTTGGGGTTTGCATTCCCTATCGCTTCTCTGGGCGGCGTAGCTCTCCGCCAACCGGCTATGGGCCAATCACCAGCGCTATTTGGAGGAGCTGGGCTGTTTTCTGGAAAACATGAAGGACCGAGTGATCGTGTTGGGGGACTTCAACCAACGGATTCCGCCCAAATGGCAAAAGCGCGAAATGTGGGAATTGCTCGACCATAATGTGCTCAAGCGCTTCCCGGCAGCAACACAGGGTTTGCATGGTCCCGATGGTAAGCAGACCATTGATCACATATGCTTGTCACGCGATTTACAGAAGCAGGAATGCGGAGTCCTATCTAACTTGCGCTTGAACGACGGGAACGTAAGCGATCACTTTGGCGTGACTTGTTCGGTAGTCAGTGGTGATGTCGGCTTGTGACCACACCCTACCACCCCCCGGTCAAACGCTCGGTCGAGATCGCCGGGCACAAGACCTCGATCAGCCTCGAACCGCTTTTCTGGGAAATGCTGCAAGCCGTAGCAGAACGGGAAGGGTTGCCGCTCAACGCCGTGGTGGCGCAAATCGATGCCGAGCGAATCGAGGCCGGGAATGCACCCGGCCTCGCGACGGCGGTCAGGCTGTGGCTCGTTGCCGATCTGCGGCGGCAGGTGCCTCAGTAGTTTGCAGGCGGATCGCTGGCGGGGAAGCTTTCGTCGCTGGCTTCGTCGATGCTATCCCATGTGTCCCGTTTCCCTGTGGCGGTAGCGCCCGGTCCGGCATCGCGGACTTGCGCAAAGTTGCTCCCTCCGGCCTGCCCGGCGGCGAAGGCTTCGTTCTTCTCTGACTGGTTCTTTTCATAATAGCGGTACCCGGCATAGCCGATGGCCCCGAGAGCGGCGAGTTTGATAAGCATATGAAATTCCTTTCGATGCCAAGACAACGCACTGCGCCCTCGATGGTTCACGCCAGCTTGCCCCGACACGTGAATCTGCCGCGAAACAATGGCGGTTGACCGTGTCGCTGCCATTGTCCACCAATAGCGCATGAGCAGCCGCAAACCCATCCGCAAAGCCGTATTCCCCGTTGCCGGACTCGGCACCCGTTTCCTTCCCGCCACCAAGGCGATCCCGAAGGAGCTGCTGCCGATCGTCGACAAGCCGCTGATCCAGTATGCGGTGGACGAGGCTCGCGAGGCGGGGATCGAGCAGATGATCTTCGTCACCGGACGCGGCAAGACCGCCATCGTCGAGCATTTCGATGTCGCCTACGAACTCGAAACGACGATGAGAGAGCGCGGCAAGGATCTCGGGGTGCTCGATTCGAGCCGGTTTACGCCCGGAGACATCATTACCGTGCGCCAGCAGGTGCCCCTCGGCCTTGGCCATGCGATTTGGTGTGCGCGGGCAATCGTGGGAGACGAGCCCTTCGCGATCCTGCTGCCGGACGAGATGATGGTCGGTGAGCCGGGCTGCATGGCGCAGATGGTGGAGGCCTATAACGAGGTCGGAGGCAATCTGATTTCGGTACTAGAAGTTCCGCACGAGGAAGTTTCGAGTTACGGCGTGATCGATCCGGGTGCCAGCTCGGGCGCACTTACCGAAGTGCTGGGGCTGGTGGAGAAGCCGCCGGTGGATCAGGCCCCGTCCAACAAGATCATTTCGGGCCGCTACATCCTCCAGCCCGAAGTAATGCGGACGCTGGAAAACCAGGGCAAGGGTGCGGGCGGGGAAATCCAGCTAACCGATGCGATGGCGCGAATGATCGGGCAGCAGCCGTTCCATGCGGTCACATTCGCCGGGCGGCGCTTCGATTGCGGCAGCAAGCTCGGCTATGTCGAAGCGACGCTGGCACTGGCGCTGGAACGCAAAGATATGGGCGCCCAGGTGCGGGCGATGGCTGAGCGGCTGCTGGCGAAATAAGCCGCCGAAACGAAAAAGGCGGGCATCGCGGCCCGCCTCATTCAAAGCACGACCAGTTGACGAAGATTTATTCTTCCGGACCGCCGCGCGCCGCGTAACCGGCATCGGTCGAATCGATCTGAGCGACCATATAGGGAATCGGGTTCACTGCTTCATTCGCCACGCGCACTTCGTAATGCAGATGTGGACCGGTGGAGCGACCAGTCGAACCGACATAACCGATCAGGTCGCCGGAGCGCACCTGCTCACCAGAGCTGACGGTGTAGCTGGAAAGATGGGCGTAGCGGGTTTCCATCTCCGCGCCGTGCCCGATCTGAACGTAGTTGCCGTAGCTGCTATACCATTGCGCCATTTCGACAATACCGTCTGCCGTCGCGTAAACCGGAGTGCCGTGCGGAGCGGCGAGATCGACGCCGTTGTGGCGAGCGCGGCGGTTGAGAATCGGGTGATTGCGCATCCCGAAGCCGCTGGTCAGCGTTACGCCGTCCACCGGCATCCGCGACGGAACGGAAACAGCAATGCGCGGAGCAGCGTGGATCTCTCCCGTTGCGGTAACGCGACCGCCGTTTTCGAGGCTTTCCCACGAAGCGAACAATTCGCTGAACTCTGCATCGACACCGCCGGAGACGGCGGATGTGGCCTCGATAGCGCCGGTGGGAGTAGTTTCATCGGCCAAGGCCGGGGTGGCAAAAAACATCGCGCTGGCAGCGAGAATAGTGGTGATCTTCAACAAGGTGCGATCCCTTTTTTCTTCGTTGTCAGGCGCTTGCACGCCCAATTCTGATCCCCGCAGATGCCCGTGGGCGGAAGCGGAAAGGTGTTTTTTTGAGATGGTCGGAACCCCCCGCCGTCTCGTTGATTGTGGGTATGCGGGAAAAAGTTAACTAGGCAACAGCAGCGTCGGGATCGCGCGACGGGTTGCCTGCAAGACACGGCGAGTCGTTTACAATCGCCGTTTTCGACTGCGCGCAATCGATTCAATCGCAACAAAAACCGGACATTTCCGGGCAGTCCGCCATTTCTATCGCGTCGCGCCGAAGGTTCGCGCAATTCGCCCGGCCAATTTCGCTGGCCGACAAATTCCCCGTCAACTGAGTCTTTGCGCCAGACCGCCAGGTGCGAATCGTCAGAGCGCCTTTGCTGCCGCCAGCACTTCCTCGGCGTGACCTTTGACCTTCACCTTGCGCCAGACCTGCGCAATCCGGCCTTCGGCATCGACCAGGTAGGTGGTGCGTTCCATGCCCATATAGGTCCGACCGTACATGCTCTTTTCGACCCAGATGCCCAGCGCATCGGCAATCCCGTCGCTTTCCGCGTCCGATGCGAGCGGGACGGCAAGGCCATGCTTGGCGATGAACTTTTCGTGCTTCTTCGGCGGGTCCTTGCTCACCCCAAGCAAAGCGAGGCCTGCTGCATCGAACTCTGCCTTGAGTGCGGTGAAGTCCTTGTTTTCGGTGGTGCAACCGGGCGTGTCGTCCTTCGGGTAGAAGAACATCACCAGCGGCTTCCCGCGAAAATCGGACGGCTTCACGGTCTTTCCGTCGGGCAGGGTCATCGCCACATCGGGCATCAGTTCGCCGGTGTCAGTCTGCTTGGTCATCACTCGATCTCCAGTCTCTCGCCGAAATGCCGCTGCCATTGCGCCGCAATTCCTTGCCGCGCTGTCAGCAGCGATTGCAACAGGTCCGAATAGTCAGGGTGCCCGCAGGCCAGGGCCAGCACCGGCTTGGCTGCGTCGCTTGGTTCACTGCCATCGGGCGCGAACAGCCGCGCAGCGACGAGAAAGCGGGTGAGTGTTAGATGATTGTCGGCGTGTTCGCGCGAAAGCAATCCTGCATCCGCAAGCCCGCCGATCGCTACTTCCAACGCTGGAGCGAGCCCCTTGCCTTCGCGCAATTGCAGGTAATGGACGAGGAATTCCGAATCCATCAGCCCCCCGCGCAGCAATTTGACATCGAGCGGGCCCTGCGGCGGCTTGGCCGCCAGCACTTCGCTGCGCATTGTCAGCACGTCGGCGCGCAGCGTGTCCGGATCGCGTGGCGTTTGCAGCACCCCCTCGACAATTGCGGCAAGCTGCGCCTTCGCCGCCGCAGAACCATAAAGCGGGCGCGCGCGGGCGAGCGCCATGTGTTCCCAGGTCCAGGCATCCACGCGCTGGTATTGTTCGAATGCCGTGAAACTTACCGCCAGCGGCCCCTGTTTGCCCTGTGGGCGCAGCCGTGTGTCGATCTCGTAGAGCGCGCCCTCGGCGGTAGGCACGCTCAGCGCCGCAGTAACGCGGGTGGCGAGGCGATTGTAATAGAGCGTGGAGGATAGCGGTCGCCGCCCGTCCGATTCCTCGCCGATCTCGCCGGTAAACAGGAACACCACGTCGAGATCGGAAGCATGGGTCAGCGCCCCGCCGCCCAGCCGCCCCAGCCCCAGCACCACCAGTTCGCTGCCCGCGATCACGCCGTGAGTGGCGCGAAATTCGTCGGTGGCGGCGACGGCCCCGGTGGCCACTGCCGCTTCGGCCACCCGGCACAGCCCCTCGGCAATGGCGAGCGGATCGTGGCGGCAATCGATCATCTGCACGCCAAGCGCGAATCGCTCCTCCCCCACCACTTGCCGCAACCGGTCGAGCCGCGCTTCGTAATCGCCCGCCTCGCTCGCGCCCATCCGCTCGGCCAGCGAAGCGACATCGCCGGGCAATTCGCCCCCGCTGGCATCGAACAGCACGTCGAGCAGTTCGGGCCGGAGCGCCAGTGCATCGGCGAGCGGCTGGGCGAGCGTGAGGATGCGCAGTACCCGTTCGAGCAGGCCGGGGCGCTCCTCGAACAGCCGAAACAGGTTGATCGCGGTGGGCAGCCGCGAGAGGAAGGTCTCCCACCGCGCCAGCGCTCGCTCCGGCTCAGGCGCATCGGCCAAGGCCTGCAACAGTTCGCCTTGCATCGCCGCGAAGGCCGCTCTCGCTTCCGATGATCGGAGCGCGCGGATGGTGCCGCGCCAATGCTCCACCCGCTCATCGAACTTGCTCTGGAAATCGGCGGGCACGTTGACCGAAACCGGTGCGCTGTCATGCTCACCCAGCAGGTCGCTGTAGCGCGCTGCCACTGCGCCGCAGACTTCGGTCAGTTCTGCCAGCAGAGCTGCGCCATCGGCCAACCCGTCGAGCTGCGCGACATTGTCGATCATTTCGGCGCTGGCGGGAATGGCATGGGTCTGCCGGTCATCGACCATTTGCAGCCGGTGTTCGATGGCGCGCAGCCGGTCGTAGCTTTCGCCAAGCACGCGCGCATCCTCGCTACCGATCACGCCCGCCCCTGCCAGCGCATCGAGCGCCGCACGGGTGCCCCGGCAGCGTAGCACCGGATTGCGCCCGCCGTAGATGAGTTGCTGGGTCTGGGCGTAGAATTCGATCTCGCGAATCCCTCCGCGACCCTTCTTGACATCGAACCCCGGCCCCGGCTGGAGCGGACCCTTGTAGGCCGAGCGAATCCGCGCGGTGAGGCGGCGGATCTCCTCGATGGCAGTGAAATCGAGGCTCTTGCGCCAGACGAACGGGCGAATGTCGGCGAGGAAGCGTTCGCCCGCCGCAATGTCCCCCGCTGCTGCGCGCGCACGGATATAGGCGGCGCGTTCCCACGCCAGCGCCGAGCTTTCGTAATGCGCGATCGCTCCGTTCACCGGGATTGCCAGCGGGCTGACCTCGCTCGCCGGGCGCAGGCGCAAGTCGACGCGCAGGACATAGCCTTCGCCGCTGGGTTGCGAGAGCAGTTCGACCACGTGGCGGGCATAGCGCTGGGCCGCCTCGCCCGGCTCGTCCCGCTCGCGCTTTGCGATCAGATCGGGATCGTAGAGCAGGATCGGATCGATGTCGGAGGAGTAATTGAGTTCGCAGGCGCCCTGCTTGCCCAGCGCCAGTGCGAAGAATCCGCTGGTATCGCCGTCGGGCACGCGGCGCTGCACCGCCGCCAGCATGGCGGTATCGAGCGCGCGGTCGGCAAAGCTGCTCAAATCGGCCATCACCTGCGTCAGCGGGAATACCCCCGCCAGATCGCCCACGGCAAGCACCAGCGCCAGCGACAGGCGTTCGCGGCGCAAGGCCTCGCCGGTGTCGGCGATATCTGCGCCGCTTGCCTTGGCCAAGGCGAGCGCTTCGTCGCCTCGCCCCTGCGTCAGCAGCTCGACCAGTTCGGGCCGCCGCTCCAGCGCCAGCCGCAGGAACGGCGAATGCGCCCGCGCGCGATCGATTGCCCACTGCCAGTCCGGTACCATGCCGAAGCCTCTGCCCGCACCGGGCGCAGCGGGCAAGCGCGGCTTGTCCTATCGGCATTGCAATGCCACATGGCGACAACGTCGATATCGCGCTCCGAGAGGCCCTCCATGATCCGCATCCTTGCCCCCGCAGCCATGCTCGCGCTCGCTGCTTGCACCACTGCTTCTGCGCCGCAAGGCCGGCAAGTGTCGCTGGAAACCATGCAGGATGTCACCCGCACGCTGTCTTCCAATGCTTTCGAAGGCCGCCAGCCGGGCACGCCGGGGGGTGAGCGGACGGTCGCTTATCTGGTCGAGCAATTTGCCGCCGCTGGCCTGCAGCCCGGCAACAATGGCAGCTGGGTTCAGGACGTTCCGCTGGTCGAAATCACCGGCAGCAATTTCACCCCGCTCACCATCGGCAATCAGCAGTTCGCGCACGGCAGCGAATGGGTCGGGGTCAGCTATCCGCAGGTGGCGCGCACTGAGATAAGCGACAGTGAACTGGTGTTCGTCGGCTACGGCATCAATGCCCCCGAACGCGGCTGGAACGATTACGCGGGCCTCGACATGCAGGGGAAGACCGCGCTCATCCTGGTAAACGATGCCGACTATGCCAGCGAGGGGCTTGAAGGCCCGTTCAACGGCCGGGCGATGACCTATTACGGGCGCTGGAGCTACAAGTACGAGGAAGCCGCGCGGCAGGGCGCGACGGCGGCGATCATCATTCACGAGGATTTCCCCGCCAGCTACGGATGGAACGTGGTGCAGGACGGCTGGACCGGCGCGCAGGCCTATGCCGATACGGGTGGGGGCGGGGCCAATGCGACCGCGATGAACGGCTGGATGACGCGCGCTGCGGCGGAGCGGGTGGTGGCAGCATCGGGGCATGATCTGGGCGAATTGATCGCCGCATCCAGCCGCCCCGGCTTCCGCGCCGTGCCGCTGGAGCAGGAAGTCTCCGCGAGCTTCGACAACACGATCCGCCGCTATGCGTCGCAGAACGTGATCGGCATTCTGCCCGGCAGCGAGCGGCCCGACGAAGTCGTACTGCACACCGCCCACTGGGATCACCTCGGCATCTGCGGCGACCCCGACGATGCGGACCGGATCTGTAACGGCGCGGTGGACAATGCCACCGGCACCGCCGCGCTGGTGGCGCTGGCAGAGGCGCACGTCGCCGCCGGGCCGACCGCGCGCTCGCAGGTGTTCCTTGCGGTAACGGCGGAGGAAAGCGGGCTGCTCGGTTCGGAGTATTACGGTGCCAATCCGGTCTATCCGCTCGATCGTACTGTGGGCGGCGTGAACATCGATGCGCTCTACGTGCTCGGTGAAGCGCGCGACGTGACGGTGATCGGCGGCGGCAAGAGCGAGCTCGATACCTATCTCGCCGCCGCGCTGGCGGCACAGGGCCGCGTGGCCACGCCCGACGCGGTGCCACAGGCAGGGCGCTATTACCGCTCCGATCATTTCAGCTTGGCCAAGCGCGGGGTGCCGATGTTCTATGTCAAGTCGGGCGAGACGCTGGTCGAGGGCGGTTTCGCCGCAGGGCAGGCCGCCTATCAGGATTACAACACCAATCGCTACCACGCGCCGGGTGACGAATACGACGAGAGCTGGGACTGGGCAGGAGTGATGCAGGACCTCGACCTCTACCTGCGCCTCGCCCGCGCGCTGGGCAATTCGGACGACTGGCCGAACTGGAATGCAGGCGACGAATTCCGCGCCATTCGTGATGCCAGTTGCGCGGCTGAAGCGGCGGGATGCTGAACCGATGACACTTATGATGCCCGCCGAGTGGGCCCGGCAGGACTGGATCTGGATCGGCTTTCCCGCCCATGCCGAGCTCTGGGAAGAAGACCTCGAACCCGCGCAGGCACAGATGACTGCCTTTGCCAATGCGGTCGCGGAGACCGGGCAGGCGGTGCGGCTGGTGGTGCGCGACGGGGTGGCAGAGGCGCAGGCGCGGCGGCTGGTTTCGGCGGCGGTGTCTATCGAGCAGCACCCCTATGGCGACATCTGGATCCGCGACACCGGGCCGCTGGTGCTGCCACAGGCGGATGGCAGTCGCCGCGCGCAGGGGTTCGGATTCAATGGCTGGGGCGGGAAGTATTTGCTTGAGGGCGACCTCGAGCTTGGTCCTTCGCTCGCCGCAGCGGGCGGCATGGCCTATTCCCGCGCCGACTGGATTCTCGAAGGCGGGGCGATCGAGACCGATGGCACCGGGCTGGTTGTCACCACCGAACAGTGCCTGCTCCATCCCAACCGCAATCCGCAACTCACCCGCGAACAGATCTGGGCGAATCTCCAGCGCGATCTGGGGTTCACCCGTGTGCTCTGGCTGGGCGACGGGCTGGCGGGCGACCATACCGACGGGCATGTCGACAACCTCGCGCGGATGGTCGCACCGGGTGTGATCGCGATCCCGCTGGCGAGCGGGTCGGACGATCCCAACGCCGCGGTCTTTGCCGATGCCCGCGCCCGCGCGCAGGCTTTCGGGCTGGAGGTGCGCGACGTGCCCTCGCCCGGCTGGTTCGGCGATGACGACGAGGCGGAACCCGCCAGCTACATGAACTGGGCGGTGTGCAATGACGTTGTGGTGGTGCCGACCTATGGCTCTCCGCATGATTCCGATGCGGTGGCGGCGATCGGTGCGCTGTTTCCGGATCGGGCCGCCGTGGGCCTGCGCGCCGATGCGGTGCTGACCGGCGGCGGAAGCTTCCACTGCGCCAGCCAGCATGTGCCAAGCGTGACAGACTAGCGAATTAATGATTCGTTAGGGATTTGGGCGCACATTCTGCCGATGGCCCGTGCAATCGCCCTGACCCGCTCCGTAACTGCCTCGACGCAGGAATATGCGCGCATTGCGATCACCAGCTTCTGCGCCTTCGCGCTGATCGCGGCGGGCAATTTCCTCCCGCTCTAGACACTAATCCCGCAAATCGGGCGGCGTTGCCGCATCGCGCAGCAGCGCGATCGCCTCGTCCAGCGGCATCACCCGCTGTTCCTGCTCGCCCAGTGTGCGCAGCGCGATGGTGCCTTCCTCGGCTTCGCGCTTGCCGAGCACCAGCAGGTATGGGACCTTGGCCAGCGAGTGTTCGCGCACCTTGTAGTTGATCTTCTCGTTCCTGAGGTCGCTTTCGACGCGGATGCCCGCTGCCGCCAGCCTGGCAACCGCTTCGTGCGCATAGTCGTCGGCATCCGAAACGATGGTCGCCACCACGGCTTGTACCGGGGCGAGCCAGACGGGCAGGCGGCCCGCGAAATGTTCGATCAGGATGCCGATGAACCGCTCGTACGAACCGAAAATCGCACGGTGGAGCATCACCGGGCGGTGCTTTTCGCCATCCTCGCCGACATAGACCGCGTCGAGCCGTTCGGGCAGCACCCGGTCGCCCTGGATCGTGCCGACCTGCCAGGTCCGGCCGATGGCGTCGGTGAGATGCCATTCGAGTTTGGGGGCGTAGAACGCGCCTTCGCCGGGCAGTTCTTCCCAGCCGTAATCGTCGTTCGCCATGCCCGCTTCGGCCACCGCGTCGCGCAGTTCCTGTTCGGCCTTGTCCCAGTCCGCGTCCGAACCGAACCGCGCATCGGGCCGCAGCGCCAGCTTGACGTGGTAGGAGAAGCCGAAGTCCTTGTAGACGCTGTCCGCCAGCGCGCAGAAGTCGCGCACCTCGTCCACCACCTGCGCCTCCGTGCAGAAGATATGCGCGTCGTCCTGCGTGAACTGGCGCACGCGCATCAGCCCGTGGAGCGCGCCGTGCGGTTCGTTGCGGTGGCAGCAGCCCATTTCGCCCAGCCGGATCGGCAGGTCGCGGTACGAAGTGATGCCCTGCTTGAACACCAGCACGTGCGCCGGGCAGTTCATCGGCTTGATCGCCAGCCACGCGGCGTCGTCGGCCACCTTGGGTGACGCCGCACCGCTTTCCTCGTCCACTTCGGGCACCATGTCGGGCACGGCGAACATGTTCTGCGCATATTTGCCCCAGTGGCCCGACTGGGTCCACTGGCGCACGTCCATTAATTGCGGGGTCTTGATCTCGCGGTAGCCCGCGCCGTCCATCTTGCGGCGCATATAGGCTTCGAGTTCACGCCAGATGCGATAGCCCTTGGGGTGCCAGAATACCGATCCGTGGGCCTCTTCCTGCAAGTGGAACAGGTCCATCTCGCGCCCCAGCTTGCGGTGATCGCGCTTGGCGGCTTCTTCCAGCCGGGTCAGGTGCGCGGTAAGCTGCTTCTTGTTGAGCCAGCCGGTGCCGTAGATGCGCGTCAACTGGGCATTGTTCTGGTCGCCGCGCCAGTAAGCGCCGGCCACCCGCATCAGCTTGAAGGCATCGGGATCGAGCTTGCCGGTGGAGGGCAGGTGCGGGCCGCGGCACATGTCCAGCCACGCACCATCGCTGCCCGGTTCGCCGGACCAGTAGACGGTCAGCTCCTCATCGAAGGGCAAGCCCTCGGCCCATTCGGCTTTGAAGCTCTCGCCTTCTTGCGTCCATTTCTGGATCAGCTGCTCGCGGCTCCACACCTGCCGCACCAGCGGCTTGTCGGCGCGGATGATCTGGCGCATCATTTCCTCGATCTGCGGCAGGTCGTCGACGCCAAAGGGATCGCGGTTGTCGGGCGCTTTCACGTCGTAATAGAAGCCGTCGTCGGTCGCCGGGCCGAAGGTGATCTGTGTGCCAGGCCACAGCGCCTGCACCGCTTCGGCGAGAACATGCGCGTAATCATGGCGGACAAGTTCGAGCGCATCGGCCTCGTCGCGCGCGGTGATCAGCGCCAATTCGCTGTCGCCATCGAATGGGCGGTGGAGATCGCGGACTTCGCCGTTCACGCGGGCAGCGAGCGCGGCCTTGGCCAGCCCTGGCCCGATCGCCATGGCGACATCGGCAGGCGTGCTGCCGGGCGCCATTTCGCGCAGGGAACCATCGGGCAGGCTGATCTTGAGCAGTTCGGTCATGGCATCATCACTTCGTCACGTTTGCGCGCGCCATGGCACAAGCCTGCGCGTGCTTGAAGAGCGACGTTGCTGTTCTAACCGGTTTCGAGGGGACGCCGCACCACCCGAAACCGGGTGGCGACGTTCGTGCTTAACCAACGACCGACCGCCCCCGGTTGCCCGAAGTGGTAGTAATCGTGGTGGTAGTCACACGGTTGTCCATGCGGGCGACATAAGGAGCAAATGCTGAAATGTCACTAACTCTAAGCGAGATGTCGGCTCAGATTTGGCTTGCGACCCGGCTTGCAAGGCCCATGTTTCACAGATGAGCACAACGCAATTCTACCAAATGCCTGACGGTAGGAAATTGGCCTTCGAACACGTTCCGTATTTCAACGCGGCTTTCGTGTTTCTGCCTGGCTACATGTCGGACAAGACCGGCACGAAAGCGCAGGCTGTTGCCTTGGATTGCGAGGTTTTGCTCTACGAATACCTGGCCATCGACTATACCGGCTGTGGTGAAAGCGATGGTAGCTTCGCAGACGGCACCTTGAGCCGTTGGCGTGATGAAGTTCTTGAGGTGATTAGCGCGAAGATCGAATGCGAGAAGATCGTCTTGATCGGCTCGTCGATGGGTGGCTGGCTGATGCTTCTCGTTGGTATGGCGCTAGGTGATCGACTGGCTGGAATGATCGGAGTTGCCGCTGCCCCCGATTTCTCGGACTGGGGATATTCCGAAGACCAGAAGGCCAAGTTGCGAGCCGGCGAAACGATCTACGAGGAAAATCCCTACGGACCCGAACCCACGCCCACCTACAGCAAGTTTTGGCGAGATGCAGAAACACACAAGCTGTTGGATTCGACAATACCCCTGACCTGCCCGGTCCGGCTGCTACACGGCTCGAATGATACTGAGGTTCCACCAGAGATTTCATGGCGATTGGCGAAGGCGCTGGCGAGCGAGGACGTGACAGTCACGATTGTAGAGGGTGGCGATCATCGGCTTTCGCGCGAGGAGGACATTCACTTGCTAATGAAAGCCGTCGACGACTTTCAAAGGGTCCTATTCTAATGACCGATTTTTCCGTTCTCGATCTCGTTCCGGTACGCGAAGGCAGCGGGATATCCGAAGCGATCCGCGATGCGGGCAGGCTCGCTCAGGTGGCCGAGGAAGCGGGCTACAAGCGCTTCTGGGTCGCTGAACACCACGCCAGCCTCGGCATCGCGGGCGGGCCGACGGCCGTGGTGCTGTCGCATATCGGCCACGTTACCAGCACCATCCGCATCGGTTCGGGCGGAATCATGCTGCCCAATCACAATCCCTTCGTAATTGCCGAGCAGTTCGGCGCGCTCGAGGCGCTGTTTCCGGGGCGAGTCGATCTGGGGCTGGGCCGCGCGCCCGGGTCGGCGCCGATCATCGGCCAGGCGCTGCGCAAGGACCTGCACCGCGCGGCGGAGTATTTCCCGCAGGACGTGGTCGAACTGCGGGCACTGCTGACCGGCGATCTCGACCTGCCGATCACCGCCACGCCGGGCATGGGGGCGAATGTTGAACTGTGGATGCTCGGCTCGAGCCTGTTCGGCGCGCAGCTCGCCGCGCGACTGGGCCTGCCCTATGCTTTCGCCAGCCACTTCGCCCCGCGCCATCTGGACGAGGCGCTGGCCGTCTATCGCAGCGAATTCCGCCCCTCGGCTGCGCTGGAAAGGCCGCACGTAATGGCAGCGATGGGCGTGCTCTGCGCACAGACCGATGCCGAGGCGCAGTATCTCGCCAGCAGCCAGGACCAGGCCTTCGTGGCGCTGCGCAGTGGCGATCCGGGCAAGCTGCCGCCGCCGGTGCGCGATTACCGCGAGAGCTTGCCGCCGCAGTCGCGGATGATGCTCGAAGGCATGGATGAGGCCCGGGCGGTCGGTTCGCCCGAAACGGTGCGGCGGAAGATCGAGGCTTTCGTGCGGCGGACGCAGGCCGAAGAGATTATCTTCGCCGGAGCAACGCATGATCCCGAAGCGCGGATGCACTCGTTGCGGCTGACTATGGAGGCCTTGGCCCACTACCCTCAAACAAGTTTCTCTTGAAACATTTTTCTCGCATCAGGGGTATCCCGGCGATAGAGGCGGGCCAAATCTTAGGCTAGAGCCGTAAACCTAATGTCCGGAGTCGAAGGCCGGGCGAGCAGGAGAGACAGAGCATGGCGAGCAACACCGGCAAGAGTGATGCGTCACCCGATCTCACCAAGGCGGAGCGCGGATTTGCTGAGGTTCTCGCCACCCGCATCAGCGGTTCGATCCTGCCCGGCGAAACTCCGCTCCAGGGCGCACGGCTGGAAGCCGCTGCTGCCTTCGTGATCGAAGCCGCGCGGCATCGCGAAGACGGCAAGCCCGCGATCCTCGTGCGCTCGGCTGCCGAGGGGCGGCGCTTCATGCGCATTGCCGTCATCAACAAGGACATGCCCTTCCTCGTCGATTCCATCGGTGCGGCGCTGGCTGCGCGCGGGCTGGCGATCGACGTCCTGGTCCATCCGGTCCTCCCCATCCGCCGCAATGACGGCGCGCTTAGCGAACTTCCCGAAGGCGATGGTACGGGCGAGAAGAAGGAAAGCTGGGTCTATCTCGAAACTCCGCGCGTCGAGGCGAAGGAACGCCGGGCGCTGGAAAAAGAGTTGGAAGCGGCCATGCTCGATGTTCGCGCGGCCGTGGCCGACTGGCCGCAGATGCGCGCCACGATGGAAGAGGACGCCGACCGCATTCCCGACGCAGAGGGGGCGGCATTGCTACGCTGGTTCTCCGGCGGAATGTTGACGCAGCTCGGCCACGTTACCCGGCGGCGCGAGGGCAAGGAAAGCGACAGGCTCGGCATCTGCCGCCGCTCCACGCCCGATTTGCTATCGGACGAAGCCTATGAACGCGCCTTCGCCTGGTTCGACGGCGAGAACGGAAAACCGGGGTCCAAGAAGCCAGGGAGGGCGCCGCTGATCGTCAAGGCCAACCGGTTGAGCAAGGTGCACCGCAGGGTGCCGCTCGATCTGTTCGTGGTGCCGCTGGTGGAAAAGGGCCGGGTTGAAGCCCTGTCGGTCCACGCGGGAGTCTGGACCAGCGCCGCATTGGTCGCCGCGCCCGACTCGGTGCCGGTGCTCCGCCAGCACCTGAAGTCGATGACCCAGCAGCTCGGGATCGAGACCGGAAGTCATGATTACAAGGCGCTGGTCCACGCACTCACCGTGTTGCCGCACGATCTGGTGATCGGCTTCTCGGACGAGGATATCACCTGCGTCGCTACGGCGATGATGAGCCTGGGTGATCGACCACGTCCGCGCGCCACGCTGGTTACCGCGCCGCTGGGCCGCCATCTGTTCGGTTTCGTCTGGCTGCCGAGGGATCTGCTCTCGACCACGGTTCGCGAACAGATCCAGGCGCTGCTGGAACGCGAGACCGGCGCGGTGACGCTCGACTGGAGCCTCACCGTCGAAGGTGGCAACCTTGCGCTGCTGCGCTACGTCATGGATTTTCGCGGTACCGAGCAGGAGCCGGATAATGCCGCCATCGATGCTGCCTTGCAGGACATGCTGCGCGGCTGGGGCGATGCTGTGGAAGAAGCGCTGGCGCAGACGCTGGCGCCAGGTGGCGAAGCCGGGCGTGCCGCCGCGCTTGCCGCGCGTTTCGCCGCCAGCTTCCCGCTGTTCTATCGCACCACCTATGGTGCCAGCGAAGCGGCGGCGGACATCCTGCGACTGCGTCAGCTTTCCACCCAATCAGAGAACGGCGGACTGGGCCGCGATGCGCGGCTCTATGCCTCGGCCAGCGACGGTGAAAATCGCCTGCGGCTGCGGGTTTACCAGCAGCACGGCTCACTGCCGTTGTCCGACGCCGTGCCTGCGCTTGAGAACTTCGGCTTCCGCGTGCTGTCTGAAGTGCCGAGCGAACTGAGCGGCGAAGACAGCGGCACCATCCACGATTTCCTGCTCGGCCTGCCCGCGGGGATGGAGCCTGCAGCACTGATTGCCCGAAACGAAGTGATTGAGCACGCGATCCGCTGCGTGCTCAATGGCAAGGCGGAGGACGACGTGTTCAACCGTCTGGTTATTTCCGCCGCGCTGGATGCGCAGGAAGTCGACTGGCTGCGTGCCTTCTACCGCTACCTGCGCCAGTCCAATATCGCATTCACCATCTACACCGTTGTCGATGCATTGGCCGGAGCCGCGAAGGTGACGCGCGGGTTGATCGACCTGCTGCGCACACTGCACGATCCCGCGTTCAAGGGCGACCGCGCGAAAGCGGCGGAAAAGGTCGAAGCCGATATTCGCGCGGGCCTTGCCGAAGTGGTGGCGATCAATGACGACCGGTTGCTGCGCCGTTACTGGGACAGCTTGCGCGCGGTTCTGCGCACCAATGCCTTCGCCCCCGCCGCGAGGGATGCGCTGGCGTTCAAGTTCGACAGCACGCTGGTGCCCGGCCTGCCCAAGCCGGTGCCGTGGCGCGAGATCTTCGTCTATTCGCGCCGGGTGGAAGGCATCCACCTGCGCGCCGGGCCGGTGGCGCGCGGCGGCCTGCGATGGTCCGACCGGCGCGACGATTACCGCACCGAAGTGCTCGGGCTGATGAAGGCGCAGAAGGTCAAGAACGCGGTGATCGTGCCGACCGGCGCGAAGGGCGGGTTCTATCCCAAGCAACTGCCCAATCCGGCGCTGGATCGCGATGCCTGGGCTGCCGAGGGCAAGGAAAGCTACAAGCTGTTCATCCGCACACTGCTGTCGATCACCGACAATATCGTCGATGACAAGGTGGTGCATCCCGAAGGCGTAGTGATCCACGACGGGGAAGATCCCTATTTCGTGGTCGCGGCGGACAAGGGCACGGCGACGTTCTCGGACACCGCCAATGCGATCGCGCTCGAACGCGATTTCTGGCTCGGCGATGCTTTCGCCAGCGGGGGCTCGAACGGCTACGACCACAAGGCGATGGGCATTACCGCGCGCGGGGCCTGGCTATCGGTGCAGCGCCATTTCAGCGAAATGGGCGTGAATGTTCAAGCAGATCCGGTGCGGGTGGCGGGTTGCGGCGATATGTCGGGGGACGTGTTCGGCAACGGAATGCTGCTCAGCCAGTCGATCAAGCTCGTCGCGGCTTTCGATCATCGGCATATTTTCATCGATCCCGATCCCGATCCTGCGGCCAGCTGGAAGGAACGCGAGCGGCTGTTCGGGCTCGACCGTTCCAGCTGGGCGGACTACTCGGAAAAGCTGATTTCCAAAGGCGGCGGCATCTACCCGCGCTCGCTCAAGCGGATCGAGCTTACCCCGCAGGCGCTCGAAGCATTGGGCATTCCTGAGACTGCGCTGAAAGACGGTGCGCTCGATCCCGAAAGCCTGATCCACCTGATCCTGCAAAGCCCGGTCGATCTGATCTGGTTCGGCGGCATCGGCACCTACATCAAGGCGAGCCACCAGAGCCATCTCGACGTCGGCGATCCGGCGAACGACGGCTTGCGCGTTGACGCGCAGGATGTGCGCGCGAAAGTGATCGGTGAAGGTGCAAACCTTGGCGTCACTCAGGCCGGGCGGATCGAATTCGCGCTGGGCGGGGGACGGGTAAACACTGATTTCATCGACAATTCGGCAGGCGTCGACTGCTCGGATAACGAGGTCAACATCAAGATCGCGCTGGCCGCCGCGCGCCGGGCCGGGAAACTTTCCGAAGAACGCCGCAACGCGATTCTTAGCGACATGACCGAGGAAGTTGCCGAACTGGTGCTGGAGGACAACCGCCTGCAGGCGCTTGCGCTATCCATTGCCGAGCGCGGCGGCAGCCGAGCGGTCGGCGCGCAGGCGCGGCTGATCGAAGTGCTCGAAGAACAGGGCGGCATGGATCGCTCCAATGAAGGGTTAGCCAACAGCGAAGGCCTCACGCGGCGCGCCGGTGAAGGGCGCGGGCTCACCCGGCCCGAACTCGCCGTGCTGCTCTCGCATTCCAAGCTGGTGCTGCAGGATGCCATCGAAGGGAGCGCGCTGGCGGGCGACGCGGCGGCGGACCCGCTGGTGCTTGGGGATTTCCCCCCGCAGATGCAGAAGCAGTTCACCAGGCAGGTGCTCGATCACCGGCTGCGCAATGAAATCGTCGGCACGGTTGTGGCGAACCGGATCGTCAACCGGATGGGCATGGTCCACCCGTTCGAGCTTGCCGAAGAAGAAGGCGCAAGCCTTGCCGCCGTCGGCTCGGCTTTCGTGTCCGCCACCGCGTTGCTGGACATGCAAGCAGTGTGGCAGATGCTCGACACTGCCGCCATGCCCGAAAATGCGCGACTGATGATGTTCGATCAAGCGGCAATGGCGTTGCGCGGACATATGGCGGACGCACTCCGGGCTGGGGGTGGGGCGCAATCGCCGTCACAGCTTGCTGACGAGATCGGTCCGATGGTGAGCGAACTGGTCGACAAGGCGGAAAGCCTGCTCGGCGTGGAAGCGCGCGCCCATATCGACGGGATTGCTGCGCGCATGGTCGAAGCGGGCGCGACTGAGGAGCAGGCGCAGGCGGTGGCGCGGCTGTTCGCGGTCGATGGCGCGATCGGGCTTGCCAAGTTGGCCAAAGATACCGGCGGCGAGCCGGTGGCACTCGCCAACGCCTTCATCGAACTGGGCGCGCTGTTGGGCATCGACTGGGCGCAGTCGCGCGCGGCCGTGATGAACCCGGCGGACCCGTGGGAGCGACTGCTGGTGGCGGGCCTCGCGCGCGATTTCCAGCAGATGCGGCTCGATTTCCTGCGCGGACTTGCGGGCGGGCCAAAGGGTCAATCTGGCAAGGCGGCGGGCGATCCTGAAACGCTGGTGTCCGGCTGGGCGGATCGCAACAATTCCGCAATTGTGCAGTTCCGGCGGATGATCGCGCGGGCACAGGCGGCCAGCCCCGTCGCACCGGCGATGCTGGCGCAGATCGCCAGCCAAGCGCGCAACGTGTTGCAGGGTTAGCTTGACGAGAGCACCTTTATTTCGCACCGCGCAGCCATGAGCACATTCGATGTCGTGATCGTGGGGACAGGGCATGGCGGCGCGCAGGCGGCCATTTCCTTGCGGCAGCATGGATTCGAAGGTTCTATCGCGATGATCGGGCGGGACCGCGTTCCCCCGTACGAACGCCCGCCGCTGTCGAAGGAGTACCTTGCCGGCGACAAACCGTTCGAGCGGCTGCTGATTCGCCCTGAAGCGTTCTGGGCGGACAAGGCGATCACGCTGATGCTCGGCGAATCAGTCACCAAGGTCGATCCCGAAGCGCACGAAGTGCTGCTCGGTTCCGGCAAGGCCGTTGGTTACGGACGGCTGATCTGGGCGGCCGGTGGTGATGCGCGGCGGCTGTCCTGCCCCGGCGCGCATCTCGATGGTGTCCACGCCGTGCGGGACAAGCGCGATGTCGACAATATGCTCGCCGATCTGGAACGTGGCGCGCGGCGCTTCGTGGTCATCGGCGGCGGCTTTATCGGGCTGGAGGCAGCGGCGGTGCTGCGCAAGCTGGGCTGCGAGGTCACGGTGGTCGAAGCGATGGACCGGGTGCTCAACCGGGTGGCGGGCGAAGAGCTATCGCGCTTCTACGAGGCCGAACACCGCGCACACGGTGTGGACCTGCGGCTCGGCGTCGGGGTCGAGCGGCTGACCGGCGAGAGTCGCGTCACCGGCGTGGTGCTGGCCGACGGCGAGGAACTGCCCTGCGACGGGGTAGTGGTCGGCATCGGCATCGTCCCCGCTGTCGGACCGCTGATCGCTGCGGGAGCCGCCGGGGCCAACGGCGTCGATGTCAGCGAGATCTGTCACACCAGCCTCGACCAGGTCTATGCCATCGGCGATTGCGCCGCCCATGCCAACCCCTATGCCGATGGTGCGGTGATCCGCCTCGAAAGCGTGCAGAACGCCCACGACATGGCCGGTACGGTGGCCAAGGCGATCTGTGGCGATCCGCAGCCGTATCATGCGTTTCCGTGGTTCTGGTCCAACCAGTATGACCTGAAACTGCAAACGGCGGGGCTGAACATCGGCTACGATGCGGCGGTCTTGCGCGGCGACCCGGCGGAACGCAGCTTTTCGGTAGTCTACCTGAAGGAAGGGCGGGTGCTCGCGGTCGATGCCGTCAACCGGACCAAGGACTACGTGCAGGGCCGCAAGCTGGTGGAAGCGCGCGCGGTGGTCGATCCGGCTGACTTGGCTGATACCGAGAAGGCGCTCAAGGATTTGCGCTGAGCTGTTCGAACGCCCAGTGTGCTGCTTCGCTCACGACCTCATCAGGATCGTGGCGCAACGGCTGAACCTTCCTCAGTAGCCCCAAATTGCCGCTATTGCCCGCCGCGATCAGGCAATTGCGAATGAATCGGTTGCGGCCGATCCGTTTGATCGGGGAGCCGGAGAATTTGGCCCGGAATCCGGCATCATCCAGCGCCAGCAACTCCTCCAGCCTGGGCGCCAGCAGTTCCTCGCGCGGCACGAAAGCCGCATGGCGAGCAGCTGTATCGGCGAACTTGTTCCACGGGCATACTGCGAGGCAATCGTCGCAGCCGTAGATGCGATTGCCCATCGCCTTGCGGAATTCTTCCGGGATCGGTCCCTTGTGCTCGATGGTGAGGTACGAAATGCAGCGCCGCGCATCGAGTCGGTAAGGGGCGGGGAAAGCATCGGTGGGGCAAGCCGTCTGGCAGGCATTGCACGAGCCGCAGCGGTCCGTTCCCGGCGCATCTGGCACCAGCTCCAGCGTGGTGTAGATCGCGCCGAGGAACAGCCAGCTGCCGTGTTCCCGGCTCACGAGGTTGGTGTGCTTGCCCTGCCACCCCAGCCCTGCCGCCTCGCCGAGCGGCTTTTCCATCACCGGCGCGGTATCGACGAACACCTTGAGCTGTGTGCCCGGCACTTCCTCGCAAAGCCACCGCGCCAGTGCCTTGAGCGCCTTTTTCAGCACGTCGTGGTAATCACGTCCCTGCGCATAGACCGAGATCCGCGCCGCCTCGCTATCGCCCTCGAGCGCCAACGGATCGACTTGCGGTGCGTAACTCATGCCCAGCGCGATCACGCTCCTCGCTTCGGGCCACATGCTTTGCGGGCCTTGCCGGACTTCGGCGCGGTCCTCCATCCATGACATTTCGCCGTGATTTCCATCAGCCAGCCACTGGTGCAGTCGCTCACTCCGCACGGGATCGTCCTGCGCCGGAGTAATGCCCAGCGCCGCAAAGCCCAGCTCCTGCGCTTTGGCCCGCAGGCGGTGTTCAAGTGAAAAGGTATCGGGCATGGTAACCATAACGCGGGACTATCCCGTTCATTCATAGGCATTAGCCGCTAAGGCATGGATATGGCGACAGGTGAATTTTCGTCCGCCGAGGCGGCGACACGCCCCTTGGCGATCGAGGCGCGCGGGCTGGTCAAGCGGTTCGACAAGACGCTGGCAGTGGACGGGGTGGATATTTCCATTCCCGAGGGCGCGATTTACGGCATCCTTGGCCCCAATGGCGCGGGTAAGACCACCACGTTGCGGATGCTGCTGGGGATTATCGAACCCGACGCGGGCTATCGCCGGGTCTTGGGCGCAGACGATCCGCAGGATGTCGCGCGGCGGATCGGCTACCTGCCGGAGGAACGCGGGCTCTATCCGTCGATGAAATGCTATGAAGCGATTGCCTTCATGGGCGCCCTGCGCGGCTTGCCGCTGCCCGAAGGGCGCAAGCGGGCGAAGGAGCTGCTGGAGAATCACGGGCTGGGCCATGCGATCGACAAGCAGATCCGCCAGCTCAGCAAGGGAATGGCGCAGACCGTGCAATTGCTCGGCACGCTGGTGCACGATCCGAAACTGGTGGTGTTCGATGAGCCGTTCAGCGGCCTTGATGCGATCAACCAGGGCAAGCTGGAAGTGCTGATCCGCGGGCTGGCCGAGCGCGGGACGACGGTGATCTTCTCTACCCATGTCATCGCCCATGCCGAACGGCTGTGCGAAGGCATTGCCATCATCGCCGGGGGCAAGGTGCCCTTCGCCGGGCTGGTGGACGAAGCGCGTGACCGCATTCCGGCGCAAGTGCGGCTGGAAACCCGCAATGCCGACGGGCCGTGGCGCGCGGCGCTGCCCGCTTCTGCGCGGCGCGAAGGGGCGTTCTGGTACTTCCCGCTGCCCGAAAGCGGAGTTGAACCGCTGCTCAAGGCACTGATCGAAGGCGAGGCGGGGATTCTCTCGCTCAGCATTGAACGCGCGGGGCTGCACGATGCCTTCGTCGCCATCGCCGGCGAAGCGGCCGCGCGTGACATGCTGGCGCAAAGCAATGGAGAACCGGCATGAGCAATGCAGCCATCGAAAGCGGCGGGCGGCTGTCGCTGTGGCGCGCGGCCTGGGTGATCGCCCGGCGCGATTTCACCGCGATCCTGTTCAGCCGCGCGTTCATCTTCTTCCTGCTCGGCCCGCTGTTTCCGGTGGTGGTGATGGTGCTGGCGGGCGGTGTGGGGGCGCAGGTCGAAAGCGAAGCGGCAGCCGCCGATGTCGGCATTGCCATGCAGGCGGATGATGTCGACGCGATGCTGGCGGCGCGCGAGGAACTGGCGCAGCAAATGCCCGGAGCCTTCCCGCCGCTGGTCGAAGTCGCGCGGCTGCAACCGGGCGAGGATTATGACGCGCGCGGGGTGTTGGAGGATGGCGAGGGCAGCTTGGCCGCTATGGTCACTGGCTCCCTTAGTGCGCCCGTCCTCACGGCTACCGAAGGGCGCATCCAGCGCTGGCAGGGCACCATGGGGATGATCGCCGCCCGCGCCGCAGATGGCCGCGCGCTCGCCTATCCGCCGGTCGAAACGCAAGTGGTGGTCACGAGCGGCGCGGCGGAGAATTCCGGCCGCTTGCGCACCGCGCAGGGCGGGCAAGTGCTGCTGTTCCTCCTGATCATGCTACTCGCCAGCATGGTGCTGTCCAATCTGGTCGAGGAAAAGGGCAACAAGATCATCGAAGTGCTGGCTGCGGCGATCCCGATGGACGCGGTTTTCCTCGGCAAACTGTTCGCCATGCTTGGCATTTCGGTGGTCGGCATCGCGGTGTGGGGCAGCACGGCGGCGGCGATCCTCACGGCGGGCGGGCAATCGCTGTCCGACTATGCCAATCCCGGCGTTGGCTGGCCGATGTTCTTCGTGCTGTTCTCGCTCTACTTCGGGATGGGCTACTTGCTACTCGGCTCGATCTTCCTCGCGGTGGGCTCGCTCGCCACCACGGTGCGCGAAGTGCAGACGCTCTCGATGCCTGCCACGATGTTCCAGATCCTGGTGTTCTTTTTCGCCAGCCTCGCGGTAACCGACCGCGGGGGTGTGATCGAATATACCGCCATGGCATTCCCGCTCAGCTCGCCCTTCGCCATGGTGGCGCGGGCAGCGGCGGAAGAAGGGCTGTGGCCGCACCTGCTGGCGCTGGGCTGGCAGGCGCTTTGGGTGGCGATTTTCGTTCGCGGCGGGGCATCCCTGTTCCGCAGGCGGGTGATGAAAAGCGGCCCGCGCGGTGCGAAACGCAGCGGTCTTTCGGCGGGGTTGGCGGGAATGTTCAGCAAGGGTAAGTCTGCCGCTGGATAGGATTTGTCGCATGACTGGATTTTCGCTCAACCGCCGCTCCGCGCTTGCCCTGCTGGGCGGGGGGGGTTCGATCCCGGTGCTGGCCGCCTGCGGTGGCAGCGAAGCCCAGGCGCAGCAGAATTTCCGGGTGTCCTATTCGGAGGCCGAATGGCGGCGGCGGCTGACCCCGCAGCAATTCCGCATCCTGCGCGAAGCGGGGACGGAGCGGGCTTTCACTTCGCCGCTTGACCGGGAAAGCCGCCGCGGAGTGTTCCACTGCGCGGGCTGCAACAACCGGCTGTTTTCCAGCGCGCACAAGTTCGACAGCGGCACCGGCTGGCCGAGCTTCTGGCAGCCGATCGATAGCGGCGCGGTGGGCTATTCGACCGATCGCCTGCTCGGTTATCCGCGCACCGAAGAGCATTGTGCCGATTGCGGCGGTCATCTGGGGCATCGTTTCAACGATGGCCCGGAGCCGACCGGGCACCGCCATTGCATCAACGGCGTGGCGATGACTTTCCGTCCCGCTTAGCGGACCCGGTAAAGGCGCAGTGCGCCGTCTTCGTAACCGCGAACGGGCTGGAGCCATACGGGCACTTCGCCCCCGGCCAGCACATTGGCCAAATTGTCCGGCGCGGCAGTGCGATAGAGCGCGAAGTCGCTCGCCGAAAGGCAGGCCAGCACGTAGTCGGCCCGGTAGCTCGAGATAATCTCGCGAGCCTGCTCTACCGAACCGGTAAAGCCCGTGATGACATCGGCCATCGGGCGCTGGTTGCGGTGATAACTCGCGGCGACAATGCTGTGATCGGTGAGGCCGAGAATGCGCGGCCCCGCATCCATGGTCGTGAACACCAGCCCCGGTTCCAGCCCCGAATCATTTACGGCAAGGCGGCTGTAATCGCAGGAACCTTCGACAATCGGCGCAGCGGCCCCGCGCGCCATTGTCGCCGAGGGCAGCAACGGATCGAGTGGCTTGGTCAGCGCGCTGGCGACCATCGGTGTTGCCAGCACCACGCAGGCGAGCGTGGCGGCAATGCGCGGCACGGCTCTCGTCAGCGCGCGTGCCTGCGGTAGCAGTAGCGCCAGCAGCACCGCGGCGAAGGGAATCGCGAGCAATTGCGCCAGCACCGCCTCGCGCATCAGCAGCAGCGAATAGGCCCAAGCCGCCAGCGCATAAAGCAAGAGCAGCAGCCAGCGCACCCCCATGCCATCGGTAAAGCCGCCACCGCGCCCCGCCAGCCAGTAGCCGCCGACAATCGGCACCAGCGCCCAGATCAGCATAGCGGCAACCGAGAGCGGCTGGTTCCAGAACGGCAGGCCTTCGGTGATATAACCGTGCCACCAGGTCGCCAGCACCGGATCGAGCGCGGCCATCGGATTGGCAGCGCAGGGGCCGAGCACGGCCAGCGCCACCGGCAGGCTTGCGAGCGCGATCAGGCCCAGCCCCGCCAGTCGTCCCGCCACGCTGTGCTGATAGGGCAGGAACGGCACCATCCCCGCCACCAGCGTGGCCACGGCAAAGGCGGCGATGTGGCCGGGGAGCAGAATATCGCAAAAGCTCCCCAGCAGCTCGGCATTGGGCCGTGTAGCGAGCGAGAGCAATGTGGCGCAGAGCGTCAGCGAGAGCAGGAACCACGGCAGCAAGCGCCGCTCCTCACCCAGATAGCGCAGGCCGTAGAGACCCGCGAGCACCGCCACCATCGGCAGCCCCTCAAGCGAGATCACCACCCATGTGGCAGCAAAAAACCCCGCGCCCGCTGCTCCCCATCGGCTATCCGACAGCAGGAGCGCCGCGCAGGCGAGGCCCAGCACCGCCTGCGGGCCGTGATGATCGACAGCGAATGGCGCAAAGGTGCCCGGCAGCAGCGGGAACAGCGGGAGCAGCACCAGCCCGAAAAGGTAGGCCGCGCGGGAGAAGCCCAGTCGCAGCATGATGCTCCGCAGCGCGAACAGCGCCGGGAGCAGCCACAGCAGCGGCACCGTGGCCATGCCCCAGTCCTCGCCCAGCAAGCCAATGGCGAGCGCCAGCGGCAGGTCCACCAGCCGCGACCAGTGCATCGAGAAGCCGTCCGGCGGAGCGATCCGGTATTGAGTGACGTCCCACCAGCTCTGCCCGTCGAGCAGCGCGCGGACTTCGATCAGCCGAGTCCAGTCGTCGGCCGTGGGCGGATACCAGCCGAGCCACGGCTGGATCGCCAGTCGCACAGCGGCATAGGCCGCCCACAGCGCCAGCAGCGCCCATGCCGAGCGCAGGAAGTCGGCCCGGTCAGTCCCCCGTTTGATCATCGGAGGGCGTCTAGCGGAAAACCACGCGGCTGCGCAGCAACCAAGTGGCGAAAAAACTCACAGCGATGGCGGCGAGCTTGGCAAGGCGCGGGTCGATCCCGCCAGCGTCCCCCGCCCAGACGATCCCGGTGGTCAGCGCCAGCCCGACGAGCGCGGAGACGACGAACAGCGCCTTCTGCTTCGTGCGCGCCGGGCCGCGATTGGCTACATTGCCGCAAAATACCGCGCGGCTGCTGAGCAGCCAGTGCGCGACAATCCCCAGCGAGTAGCCCGCAGCCCCGGCGGCGGCGGGCCATACTCCCAACGCAAGCAGCGCCAGGAACGCTCCCATGTCCACCGCCAGCGCGCCGATACTGGCGAGCAGGTAGCGGCTGAACCGCCAGTCGATAAGGCGCAGCATCAGCGCTTGCATGTCAGGCGGCTTTCTTGTCCGCTGCAATCCGCCCCGGCACCTGGCGCACCGAGGCCAGTGCGGCGGCCTGATCCTCGGTCACGGCCCTGCGCGGTTCGGGCAGGGTCTTTTCGGCCCCCTCATCGCCCGCCTCGTGATATTCGGCATCTTCGTTGACGCACCAGGTGTCATAGACCCGCTCGCCCGCCAGAATGTTCTCGACCGTCAGCATCGCGGTCATCATCGCGTGATCCTGGTTGTTGTAGCGGTGCATCCCGTTGCGACCGACGAGGTGCAGCGAGGGGAAGCGCCTTTCCAGTTCGCGGCGCATCGCGGCGACATTGGCGGCGTAGTCCTCGTCATAGACCGGATAGGCTTTTTCCTGCCGCACCACCGCGCCGCCGATAACCTTGTCGGGGCTTACCAGCCCCAGCAAGTCCATTTCGCGGGTCGCCAGCGCAACCAGATCGTCATCGCTCATCGACCACAGCCCGTCGTCTTCAAAACAGAAGTATTCGAGCCCCACGCAGGCAACATTCTCGTCCGGCACCATTTCGGGCGACCAGGAGCGGAAATTCTGCACCCGACCCACCTGCACCTTGGCATCGTGGATATAGATCCAGTTGTCGGGGAACAGGTCCTCGCCCTCAACCATCAGCGCCACGGTGAGGAAATCGCGGTATTTCAGGCGGCTGGCCTCCAGCGTCGTTTCGGGAAGCGGATGCAGCCGCGCGGCGAGCTGGCGCATCGGTGCCGAGCTGATCGCATGGGCAGCGCGGATCACCACCTCGCCATCGGGTCCGCTGGCAGTCATCCGCCAGCCGTCTTGCCCATCAGAGGCGAGTTGTTTCAGCTCGTGCCCCATCAGTACTTGGCCCTTGCCGCTCGCCTCGATCCTGTCGCGCGCCGCGTCCCACATCATGCCCGGGCCGAGGCGCGGATAGCGGAAGGTTTCGAGCAGCGTTTTCGCCTGCGCGCCGCTGCCATCGTTCAGCTTGTTGAGCCCGAGCGAACGCTTCAGTCCGTCGACCACCGCTCCCCAGAGCGACAAGCCCTTGATCCGCTGCGCCGCCCAGTCCGCGCTCATTTCATCACACGGCATCCCCCACACCTTCTCGGTGTAGGTCTTGAAGAAGATCGAATAGAGCTTGTGGCCGAACTGGTTGCTGGTCCAGTCCTCGAAACTGCGGACATCGCGATTGGGAAACACCCGCGCCTTCAGATAGCTCGCCATGCACAGGGTGGAGCGCCAGACGCCGAGATTCCACAGCGCTTCGAAGGCGCGCAACGGGTAGGAGTAGAACTTGCCCTCGTAATAGATGCGGCTCATCCGCGGGCGCTGGATGAAATCGTCGGGCAGGATCTCGTTCCACAGGTCGACCACCGCTGCGCTCTTGGAAAAGAACCGGTGGCCGCCGATGTCGAAGCGGTAGCCCTCGTGCTCCACCGTGCGGCTGATGCCGCCGACATAGGTCGCGTCCTTTTCGATAATGGCGACGCTTTTGCCGGCTTTTGTCAGCAGATAGCCTGCGGTCAGCCCCGCCGGGCCGGCACCGATAATCGCGACATCAACGGCCACTTCGCCCCTATCGGCCTGCGCATCGTCCAGCATGAAAACCCCCGGTTGTTCGTCTTGGCCGGAAGTGAAGGAAAATGGTTATGGGGCGGTTAACGCGGCAGGCACGGGAGCCTCAGCCGCGATCCTGCAAATGCAGCACCACGCGCGCCAGTTCGCCGTATTGAAACGTCTCCTCGAACACGAGGCCGCAGGTCCCCTCACGCCGCCAGCGGACCTTGGCGGGAATGTCGCGCATTCCCTCTGCGAGCAGTTTCACCCGCTGGTCGATGGCGAAGGATGCGGCGCAGGCCACTTTCGCCCCCTGCTGGGAGATATCCTGGATCGTTGCGTAAGTGCTGATACCGTGAGCTTCCACCAGCGCCGGAGCTGCCAGGTTGATCCGTACCGGGCGGCGGGTGAAGGCACTGGGACATGCTATTAACCGGGCAACATCGGCCATGTCGGAAAAGCGGAAGCCAGCACGCTCTGCATCCTGCCAGACAAGCTCGACCTTGTAGCGATCGCCGTTCTGCAGCTCGATTGCCATGCTCTTGGCAGAAGGGATGGGATGGAAGACGCGTGCGGAAATGCCGGTTTCGGAAGCATCGCGAATCACGCAGAGATACTCGCCCTGTCGCGAGACCAGCTTCGCCGCGCGGATCAGCAAGGTATAGCGCGGTGCGGCCCGCAGTTCCGCCAAATCTGCAGGAACGCTGGCCTGTGCCGCCACGAGGGCTTCGGAACCGGCAAGACTTCCCATGACCGTGCTGCATTCTCCATTGCTTCAGTCCGGCAGAAATAGGCCGAACATGATGAGGAAAACCGCGCCTCCGCCTCAGGGTAAGCCCCAGCGCAGCGATAATCGGACGTTTACGATGTCATGGTGCGGGCGGCGGGACTCGAACCCGCACGTCTCAAAGGACAGGGGATTTTAAGTCCCCGGCGTCTACCATTCCGCCACGCCCGCCGCGCTGGCAACGCCTAGCCGCTGTGATGCCCCCTTGCCAATGGCGCATGATGCCCGCACTCTAACGCCCGTTAGGGAGAGCAGGGCGCAATGAGCGCGGGCATATTCGATTTTGTCGTCATTGGCGCGGGCTCTGCCGGGGCTGCCGTGGCCGCGCGGCTGGGGGAAGACGCGGGTAGTTCTGTCTGCGTGCTCGAAGCAGGCGGGCATGACAGCCACCCCTTCATCCATGTCCCCAGCTTCGTCGCCGCCGCGATCGGGCGCAAGGAGAGCAACTGGAACTTCGCCACCGTGCCGCAGCCGGGCATGGCGGGCCGCGCGATACCGGTGCCGCGCGGGCGCGTGATCGGCGGCAGCGGCGCGATCAACGGCATGGTCTATTTTCGCGGCCATCCGACCGATTACGACGACTGGGCCGATATGGGGTGCAAGGGCTGGTCCTACGCCGAAGTGCTGCCCTATTTCACCCGCACCGAGCACAACGAGAATTACCCCGAAAGCGTGTTTCACGGGGCGGGCGGCCCGATCAACGTCAAGCACGTCGAGGGGCCGAATGCGCTCAATTTCGCCTTCATGGATGCGCTCGCCAGCCTGCAATTTCCGCATTGCCCCGATTTCAACGGACCGGACCCGGAAGGCTACGGTCGGCGGCAGGGCTTGATTCGCAACGGGCGGCGCGAGAGTACGGCGACCAACATGCTCAAGCCCGCCGTGGCGCGCGGCAATGTGCATGTGCAGACCCAGGCGCGGGTGGCACGGATCGTGGTGGAGGAGGGGCGCGCCGTGGGCGTGCTGCTCACCGACGGGCGCATGATCCACGCGCGGCGCGAAGTGGTGCTCAGCGCGGGCACGGTGCAGAGTCCGCAGATCCTGATGTTGAGCGGCATCGGCCCGGCGGCGCACCTGCGCGAGCACGGGATCGACGTTGTCCATGATCTCCCCGGTGTCGGCGCAAACTATCACGATCATGTCGCCAGCCCGCTGCATATGGAGACGAGCGATCCCACCAGCTACGGCATCAGCTGGAAGGCGCTGCCGCGCGACATATTCTGGTTCTTCGGCTATCTCGCCACGCGCAAAGGGCCGCTGGCGGGCAATGTGTTTGAAAGCGTGGCCTTCCTGCGCACCGATCCATCGCTGGCGCGGCCCGATGTCCAGTTCGTTTTCCAGCCGGCCAAGCGTCTGACCAATCCGAAAGTGCCGTTCCCGCTGGGCCACGGTTACGCGATCAGCCCGGTGGCGCTCTATCCGCGAAGCCGGGGGACCGTGCGGCTCGCCAGCGCCGACGCGGAAGCGGCGCCACTGATCGATCCGAACCTGCTCGGCGAAGCGGAGGACATCCAGCCGCTGATCCGGGCGCTGAAGATCGCCCGCGCCGCCTTCGCCAGTGCGCCCTTTGCGCGCTACAACGGCACAGAAGTCGCGCCGGGGCCGGAGGTACAGTCCGACGCGGAGCTCGATGCCTACATCCGCGCCACCGGCTATACCGTGCATCACCCGGTCGGCACTTGCCGCATGGGCGATCCGGCGGACAGCGTCACCGTCGTCGATCCGCAGTTGCGACTGAAAGGCATTGCCGGTCTGCGCGTCGCCGATGCCAGTGTGATGCCGAGCGTGATCGGCGGCAATACCAATGCGCCATCAGTGATGATCGGCGAACGCTGCGCCGACTTAATGCTCGGCAAACCGGCCTTGCCCAAAGCGGAACTGCCGCTGGAGAGTGTGGCGCGCTACAAGTGAGGGAGAGACAATGGCGTTAGAGCATATCAAGAGCTGGCAGGTGGGGGACGTGAAAGTCAGCCGGATCGTCGAGATCTGGGATTTCCAGGACGACATCCACATGGCCATGCCCGATGCTACGCCCGAAGAGGTGATCGCGCTCGACTGGCTGCATCCGCACTATGCCACGGCGGCGGGGCAGATGCGGATGAACTTCCAGGGCTTCGTGGTGCAGACGCCCGAACACACGATCGTGGTCGATACCTGCATCGGCGCAGGGCGAGAGCGCGAGTACGCGGTGTTCACCGATCTGCCCGAGGGCTTTATCGAGGACATTGCCAGCCTTGGCATTGCGCGCGAGCAGGTGGACATCGTCTTCTGCTCGCACCTGCATTTCGATCACGTCGGCTGGAACACCTATCGTTGCCCCGAAACCGGCGTGTTCAAGCCGACTTTTCCCAATGCCCGCTACCTGTTCGGCAAGACCGAATATGCCGCCTGGCAGGAAAGCCTGCGCCACGACGGTCACCATGACGACAAGCACCTGGTCGAAAGCGTCGATCCGATTGTGGCGGCGGGGCTGGCAGAGTTCATCGCTTCCGACCACGAGATCGCGCCGGGCGTGCGGGTCGAGGCGAGCCACGGGCACACGCCGGGGCACCACCACGTGGTGATCGAAAGCAAGGGCGAACGCACGGTGATTACCGGCGATCTGATGCACCACCCGATGCAATGCGCAATGCCTTCTCGCCACGCCACCTTCGATATGGACCGGGTCGCAGGCAGCGCCACCCGGCAGGCTTTTGTCGACCAATACAGGGACAGCGGCGCGCTGGTGATCGGGATGCATTTCTTCGAACCGACGGCGGGCCATTTCCTCACGGGCAACGACGGGCAGGTCTGGTTCCGCGGGCTGGGTGTGGCGGATCGGTGACCCGGATCGATTCCACAGAACCTGAAGTGAACTTGAGTTAACCATGGACTCGCGCAGCAATCCTGCCCCGGTGACCCGGATCGATGCCATTCGTTACGCGCGCCATGATCGCCCCGCAGCGGACAATTTTGCAGCGCCAGTGGACGATCATGACCTGCCGATGCCGCTCGATTACTATGTCTGGGCGGTGCACCGCGACGGATTCCCGCCGCTGGTGGTCGATACCGGCTGCGGCGCGGCAGCGGCCGAGGCGCGCGGGCGCGTGGTGACGCGGCCAGTAGAGCAGGGGCTGCGCGATGCGGGGATCGATCCGGCGGCAGTGGAGGATGTGATCCTCACCCACTTGCATTACGACCACGCGGGCGGGCTGGACCTGTTCCCCAAGGCCCGCTTCCACGTGCAGGAAGCCGAACTGGCCTTCGCCACCAGCCGCCATGTCTGCGATCGCACGGTGCGCGCGCCGTTCGATGGCGAGCCGGTGGCTGCGCTGGTGGAGCGGCTCTATGCCGACCGGGTGGTGTTCCATCATGGCGATGCGGAGTTCGCCCGCGGCATTGGCCTGCGCCTCGCCCACGGTCACACGGCGGGATTGCAGGTGGTGACCTGCGAGACCGCGCGCGGCACGGTGGTCCTGGCGAGCGATGCCGCCCACCTCTGGGCCAATATCACGCGGCAGATCGCCTTTCCGATTTTCATCGACCGAGAGGATTACGCCCGCGCGCAGGCCCGCGCACTGGAACTGGCACATGGTTCGCTCGATCACCTGATCCCCGGCCACGATCCACTGGTGCTCGCTTGCTTCCCGTCGGCGAACGACATTGCGAGAGTTGACCTGCCGCCGCACCGGTCGATAGCGGGGACGGTATGACCACAATCGGCTTCCTTGGCCTTGGCCGCATGGGCGCGCCGATGGCGGGCAATCTGCTCGCGGCCGGGCACGACCTGTTCGTGCACGATCTCTCGCCCGACGCCGTTGCCGCACTGGTACAGCAGGGCGCGACCGCGGCGGGATCGGCAGCGGCGCTGGGGCGGCAGTGCGAAGTGGTGTTTACCAGCCTGCCCACCCCCGCTGTCTTGCGCGAAGCGACGCTCGGCCCGGACAGCATTTTCGTGCGCGGCCAGCCAAGGCTCTTCTGCGACCTGTCCACCTCCGGCCCGCAAGCCGCGCAGGAAATTGCCGCTGCGCTCACTCCGCGCGGGGTGGCCTGTTTCGACGCGCCGGTATCGGGCGGAATCAAGGGTGCGGTCGAAGCGACGATCGCGATCATGGTCGGCGGCCCGCATGCCGAATATGAAGCCGTGCTGCGCCCGCTGCTCGAAGCGATCGGGAGGCCGACGCACATGGGCGAAGCGCCCGGTTCCGGGCAGGTGATGAAGCTTGTCAACAACCTGCTCGGCGCGGTGGCCATCGGGGTGACGGCGGAAGGCATGGCCTTCGGGATCAAGGCCGGGCTGGACCCTGAGAAGATGATCGCGGTGCTCAACCAGTCGACCGGGATCAATTCCGCCACCCGCGACAAGTGGCCCAGAAGCGTGCTCCCGCGCACCTTCGACTTCGGCTTCGCCGCCGCGCTGAGCCTGAAGGACACGCGGTTACTTCTCGACGAAGCGGCGGCAGCCGGCGTGCCCCTGCCGATCGGCGAAATCGTTGCGGACTATCTTGAGCGGACTCTGGCGCGTGAGGGGCCGCAGGCGGATTTCACCGCGATTGCCAAGGTGGTGGAGGAGGCGGCGGGGCTGGACCCGGAACGCAGCAACTAAGCCGTTGCTTCATCATGGTTTACGCGCTTGCACCCGCAAAGGCGGGAGCGCATATTCCGCTCCATGCTCTTCGCCCTCCTCCTCGCCGCACAGTTCGCTGCCGATGTGTTGCCGGTTGGGCAGTACGAAGGCAGCTGCATTTATCCGCAGGCGGTGGTGGACCGCGCCGAAGGCACCGAACTGCTGACCTGCCAACGCGCCGAGATTGCCCGCGATTCGATCGCTTTCGGGCTGGCGGGATGGAATGTCGAAACGCGCTTTTCGGGCACGTTCGATGGCGACCGCCTGACGGTCGAGAGCGTCACCCTGAGCAATGGCCGCACGCTGCCGGTGCGCGGGCTATGCCAGGTCTATTACTCGGGCGACGAAGTCTCGACCATCGCCTGCACCGCGATCAACGATTTCGAAGGCTCGGTTGCGGCGAATTTCGTCCGCGCGGGTTAGATATCGTTGCGGATCGTCGCCAGCGCCCCGCCGTCGATTTCCCACTTCGCGCCGTTGACGTAACTCGCCTCTTCGCTGAGCAGGAAGCTGACCACATCGCCCACTTCGCGCGGCTGGCCGACGCGGTTGAGCGTGGCCACCTGCCCCAGCTTCTCCATCCCCGCCGCCACGTCACCATCGAACATCTGTTCGAGCATGCCCACCAGCAGCGGGGTTTCGATCACGCCGGGCATCACGCAGTTCACCCGCACGCCCTTTTGCGCGACTTCGCTCGCGGCGGTGCGCGTCAGCCCGACTGCGCCATGCTTGGCGGCATTGTAGGCGCAGGCGCCCGCCAGCCCGCGTTCGGAGCCAATGGAGGCGGTGTTGACCACCGCGCCCTTCCCGGCAGCGACCATGTGCGGGAGGACGAAGCGCAGGCCGAGGAACATCGAGCGCAGGTTCACGCGGATGATCCTGTCGAACATGGCAATGTCGTATTCGTGGGTGGGGGCGAGGTCGCCTTCGATTCCGGCGTTGTTGAAGAAGCCGTCGATTCTGCCGAAAGCCTGCATCGCGGCATCTGCATAGCCCGCCACGGCCGCCTCGTCGGCGCAATCGGCGACATGCCCAATGGCGGTGTGGCCCGCTGCCGTCAGTTCCGCCGCCCGCGCGGCCAGCCGTTCGCCGTCGATATCGACCATTAACAGCTGCGCACCTTCACGGGCGAGAATTTCGCATGTGGCAAAGCCGATCGCCCCCGCCGCGCCGGTGACGATGATCGAGCTTCCTTGATGCCGTAATGTCATTCTCTCTCTCCTCTTTCGTCATTGCGAGCGAAGCGAAGCAATCCAGTCCCGCTGTTGCGCCCTCGCACAACCCTCGGGACTGGATTGCCGCGTCGCCTTCGGCTCCTCGCAATGACCAAGACTTACTCAACCCACCCGGATCTGATCGAAAGCGACACCGATGTCCTCGGCCATCACCATCGCGGTGGCCCTCCCCGCGCCGAACACCCCGCCGCCCGGGTGCTGGAACGGCCCGACCAGGTACAGCCGCTCCACTCCCGGCACGCGGTAGCCGCCCAGTTCGGGCGTCGGTCGGTGCGCGCCCGACTGGTAGGGGGTGGTGGCAATGCCGTGCAGGTCGCCGCGATAAAAGCTGGGCGAAGTGCGCTCCATATCCACCGGGCTGTCGCAATGGGTATCGAGCACAATGTCGGGCAGGTTCTCGATGTAGTTGCCCATCCGCGAGATCATGCCAGCTGCAAATTCACCCTTCGCCTCATCCCAGTCGCGCCCGTCCTTGCGGGCATAGGGCACGTAGTCCCAGGCGTGGAAAATCGCCTTGCCATCAGGGCAACGGCTCGGATCGTGCTGGGTCAACTGGCCGACCCCCACTAGCGGCGTGGGGCTGAAATTGCCGTAGCGCAGTTCGTCGAAGGCGCGGCGCATGTCCTCGTAGTGCGCGGGCATCAGTTCGTACATCACGGCTGACAAGTCGCTGCCGTCGGCGTTCCTTGCCTTGAACCGCAGCGGCGCGTCGAGCGCGGCGTGGACGGTGAAGCAGGCGGCATCGGTGATGTGGGTGCGCTTGGCACGCGCGGCGGTGGCGGGCGGAATGCCGTCGACCATGTCGGGCAGCACGTGCGGGTGCAGCGCGCCGATCACGCCATCGCTGGCCACCAGCCGCTCGCCATTGTCGAGCACCACGCCCGACGCGCGCCCGCCGATGGTGCTGACTTCACGCACCGATGCCGAGGCGCGCACCTGCCCGCCGTGATCCTCAATGCAGGCGATCAGCGCGCCGGTGAGGCTACCGGAGCCGCCCACCGCAACGCCGAAGCCGTACTTTTCCAGAAAGCCGAGGAAGACATAGGCACCGATCCCGGTCGCCTTCTCGTCGGGCGAGACGAGGTTCTCGCCCGCCACGCGCCCGAAATGCGCCTTCACCTTCTCGTGTTCGAACAGTTCCTCCATCAGGTCGAAGGTGGAGACGCCCATCGTGCGCATGATCTCCTGCCCTTCGATGCTCTGGTCCATCATCGCCGTCTGCGCGCCGAGCGGCATCGGTGGCGAATAGAGCCCGGCCTGGATCATCGGCAGCCACTGCGCCGCCTGCCGCGACATTTCGAGGAAAGTGGCCGCATCCTTCTGGCTGAAATGAGCGATGGCCGCCGCGCTTTTCGCCGGATCGCGGTGCAGCGGCAGGGTAGTGCCGTCTTCCCACACGCTCATCATCGGCACGTCGGGGAAAATGTAGCGCAGGCCATATTTGCGCTTCAGCGCCAGCTCGTCCTGCTCCAGCAGCGGATTGCCCTGGATGAAGATGTGGCTCATCGAATGCTGGTCATGGACGAAGCCGGGCCGGGTCAGCTCGCGGCTGACCACCCCGCCGCCGTGCCATGGGTTGCGCTCGAGCACAATCACCCGCTTGCCCGCCACCGCAAGGTAAGCGGCGGCCACGAGCCCGTTATGGCCCGATCCGATGACGATGATATCTGCGTCGCTCATGTGTGTTTCCTTACAAGCAGGCCGAAAGCGCAATGTCGGACAACCGCCCGCAGCGCTCGATATTGGCGCCTTGAGTCATCACTCCCGCGCTGAGGAAGGCGAACGACATATCCGCTTCCGGATCGACCCAGAACATCGTGCTGCCCGCGCCATAGTTGCCGAAAGTCTCGGGGCTGGAAAGCTGGCCGAACAGGTGCTGGAACACCCCGGTTCCGCGCACCTGGAAGCCCAGCCCCTGGTTAGCGGGCGGCACTTCCCAGCCGGAGCGCAGCGCCACCCCGCGATAGAGCTCGTTCACCTTGTCCCCGGTGTGCACCCGGCGCGCGAGGCGCACCATGCGCGGGGAGAGCAGGCGCGCGCCGTCCAGCTCGCCTTCGCGCCGGAGCATCTCGGCAAAGCGCCAAAGGTCGCCAGTGGTACTGGCACAGCCGACGTGCGGGGCCTCGACATCGGGATCCTCGAACAGCGCATGGTCGCCGTCGATAGTGCGCGAAAGGTGCTTGATCGGCACCGTCCCGCGCATGTCCGGGCGAACGTGGCGCGCATTGAGATCGGCGCGCAGGCCCATGCTGGTCGAATGCATTTGCAACGGCGCGAACAGATCTTCGTGCAGCAGCGTCTGGAAATTGCGCCCCTCGGGATCGGTACGGACCAAAGCAGTGCCCATCAGCACGTGGTTGACCAGCGGTGAATAGTCGCACCGTTCCCCCGGCAGAGTGGTGCCGTGGACATTGGCAATGCTCTCTTCGTAAAGCTCCGACAGCCGATCGAGATACATCCCCGGCCTGGGCGACCAGACCCCCGGCATCCCGGCGGTATGGGTCAGCAGGTGCCAGAAAGTCGCCATGTCGCGCGGGGCGCCGGTGAATTCGGGCAGCACGTCGACCACCTTGGTGGTGAGCTGGAAGCGGCCCTCCTCGATCGCCTTCATCACCAGCACATTGGTGAAAGCCTTGGTGACCGAGAACAGCGAGAACACATCGTCCCGCGCCAGCGCCCGCTCGCCCCCGGCATCGGCGTGGC
This sequence comes from Erythrobacter sp., assembly GCA_019739335.1. Taxonomy (NCBI): domain Bacteria; kingdom Pseudomonadati; phylum Pseudomonadota; class Alphaproteobacteria; order Sphingomonadales; family Erythrobacteraceae; genus Erythrobacter; species Erythrobacter sp. The sequence goes on from CP073261.1 coordinate 1,375,184, forward strand.
CAATGGCTTCATCGAACACCACTTCGCCGCCGCGCCCGATCTTGAGCACCGCGCCGTAATAGTCCCCTCGCGCGACATCGGCTTCGATGGTGGCCCTGAGGTGATCGAGCCGCTCCTGCCAGATTTGGGTCATGTCCGGGTCCCCTTGTTCGTCATCCCGGACTTGATCCGGGATCCCGCTTCATTTGCGACACTGCGCGCTCCTACCAAGCGGGACCCCGGATCAAGTCCGGGGTGACGGTGAGGGGCAAAGCTCGTGTTCATCATCCCGCCGCAATGATCCCGCCATCCACCGCCAGCATCGCGCCATTGATGAACGAAGCCTCGTCGCTGAGCAGGAAAGCCGCAGCCTGCGCCACGTCGTCCACTGTGCCGTTGCGGCGCAGGGGAATGCTTTTCGCCCGCGCTGCATATTGCTCCGCCGTCACGAACCCTTCGGTCGCTGGCGTCGGCACGGAACCCGGCGCAATCGCGTTCACCCGCACCCCGCGCGGGCCGAGTTCGCCCGCCAACACCTTGGTAAGCCCGGCAATCCCGGCCTTGATCGTGGTATAGGCACCGGTATTGGGCCGCCCGCGATAGGCGACCGGGCTCGAGTAGTTGAGGATGCTCCCCGGCACCCCCTCGTCGCGGTTGGCGAGGAACGCCTGCACCCCCCAGAACACGCTCTTGAGTCCTGCCGAAAGCATCCGGTCGAGCGTCTCCTCGGTCACCGCCTCGATCGGTTCGTACACCAGCACGCTGGCGTTGTTGATCACTGCCCGCAGCGGCCCGGCATCCTTGGCGAAGCAATCGGCGGCATCGAAGAACGCCTGCCGCTGCCCGCAATCGGCCTGATAGGCGAAGGCGCATCCGCCCGCTGCCACGATGCCCTCGGCACAGGCATGGGCGCTGTCGCCGTCGATCTCGACGATCCCGACAATCGCTCCCTCGCCCGCCAGATGCCGCGCAATCCCCGCGCCCAGCCCGCGACCGGCACCCGAAATCAGGATCGGCTGGCCGAGGAATCGTTGGGCAAACCGCATCAGTCCATCCCGAACAGTTTCGCGGTGTAATGGCTGTCCATATATTCGCGCATCGCGTCGATCTTGCCGTTCGAAATCTCGAACACCCAGCAATAGTCGTTGTCGTAGACCTTGCCGTCCGAGGTCCGCCCGGTCGAATTGCTTTCGACGCAGACCCAGCCGTCACGTGAAAACATGGAGTGGACATGCACCTTGGGATCGCCGGGTTCGAACATCCCGCGCACCGGGGCGAGGAACTTGTCGATGATGTCCATGCCCACGTGCCGCCCGGCTCCGGCGATATCCTTTACCTTGGGCTCCCACACGCTGGCCTCGTGGTAGAAGCCGCGCAGCTTTTCCAGATCGCCGCTGGAAAGGACGGCGAAGAAATCGAGCACCAGTTGCTCTTGCGGGTTGGCGGCCTGCACCATCAGGCAAGTCCTCTCGCTTCGTCGCTAGGTGGGGGAAGATCGGGCATGGGGCCACCCATGTGCAGCACCACGCGGCCCCGGCGGCTCTGGAATCGCCACGCGCCTTCGTTCTTTACATAATGGTCCTCGAACTCGCCGACGTAGATCCCGCCCGCTTCCTGCGGCGGCTCTATGGAACCGTGGCTGGAGAGCATGGTGAGGGTATTGGTCCCGCGCGCCTCGGTCTTGGAGATCACCTCCACCAGCACATTGGTAACGATGTGCCGCACCAGTATCGGCGGACGGTCGCGGAAAATCGCCTGCACCCGGTCGCGACCGTGGAAAGGATAATCGGGCTGGAACGGGCGGGCGAAATCGCAATTCTCGGTGAACAGATCGGCGAGCGCGGCGTGATCGCCACTGTCCGCAAATCTGGCGAACAGCAGCGGCAGTTTGCCGCACGCCGCTTCTATCCGGGCGCGTTTTTCGGCGTTCATTCCCCGGCTCCTTCAGCATCGATCTCGGCGAAAGCTTCATTGACGATGCGGAAGCTGTCTACCGCCGCCGGGATGCCGGCATAGACGCCGACCTGCAGCAGCACTTCACGGATTTCCTCACGGCTGAGCCCGTTGTTGAGCGCGCCGCGCGTGTGGATCTTCAATTCGTGGCTGCGCCCCAGCACGGCGATCATGGCGAGGTTGATCAGGCTTCGATCGCGCCGGGGCAGTTCCTCCTCGCGCCCCCAGGCCCAGCCCCAGCAATGGCTCGCCACCATTTCCTGGAGCGGCTCGTTAAACGGGTTGGGATTGGCTGTCGCACGATCGACATAGGCATCGCCGAGCACCTCGCGGCGGATTTTCATGCCCTTGTCGTAGAGTTCCTTGTCCATCATTCGTCCCTTCAAAGACATGAGTAGGCCGCATCGATCAGCCGCCGCGCGCGCGGGCCGTTGTCGCCCACGGCGTGCATCCGGTTGCAGCAATAGGAAAAGCCGATCCGCGCATCGGGATCGCCGAAGCCGATCGATCCGCCTAGGCCGTGATGCCCGAAACTGCGCGGGTTCGGCCCCATGTACACCGCTTGCGGAGTGTTGAGCAGCACGCCGTTGGCCTGATGGTACGGCCTATCCTGCAACAGCTCGATCTGCTGGTGCTGCTCGGCAATCATCGCTTCGAGCTGGCCGGAGGACAGGAGGCGAATGCCCTCCCACTCGCCAACGGTAGCCGCATAGATCCGCGCCACCCCGCGCGCATTGCCGTGGCCCGATCCGCTGGCGATCTCGACCTCGCGCCAGCGAGGGGAATTCATCGAGTCGGCCCACGCCTCGTGCGGGTTCTGCAGGAACGCGAAGCTGCGCAGCACCGCCCCGTCCTGCCAGCCCTCGGGCGTATCGGGCTTGGCCGGAAGCGGCGCATCCTTCGCCGCGAACAATCGCGCACCGATGTTGGGCAGCACTTCGGCAACGTGACTTTGCTCCTCGGCGCTCATCCCGCCGATATAGTACTCGGCCTCCAGCGGTCCGGTGACATTCCGGCGCAGGAACGGCCCCACCGTCATCCCCGTAACTCGCCGCATCACTTCGCCGAGCAGGAAGCCCTGATTGTGAACGTGATAGGCGGCGCGCGTGCCCGGTTCCCACAAGGGTTCCTGCACTTCAAGCGCGCGGATATAGGCGGGGTAATCGAAGAAGCCGCCGGGATACATCGTGTCCGTCGTCAGCACGGGAATCGCGGCGGTGTGATCGAGCAGCATCCGCACGGTGATGCCCGCCTTGCCGCCCTGCGCGAATTCGGGCCAGTAGCGCGCCACCGGCGCATCGAAATCGACCAGGCCCCTGTCCGCCAGCATGTTGAAGGCGATCCCCGTCACCCCCTTGGCGACGCTCATCATGCAGACGGTGGTCTCGCGCTCCCATTGGGCGCTGCGATCGGCGCGGGCAAAGCCGCCCCAAATGTCGACCATGATCTCGCCATCGACCACCAGCGAGCAGGCCGCACCCAGTTCCTCCTCGACAGCGAAGTTTTCGCAGAACGCGTCCCACACCGGCATGAACCGTTCGTCGCACATGCCGCCGACCGGGAGGGATTCGCCCCGTGCCTCTACGCGCTCTTCGAAATCGAAATGGCCCAAGCCGTGGCTCTCCCTTCCGCCGAGCCTTTGCGACTCTAACGAGCGTTAGCGTAGGCGAGGCATGGGCCCGCCGACAAGCACTCAATCGAAATAGGAGATCGTCCGCAGTTCGATGCTCTGCCGCGGCGCGGCGTCGGGCGGCGCGGTCTCGTCCTCGAAAGCGGTGTGCGCAGTGAACTGCACTGCGCTGTCATCGCTGTCGAACAGCTTGAAGGCGAACATTTCGTCGGGCCGCATCTGTGGCAGCCAGCACCAGCGATGATCCGGTGCATAGGAAAGATTGAACCCCCAGAGCGAGAAATCGAGCCCGCCCAGTCCGCCGACGATTTCACTCGGGAACAGGTCCTCTCGCCGTACAGTGCTTGCATCGCAGAGGGTAAGCGGTGCGCTCTCCACCGTGGCGAGCGGGCGCCAGAGATTGATAAGCACGTGTCGTTTCGCGAGTCGCTCCTCCGCCTCCTCTGGCGGCAGTAACAGCCGCGTGTAATCGGCCACGGTCTTCGCGCCGTAATCGACATGCGCGCCGTTCGCCGGCTGGTTGTGTCCTTGGGTGCCGATGGCACTGGCCCGGCGAATCGCCCCAAAGCTGACGGTCTTGGCAGCGCCGGTGAGCCGCTGCACCAGTGCCTCCCCATAGCGGCAATAGGCGGCGAGCTGGTCCGGATCGTCGAGATCGGAAACCGGCGATGGCTCCTTGACCACAACAAACCCGTTGCGGTCGAACGAAAGCTCCCCCTGCTCGCCGCGCACATCGTGGATGGTTACGCGGTGCTCCTCACCGGGCCAATAACTGCGTTCGCGATCCCCCGCGTAGAAAGTCGCCTTCTCCCCGCGCATGACATATTTTATCGTCGCTTCAACATCTTGTACCGCACGCGCCATTACTTGCATTCTCTCTTCCTCCCGCGCCGGATCGCGCAGATAATGCAATGATCATCCGGCATTGACTGTTGCTTCATTGCGACAAAAGCGCGCGGATATTGCAATTCTTGCGCATCGCCCTTGTTTGTAACGTTCGTGACGATAGTCTGCAATCGGGGAGAGGATAAGGTGAGCTGCACTGCACTGCGGCTTTCTGCATCCCTCTTAGAACACCTGACTAGCCCGGGCAAACGGGCAGCCGGTAGTTGCAACATGCGGGCGCTGCCTCGGTAGCCCTGCTTGAGGGAGGTTACCTGATGAAATTCAAGACTTTGGGAGTCGTGTCTTCGTTTGCCATGGCGGCAGCGATCAGCGCGCCCGCCTTTGCGCAGGACGCACCGGCACAGGACGAAAGCGAGGACGGCCGCACCAACGTGATCGTGGTGACCGCTGAGTTCCGCGAAGCGAACCTGCAGGATACGCCGATCGCTATTACCGCGGTCAATGCCGAGATGCTTGAAGCGCGCGGCCAGACCGATATTTCGCAAATCGCCAACCAGGCCCCCAACGTCAGCCTGACCCCTCAGCCGCAGAACGGCGGAACCGGCCTGATCGCCTTTATCCGTGGCGTCGGCCAGGTCGATTTCAACTACGCACTCGATCCGGGTGTCGGCGTCTATGTCGATGACGTGTTTATTCCCACGCTGTCGGCCTCGCTGCTCGAACTGATGGATCTCGACCGGATCGAAGTGCTGCGCGGCCCCCAGGGCACATTGGCAGGCAAGAACTCGATCGGCGGCGCGATCCGTCTGTTCAGCGCCCGCCCCGAAGGCGACAACTCGGGCTATTTCCGCGCTACCTATGGGTCGTATGACCGGATGGAAATTCGCGGCATGGCCGATTTCGCCATCACCGAGGATCTGGCCGTGCGCGTGTCCGGCTTCGGCCGCAGCGTGGATGGCTACGTCACCCAGCTCGATTACGGGCTGACTCACCCCGGTTCCAACGTGCCCAGCACCAATGCCCGCGGGCGCGGCAATCCGGACCGGACCACGATGGGCGGGGACAGCACGACCGCCGGTCGCATCGCGCTGCGCTGGGAACCCTCGTCCACCTTCGAATGGAACGTGTCCGCCGATTTCACCTCGACGCGCGGTGAAGCCGGGCCGACCGTACTGATCGCGGCGGGTATCCCCACCGGAGGTGCGGTGCCGTTCGATCCGACTTCGAGCAATCCCGCCAGCAGCGTGGGCGCAGCCATCCGCAATGGCGATGGCGACATCATCGGTTATGAACCGCTGCCGTGGCTGACCGGGCTCAATGGCAATGCCGTACCGGTGAACTGTGCCTTCGTCCCCGCTGGCCCCTATAGCTGCGATACACTTGGCGGCGGCTTTGGCGATCCGCGCTTCATCTCTTATTCGAACTTCCTCGATGCCCGCACCCCGACAAGCCAGGCGCCGTACAAGCCCTACGCCGCGATGCAGAACCAGGATTTCACGGGTTGGGGCATTCACAGCAACGCCACGCTCGATATCAACGATAACCTGCAACTGGTCTGGATCGCTTCCTGGCGCGAATACGAATCGCTGTGGGGCCAGGATCAGGACGCCACCCCGGTTCCGGTGGCGCAGCTCGACAACCAGCTGAACCATCGCGCGTGGAGCCAGGAAGTGCGCTTGAACTTCGAAGTTGCGGATGGCCTGGTGCAGGGCACCGTGGGCGGCTTCTACCTCGACCAGGACGGCGAATACACCGCCCGCGTCGATCTGAACTACGCCGGGATCGACTTCATCCACGGACCGGATACCACGCCGAGCACCACGCAGGCGCTGTTTGCTACCGCGACGATCAGCCCGACCGACATGCTGAGCATCACCGGCGGCATCCGTTACACGAAGGACGAAAAGACCTACACCTACTTCCGCTCCAACCCGGATGGTTCGGTTCCCTTCGTCCCGGCGCCTGTCGGTGCACCGCCGATCTGCGAATACTTCTACGGCGCGGACCCCGATGGTGGCGGGCCGGTGTCGCTGGGCAATACGCCGAACTGCCTGCTGACGGGCCTGTTCAACGTGCCTGGCGAATTCCGCGGCGACCGGTGGGACTGGCGTCTGGCGGCGGACTACCGCTTCTCGGATGAGTTCCTCGCCTATGCCTCGGTCACCACCGGGTTCAAGGGCGGCGGGGTCAATCCGCGGCCGTTCTTCGGTCCTTCCACCGGGGAGTGCGAAGATCTGCCCCCCGGTGTGCTGGCACCGTGCAACCAGATCAATTCGTTCAACCCGGAAACGATCATCACCTATGAAATGGGCTTCAAGGCCGATTTCTTCGATCGTCGCCTGCGGCTGAACGGTGCAGCATTCTGGAACGACTACAGCGATATCATCCTGCAGCTGACCGCCTGCCCGGCCTCGCCGTGCCTCCAGCCCAACAATGTGGGTTCGGCGGAAGTGAAGGGCTTCGAACTCGAAGTCACGGCCTACCCGGTCGATGGTCTCTCGATCGACGCCGGTCTTGCCTACCTCGATTTCCAGTACACCGAAGTGGGCACTTCGGGCCTCACGGGCGATGAAATCACGCCCTACACGCCGGAATGGACCTACAGCTTCGGCATCCAGTACGACATGGAAATCGACCCGGGCACCGTAATGGTGCGCTTCGACGGTTCGTACCAGTCGGAAACCTTCACCGAAGCCAACAATTCGTTCTGGAGCCGGATCGACAATCGTTTCCTCGGCAATGCACGCGTCGGCTTCACCACCACGGACGAAGACTGGACCGTGGCGCTCGAGGTACAGAACGTGTTCGATCACTTCTACTACCAGAGTGTCAGCGACGTTTCCGGTTCGCTCGGTGTCGTCACCGGCGTGCCCGGCCTGCCACGCACCTGGGCGCTGTCGGTCGAACGCCGCTTCTGAGCTTGGGAGGGGAGAGCCCCCGGTCCCGCCCCAGCAGTATAGCTGAGTGGCGGGCCGGGGGCCTTCTCCCGAATCGCTCACGACGCAAAAATGGGGCGCGGACCAGATCGGTCCGCGCCCCATTTTTGCCGCCTGATGAGAAAAGGCTATTCGGTGTTAAGCCGCTCGCGCATTTCCTTGCCCGGCTTGAAATAGGGCACCCGCTTGGCGGGCACATCCACCGTCGCCCCGGTGCGCGGGTTCCGGCCGTTGCGCGCATCGCGCTGGCGGGTGGAAAAGGTGCCGAAACCGCGCAATTCCACCCGGCCACCTTCGGCCAGCCGAGCGGCGATTTCATCAAAGAAAATATCCACCACCTGCTCCACCTCTTCGGGGCGCAGTTCAGGGTTGTCTGCCGACAGAGCCTGGAGGAGTTCGGACCTGATCATAATATTCCCCGATCGGGTTATGGGTGCGACCCGCATGACGTCGATCGCCGAGCCAACGCGACCCGGTACTGATTTGCATTAAGATTGCCAGAGAATCGCATCCTGCGCAATGGCATAGCCGCATTTCCGGACAATTTAGGTGGATTGGTTCGCAGGAAGGACAATCCACTCCGGAATGGGCGATCACGCCTCTTCGAACAGATCGGCGATGCCGAGCCCCAGCCGCTCCATCCGTTCGCGGATACCCGGCCATTCCTCGCGCAAAAATGCCGCGCGTTCGCTGGCGCGCAGCTTGAGTGCCGCGCCTTCGCGGACGAACATGCCGACCCCGCGCTGCACGCGGATCAGGCCGTCGGACTGGAATTGCTGGTAGGCCTTGGCCACGGTGAGCGGGTTGGCCCCCTGCTCGGCGGCAAACGCGCGCACCGATGGCAACATTTCGCCCTCGCCATAACGCCCGTCGATGATTGCAGCGGCAATCTGTTCGCGCAGGCGCAGGTAGACGGGGCGGGTGTCGCTCATGGGTGCAGCAGTGCCATAATACAGCGGGGCAGGTCAAGCGCGGCGACACCAGAGTTGACATTGGGCAAGACAGTTTCACCGGCAACTTTTTGCGGCTTCACATGACTGAAACAATCGCTAGGGTGCGCGCTTTCCGGGCTACACCCGCGCCACTTAGAAGCGTCGGGACAAACAGATTAGGGACGCATCACTATGGTCGAAGGCATGTTCTTCACATTCGGTTCCGGCTTCGAGATGTGGGCCTTCCGCATCGCGGTGATCGCTCTGGCCGCCTTCCTGATCGGCGGCGTGGTGCTGGTAACCCGGCCGCAGGCAGAAGTGATCGGCCATCCCAAGGGTCTGTTCCTGCTGTTCATGGCCGAGATGTGGGAGCGGTTCTCCTACTACGGTATGCGCGCATTGCTGATTTTCTACCTGGTCCAGCACTGGCTGTTCTCGGACAGCGAGGCTTCGATCATCTACGGTGCCTATACCGCGCTGGTCTACATCACGCCGGTGGTCGGCGGCTATCTGGCGGATCGTTACATCGGCCAGCGCAAGGCGGTGCTGTTCGGCGCAGTGCTGCTCACCTTCGGCCACTTCTTCATGGCTTTCGAAGGCAGCGGCGGACAGGACGATCCGATTATCAACGTGTTCTGGCTGGCGCTAGCCCTGATCATCGTCGGCTCGGGCTTCCTGAAAGCCAACATTTCGGTCATCGTCGGCCAGCTCTATTCGCGCACCGACATTCGCCGCGACCCCGCCTACACCATCTTCTACATGGGCATTAACGTCGGCGCGGCGACCGCATCGATCATTTGCGGCTATCTCGGCCAGACATATGGCTGGCAGTACGGCTTCGGCCTTGCCGGTTTCGGCATGCTGCTCGGCCTGGTGTTCTTCGTCATCGGCAAGCCGCTGTTGCTGGGCAAGGGTGAGCCCAAGGATCCGGCAAAGATCGCCGGGATGAAGGAATGGGGCATTTACGGCGCTGGCCTCGCCATGGTGGCGCTGTGCTGGCTGGCCGTGCAATATCAGGCGCTGGTGGGCTATGTCGTCGGCGGATTCGGCGGCGCACTGGTGCTCTATGTACTGTTCACCGCCGTCACCAAGCTGGCACCGGAGGAGCGCGACCGCATCTTTGCAGCGATGTTCCTGATCCTCACTTCGATCGTGTTCTGGGCCCTCTTCGAACAGGCGGGCTCCTCGCTCAACCTGTTTACCGACCGGCATGTCGACACGGCGGGCGTCAACGCCTCGATGTTCCAGTCGGTCAATGCGATCTACATCGTGCTGCTGGCACCTTTGTTCGCGATGCTGTGGCAGGGGCTGGCCCGCAAGGGCGCTGAACCGAGCACACCGATGAAGTTCGGCCTTGCAATCATCCAGGTCGGCCTTGGCTTCCTTGTGCTTGTCTGGGGTTCGGAAGCTGCAGGGATCGACGTGCCCACGCCGGTCATCTTCATCTTCCTGATCTATCTGCTGCACACCACCGGCGAACTGTGCCTCAGCCCGGTTGGCCTTTCCGCCATGAACCGGCTTGCCCCGGCGCACATGGCATCGCTCATCATGGGCACCTGGTTCTTCGCTTCGGCCACCGGCAATTTCGCCGCCGGCATGATTGCCGCCGCCACCGGGGGCGAAGGAGTAGGTGAGGAAGCGGGCAAGCAGGTCGTGCTCGATGTGTACTGGACGGTGGGGCTCTATGCCGTCGGCATCGGCCTTGCAGTCATGGTGCTCAGCCCGCTGATCAAGAAAATGATGCATCTCGACTCGCTACGCGATGACAATGTCGGCGACGATCTCGAAGGCCAGGCGCAAGCCGGGGTCGAGGCGCAGGAAGCCGGCATTCACCCGACGATCCGGCCGCAGGGATAATATACACATGAACACCAGACCCACCCTCGTCGCGCTTTTCGCGCTCGTACTGGCAAGCTGTACTACGGCATCGGGTACGCAAGCTCCCGCGGCAGCGAGCGCCGCCACCGAGGCGGATGCGCCTTACCCGTCGACCTACGAACGCTATCCCGGAGTGCCGACCGCGCTGGTCGGCGCGACGGTGTACGATGGCGCAGGGGGCATGATCGAGAACGGCACCGTGCTGTTTGCCGATGGCGAAGTGGTCGGCATCGGCGGGGCGGACCTCGCCATCCCGGCAGGTTACACGCGGATCGATGCGACGGGCAAATTCGTCACCCCCGGCATCATCGATATCCACTCGCACCTCGGCAACTATCCCACGCCTTCGGTCGATGCGCACAGCGACGGGAACGAGGCCACCGATCCGACCACGCCCGAAGTCTGGGCCGAACATTCGGTCTGGCCGCAGGACCCCGGCTTTTCCCGCGCGCTGGCCAATGGCGGCATCACTTCGCTGCAGATCCTACCCGGATCGGCCAACCTGATGGGCGGGCGCACGGTTACACTCAAGAACGTGCCCAGCCGCACCGTGCAGGGGATGAAATTCCCCGGCGCGCCCTACTCGATGAAAATGGCCTGCGGGGAGAATCCCAAGCGCGTCTACGGCGGCCGCAACCGGATGCCATCCACGCGAATGGGCAATTTCGCTGTCAACCGCGAAACCTTCCTGCAAGCGCAGGAATACATGGCGGAGGAAAGCCCCGATCGAGACCTCGCGATGGAAACGCTGGCGGGCGTGCTGCGTGGCGAAATCCTGATCCAGAACCACTGCTACCGGGCCGACGAAATGGCGCTGGTGCTCGATATGGCGGACGAATTCGGCTATACTGTCGCCGCCTTCCACCACGCGGTGGAAAGCTACAAGATCGCCGACCTGCTGCGCGAGAACGAGGTCTGCTCGGCCGTCTGGGCGGACTGGTACGGCTTCAAGATGGAAGCCTACGACGCCATTCCCGAAAACGCTGCCTTGCTGCACCAAGCCGGGGCCTGCGTGGTGATCCATTCGGATGACGAGAACGGCATCCAGCGATTGAACCAGGAAGCCGCCAAGGCGCAAGCCGACGGGGCAAGGATGGGGATAGCCATATCCGATGCGGACGTGATCTCGTGGATCACGCTCAACGCCGCGCGGGCGATGGGGATTGCCGACATGACGGGCAGCCTCGAAGCGGGCAAGATGGCCGACATCGTGCTGTGGAACGGCGATCCGCTGTCGATCTATTCGCGGCCGGAAATGGTCTGGATCGACGGGGCGGTGATGTACGACATGAACAATCCGGCGATGCGCCCGGTGAGCGATTTCGAACTTGGCCAGCCGGGTGAGGGAGACACGAAATGAGCCGCGCCCTTCTCCTTGGCGTTGCCGCCCTCGCGCTCAGCGCCACTCCACTCGCCGCACAGGATGTCGCGGTAACCGGGGCCACCGTCGCCACCGGAGACGGCAGCGAGCCGATCCGCAATGCCACCGTGGTGGTGCAGGGCGGCCGCGTGGTCGCCGCCGGAGCGGGCGTTGCCGTGCCTGCGGGCATGACCGTTGTCGATGGCAGCGGCCTGTGGGTCACCCCCGGCCTGTTCGCTTCGATCACTAATCTCGGCCTCGTCGATGTGGGCGCGGTGGGCGAAAGCAACGATGAGGAGGCCGGCAACTCGCCGTTCAATGCCGCGCTCGACGTTGCGCCCGCTATCAATCCGCAAGCACAGGATTTCGGCTACAGCCGCGCAGGCGGAGTGACCCGTGCCTCGGTTACCCCCTCGGCGGGTTCGGACATTTTTGCTGGCCAAGGCGCGGTGATCGATCTGGGAGCGGATTTCGACGCGGTGCGTCAGCGCCGCGCTTTCCAGCACGTCGAAATGGGCGAACGCGGCGCGCGGCTCGCGGGCGGCAGCCGCACTGCCGTGCATACGCTGATCCGCAACGCCTTGTTCGAAGCCAGCCGCCTCGCCGAAACCGGCGAGCGGGATGACGATGCCCTGCTCACCCGCTTCGATGCGCTGGCGCTGGCACCTGTGGTGCGCGGCGAACAGAAGCTTTACGTCACCGTCCACCGCGCGGCGGACATCCTCTCGGTGCTGGCGCTCCGTGATGAATTCCCCGCGCTGGACATGGTGCTGGTAGGCGTCACCGAAGGCTGGATGGTCGCCCCGCAGATCGCGGCGGCGGACGTGCCGGTGATCACCAATGCGCTGGTCGATCTCCCCTCCAGCTTCGAGCGGCTGGCTGCGACGCAGAGCAATGTCGGGCGGATGGTTGATGCCGGAGTGCGGGTGGCTATCGGCGGCTATGAAAGCAGCGGCGATCATCCACGCGGATTGCCACAGCAGGCGGGCAACATGGTTGCGCTGAACGGCGTACCCGGCGCGACTGGCTTGAGCTGGGGCGAGGCGTTCGCGACTATAACTTCAGTCCCTGCCAGTATCGGCGGACTGGAAGGCACGGCTGGCGTCCTGCAAGCGGGCGCGCACGGTGATCTGGTGATCTGGGATGGCGATCCGCTCGAACTGTCGAGCGCGCCCTTGCGGGTGTTTATCGACGGGGTCGAACAGCCGCTCGACAACCACCAGACGCGGCTCCGGGAACGCTACCGCACGCTCGACGAAAGCCAGTTACCGGCAGCATACCGGCGCTAGTCAATGGAGGCGGCGCTCTCATCGCTGATCGCCGCCAGCCTGGCCTTCGTCGGCACCCATTTCGCGCTCTCGCACCCGCTGCGCGCACCGCTGGCGCGGGTGCTTGGTGCGACCGGGTTCATGGCGCTTTATTCGCTGGTGGCGCTGGCGTGCCTGTACTGGATGAGCAGCGCGTTCCAGGCTGCGCCCGCGAGGTCGCTGGGCGGTAGTGGAACGGTTGGCTGGGTGATCGCCAGCGCGTTGACACTGGTGGCCGTGGTGCTGCTGCTGGGTTCGTTCAAAAGCAATCCCGCACTTCCCGCTCCGGGAGCAGAGCAGCTTGCCGCCACCCGCGAGCCGAGCGGCGTGTTCTCCGTCACCCGCCACCCCATGATGTGGAGCTTCGCGCTCTGGGCAGTCTCCCACATCGTGCTGTGGTGGAGCTGGCGCACCAATGTGGTCGCGCTCGCCATCCTGGTCCTTGCCCTGCTCGGCGCGCACTTGCAGGACCGCAAGAAGGCCGCGCTGATGGGGGACGGTTGGCAGGCGTGGCAGGCGCGCACCACTTACTGGCCGCGCTGGGGCAGGCTTTTTGGCGCGGGCTGGCTGCTGTGGCTGGTAGCGCTGGCGGGATGGCTGGCGCTGACATGGCTGCATCTGGCGCTGGCGGAGATACCCGCGGGAGCCTGGCGTTGGTTCTAGGAACAACAATCGCGCCCGAATAACAGCGCGCAAAGCCTAGCTGTCACGAAGGAACAGCCGGGCGGACGCGTGCGCTCAGGCACGAAATCAGGAGGGGATCACCGCCCGGGCGCTCTGCCCGTCACCTTCGGGCGCGGCAAGAATGGCGCGGACTTCCGCACCCTTGTCCACCGTGTAGGTGTCAGGATCGCCGACGCTCGAACGGATGCCGGGTTCGACAACGCCTGCCTGCAACAGCGTCGCGCGTTCCACCGCGCTGCGCTGCGCCGGGCCGCCGAACAGCGCTTCGAGTGCCTGCTGCGAGGCGGTACCTTCGACCGGGCGCGGGGCGCCGGGGGCGGGAGGAACGAGGTGGAAATCGGGCGGCACTACCAGCGGGGCCTGCCGCTGCACGGCGAATTCGTCGGGCCTTTCGCGGCTGGCGAGATTCACGCCGCCGCAAGCCGAAAGCGCGGTCGCACCGAGGGCGAGGAGGAGAATGCTGGATTTACGGGCCATGGTCAAAAACTCTTGTCTGGTGTCTCGGCAGGAGCGGGATCCTGCGCTTCGGGCGGTTTCTCGCGCATGAACAGCGCGCGGGCAAGGATAATCACCACGCCCACGGTGATAGCGGCATCGGCGACGTTGAAAATCAGGAATGGGCGGAAATCCCCGAAATGCAGGTCGGCAAAGTCGATCACGTAGCCGTAGGTGTAGCGATCGACGATATTCCCCGCCGCGCCGCCGAGAACCATGCCCAGCGCAAGGATATCGCCGAGCAGCTTTTCGCGGAACATCCATACGGCCACCACGCTGGCTATCAGCGCGGTGACACCGACGAGAATCCAGCGCATTTCCATGCTCGTCGCCTCGAACATGCCGAGCGAGACGCCGTAATTGTTGGTGCGGGTGAAATCGAAGAACGGCAGGATGGGATAGTTCTCGCCCACCTGGTCGAGCCCGAGATCGTCGACGACGTAGCTCTTCAGCCACTGGTCAGCAGCGAAGATCAGCGCGGCCAGCGCGAGGCCCAAGGCGCGGAATTTGGCGAGCGGACTCATGCGCCAGTACTCATTGGGGTCTCCGCTTGCGCGTCCATTTCGGCGACGACTTCCTCGCAACGATTGCAGAGGTCGCCGTCCTCGGTGACTTCGGGCAGGTGACGCCAGCAGCGGCCGCATTTGGCAAAGTCCGACTTCTGGACCTGCGGCGGTTCGCTGGATTTGACGAACGTGACCAGGCCAGTGATGAACAGTTCAGCCAAGAAGCCCTCATCAATTTCGCTGTAATCGCTAAAGATTGCCTCCAAGTCGGAGATTGCAATCTCTGCTTCCAAGCTGGACCGGATGATCTTTTCGCGCCGAAGCGGTTCGATCGCCTCGGACACGCTTTCTCTCAGCGCCCTCAGGACGCTCCAACGCGCCAAATCAGCCTCGGCAACCGGCACCTCCGGCCACTCCAGCAAATGCACGCTCCCCTCGTCCGGATAGCGTGTCCCCCAAACCTCTTCCGCCGTGAACACCAGCACCGGGGCAGCGTAGCGGATCAACGCGTGGAACAGCACGTCGAGCACGGTGCGATAGGCGCGGCGTTCCACGCTCGCGGGCGCATCGCAATAGAGCCGGTCCTTGCGGATATCGAAGAAGAACGCCGAGAGGTCCTCGTTGGCAAAGGTGCTCAGCTCGCGGATGTAGGCGTTGAAATCGAAATCATCGACTGCCTGCCGCAGCTTGCCGTCGAGTTCGCCCAGCAGCGCGAGCATGTAGCGCTCCAGTTCGGGCATCGCCGCCACATCCACTCGCTCGGTCTCGCTGAACCCGTCCAGCGCCCCGAGCAGGTAGCGGAAGGTGTTGCGCAGCTTGCGGTACTGGTCGGCCACCCCTTTCAGGATTTCCGGGCCGATCCGGTGATCCTCGGTGTAATCGACGCTGAGCGCCCACAGCCGGATGATATCCGCGCCGTATTCCTCCATCACCTTGAGCGGATCGACGGTATTGCCGAGGCTCTTGGACATCTTGCGGCCATCGGCGGCCATGGTGAAACCGTGGGTCAGCACCGCCTTGTACGGTGCGCGACCACGGGTGGCGCAGCTTTCCAGCAAGCTCGACTGGAACCAGCCGCGATGCTGGTCACTGCCTTCGAGATAGAGATCGGCGGGCGACTGGAGATCGGGCCAGCGCCCGCTTTCGAGCACGAAGGCGTGGGTGGAGCCCGAATCGAACCACACATCGAGGATGTCGTGGATCATCTCGTAATCGTCGGGGTTGCGATCCGGGCCAAGGAAATGCGCCGCGTTATCCGCCGACCAGCCATCGACGCCTTCGGTATTGATGGCGGCGACAATGCGCGCGTTGACTTCCGGATCGACGAGGTATTCGCCCCTCTTGCGATCGACAAACAGCGTGATCGGCACGCCCCAGGCCCGCTGGCGGCTGAGCACCCAATCGGGGCGGCCTTCGACCATTGAACCGATACGGTTCTTACCCTTGGTCGGAACGAACCGGGTTTGTTCGATGGCGTTGAGGGCGGTTTGGCGGAGAGTGCTTTGGGCGGACCTTGGCGCGTGGCCTTCGACAGGCTCAGGCTGAGCGGAATGTGTGCTTGAACCACTGTCCAAAACCCGCTCATCCTGAGCTTGTCGAAGGACAGCCACCGCGCTCTCCCCAAGCCCCCGATCCATCGGCACGAACCACTGCGGGGTGCAGCGATAGATCACCTTGGCCTTGCTCCGCCACGAATGCGGATAGCTGTGCTGGTAATCCGCCGAGGCAGCCAGCAGCGCCCCCGCTTCGCGAAGGTCGGTGCAGATCGGCCCGTCGGGCGCGTTGAACTTGGGATTGATGACGCTGCCCTGCCCGCCGAGCCAGGCCCAGTCCGCGCGATACCTGCCGTCGGCTTCCACCGCGAACACCGGATTGATGCCGTGCGCCTTGCACAGATCGAAATCGTCCTCGCCATGATCGGGCGCCATGTGGACGAGGCCGGTGCCGGAGTCGGTGGTGACGAAGTCGCCGGGGAGCATCGGGCGGGGCCGGAGGAAGAATTCTGCGAGTGGGGAGCTTGGGTCGATATTGCCCTCTAAATCGTCACCCCGGACTTGATCCG
Organism: Erythrobacter sp.; assembly: GCA_019739335.1. Taxonomy (NCBI): domain Bacteria; kingdom Pseudomonadati; phylum Pseudomonadota; class Alphaproteobacteria; order Sphingomonadales; family Erythrobacteraceae; genus Erythrobacter; species Erythrobacter sp. The sequence goes on from CP073261.1 coordinate 1,391,752, forward strand.
GGGTCCCGCTGCCCTCGCTACTGTCCGCATTCAAGCGGGACCCCGGGTCAAGCCCGGGGTGACGGAAAAGGTTGGCCATCGGGTGTCGGCAGAGGGTTCCGGCTAGGTCGGAGCCTTTGAACTCCGTACAAACGCTGCCGCCCGATCGTTCGGCCAACTCACCATAATTGTCACGAAACTCGCTAGCCGAGACACTATGGTCGGCAAGCATTTGCTGGCCGTCACCGCCATTGTGATAGCGCGCCCTGAAACTTGGTCCGAGTTCCCTTGCGACCAGATACCGTCGCCCACCCAGGAAATTGAGTTCATACTCAACCTCAGGCCCATAAGCCAAAGCCTGGTTCACCGGGATCGTCCACGGCGTGGTCGTCCAGATCACCGCGTGCGCGCCGACCAATTCCGGAATCGGCGACGAAACAATCTCGAAGGCCACATCCACCTGCGTCGAGACGATGTCCTCGTACTCGACCTCGGCCTCGGCTAGCGCAGTCTTTTCCACCGGCGACCACATCACCGGCTTCGCGCCGCGATAGAGCTGGCCGCTTTCGGCGAACTTGAGCAATTCGGCGACAATCCCCGCCTCGGCCTCGGGCGCCATCGTCAGGTAGGGATCGTCCCACTCGCCCAGCACGCCCAGCCGCTTGAACTGCTCGCGCTGCACATCGACCCACTTCTGCGCATAGTCGCGGCATTCGGCGCGGAATTCGCGCGGGGGAACCTCGTCCTTGTTCTTCTTCTGCTTGCGGTAGGCTTCTTCCACCTTCCATTCGATCGGCAGGCCGTGGCAATCCCAGCCGGGCACATAGGGCGCATCCTTGCCCAGCAGCCCCTGCGTGCGCACCACCGCATCCTTGAGCACCTTGTTGAGCGCGTGGCCGATATGGATATCGCCATTGGCATAGGGCGGACCATCGTGGAGGACGAACTTCTCCCGCCCCGCGCGGCTTTCGCGCATCAGGCGGTAGAGGCCCTCGTTCTCCCAGCGCGCGAGAATGCCCGGCTCCTTCTGCGGGAGCCCGGCCTTCATGGGGAAATCGGTCTTCGGGAGGAAGACGGTGTCTCGGTAATCGCGCTTCTGGGTCATTGCGAGGCGGCAACTAGTAGGTCGCGCGCCCGTTCGCAATCGGCTTCCATCTGCGCCATCAGCGCATCCATGCTCTCGAACTTCGCCTCCGGCCGCAGGAAGTGGCGGAACTCGACGTCCAGTTCCTGCCCGTAGAGATCGCCGACAAAGTCGAAGAAATAGGGTTCGAGCAGTTCCTTGGGCGGATCGAAACTCGGCCGCACGCCAAGGTTCGCCGCGCCCTGCAACGCCTGCCCGGTCGCCACCACCCGCCCGCTGACGGCATAGATGCCGAAGCGGGGGCGAAGGTAGGCACCCATGTCGAGATTGGCGGTGGGATAGCCCAGCTTGCGCCCGCGCTTGTCGCCGTGGATCACCGTGCCGCGCACCGTGAAAGGGCGGGTGAGTAGTCTTGCGGCGGCTTCGCAATCGCCCGCCTTCAGCGCATCGCGCACCCGGCTGGAGGAAATCACCTGCCCGTCCTGCTCCACCGGCCCGACCTGCCGCGTGGCAATCCCGCAGGTGCTGCCGACATCGCGCAACACGCCGACATTGCCGCCGCGCCCCTTGCCGAAAGTGAAGTCCTCTCCCGTCACCACCCCTGCCGCGCCGATCTGTGTCGCCAGCAAGTCACGGACGAACGCGTCCGCGGTGGTCGCCGCCAGTTCGTCATCGAACTGGAACACCAGCATGGCATCGGCCCCCGCCGCCATGAACAACTCCTCGCGCTGGTCGAGACTGGTCAGGCGGAACGGCGGCACATGCGGGGCGAAGTGGCGGATCGGGTGCGGATCGAAGGTGGCGACCACCGCCGGGCGGCCCTCGGCCCGCGCCCAGTCCACCGCTTCGGCCACCACCCGCTGATGGCCCTGGTGGAACCCGTCGAAATTCCCCAGCGCCAGGATTGCGCCGCGCAAAACCTCGGGGACAGCGTCACGATGGCCCAGTCGCATCAGGTCCCCCTCCCGCTCGCGGGAGGGGTTAGGGGAGGGCCTGTTTCGCGCGCTGGTTCGTTGACAGGCCCTCCCCCGGCCCCTCCCGCAAGCGGGAGGGGAGAAATGCCCGCCCGCAGCACCCGCAGCGCGTTCAGCCCCATGATCGCGCGGATCTCGTTTTCGGTGAATCCGCCGTCGAGCAGTCCTTGCGTCACTTGAACCAATTGTGCGGTGTCGAAACCCACCGTTACCGTGCCATCGTAGTCGCTGCCGAGCGCGACATGCTCCACCCCGACAAGATCGGTGATGTGGCGCATGGCGGCGACGATCGCTTGCCGAGAGGTGCCGCAGACCGCGCCGTCGAAGTAGCCTACCCCGATCACCCCGCCGGTGGCGGCGACTCCGCGAATTTCCTCGTCGGTCAGGTTGCGGTTGACCGCGCAGGTCGCCTGCACCCCGCCGTGGCTGGAGACGACGGGCCGTGTGGCCATTGCCAGCACTTCACTGACACACTGGTGGCTGCAATGGGCGATATCGACCACGATGCCCATGCGCTCCATTTCGCCCACCATTTCGCGCCCGAACGGAGTCAGCCCGCCCTTGTCCTCGCCGTGCATCGATCCGGCCAATTCGTTGTCGAAGAAATGGGTCAGCCCCGCCATCCGCAATCCGGCATCGTACAACCGCTGGAGGTTGGCCCCATCGCCCTCAAGATTGTGCAGCCCCTCGACCGAGAAGATCCCGCCGATGGGCCGCCCGGTGGCATCGCGCTCGGCCAGCACAGCGTCGATATCTTCGGGCGAGCGCACCGTGCGCAGCGCATCGGGCGCCTGCTCGGCCGCCAGTTCCAGCCGCCGCGCGTGCCACAGCGAGCGCTCGAACAGCGAGAACCAGGTCGGCATCGGCTGCAGCTGCCCGATCGCGAGCAGCGTGATATCGTCGCGCGCCGTAGCGGAATTGTTGTCGAAATTCAGCCCCGCAGGTGATTTGCTGACGCTGGAGAAGACCTGCAGGCTGACATTGCCGTCGATCAGCCGGGGCAGGTCCATGTGGCCCCGCTCGGCGCGTTCGAGCGGATCGCGCTTCCACATCAGCGTGTCCGAATGCAGATCGACGATCACGAGGCTGGCGTGCAGCGCGCGCGCCCCGTCGGAAATTTCGGGGAGCGGCGCGTCGGCGATCAGGTTCATCCGCCGCTCGGCCATGCCGGGGCCGAAGACGAAGAAGCCGACCACGCCGAAAAGCAGCAGGGTCCCCAGCCATTTGGCGATCCGCAGCTTCACGCGCGCCGCTCGAAGGTGACGAAATCGTAGGGCGGGAAGCCGCCAGCCGCCGGGCGGCTTTCGCGCGCCACTTCGCGCCAGGCGGGATCGTCAGCGGGGGAACGCATCGTGACGTCGCCCTCGGTTTCCTCATACACTTCGGTCAGCTCGAACGTGGTCGCCTTGTCCCATAGCAGTTCGAAAATCTCCGCCCCGCCGATCACCGCAATGTCGCCATCGCCAGCCAGCGCCAGCGCATCCTCCGGCGAATGCGCCACTTCAGCGCCTTCAGCCTGCCAATGCCTGTCGCGGGTGAGCACCACATGGCGACGTCCCGGCAGCAGGCCCGGCAGGCTTTCGAACGTCTTGCGCCCCATCACCATCGGGAGTCCCAGTTTGTTTTGGCCCATGGTCAGCGCCTTGAACCGCCGCAGGTCCTCCGAAATCGCCCACGGCACCGCGCCGTCACGGGCGATCACACCATTGGTCGCGCGGGCGACGATGAAAGAGATATCCTGTGCCACGCCTCAACCCACCCGCGTGATGTGGCCCATCTTGCGCCCGTCACGCGCTTCGGCTTTGCCGTAGAGATGGAGGTGGGCGGCAGGATCGGTGAGGTGCCGCATAATATCGAGCGCGCCCGCGCCGATAAGGTTGTCCATCACGATCCGCTCGGCCAAGCTGGACGTATCGCCCAGCGGCAGGCTGCAGATCGCGCGAATGTGGTTTTCGAACTGGCTGGTGACCGCACCCTCGATCGTCCAGTGCCCCGAATTGTGCACGCGCGGGGCCATTTCGTTGAACACCGGGCCGTCCGCCGTGGCAAAGAACTCGCAGGTCAGCACCCCGACATAGCCCAGCGCCTCAGCCAGCCTCTGGGCCAGCGCCCGCGCTTCGCCCACCTGCTGGCCGACCACGGCGGGGGCGGGCAGTTCGCTGTGCGACAGGATACCCTGAGCGTGGGTATTGCGAGGCGAATCCCAGAACCGCACCGCGCCATCCCGCCCGCGTACGAGGATTACCGAGAACTCGCATTCGAACCGCACTTTCGCTTCATAGACGCAGCCGGATTGCGGGATACGGATGCCCTGCGCTTCCTCGGCGCGCGCGATTGCCCACTGGCCCTTGCCGTCATAGCCGTCGCGGCGGGTCTTCAGGATGCCGGGCGTGCCGATCCGGTCCACCGCGCCCGCCAGTTCGCTGTCATGATCGACCGCGGCGAAGGGCGCGGGATGACCGCCGAGTTCGAGCATGAAGTTCTTTTCCCGCACCCGGTCCTGCGCCACTTCGAGCGCGCGGGTGCCGGGAGCGAGCATGTCCGCCGGGATCACTGCCAGCGGCTCCACCGGCACATTCTCGAATTCGTAAGTGACGACATTGCAGGCGGCGGCAAATGCGGCGAGTGCCTCGCGGTCATGCCATTTGGCGCAGGTGAACCGGGCGGAGACATCGGCAGCAACGCTGTCGGCCTCGGGCGCATAGATATGGCAGCGATAGCCGAGCTGCGCGGCCGCCATGGCCAGCATCCGCCCCAGCTGTCCGCCGCCGAGGATGCCGATTGTCGCACCGGGCTTCAGCATTCCCACTCCCAATCCCGCTCAGGCCGGGCCTGTCGGAGCCCTGCACATTGTCCTGCCACTGATAAAAAGGAAAACCCTCGCTTCGACAAGCGCCGGGCGATCCGTAGCCGGGGAAGATCAGTCCTGCGGCACTTCCGCCACCGAAGCACTCTGCGCCGCGCGCCATGCCTGCAACCGGATCGAAAGCCCTTCGTCCCCCAGCGCCAGGATCGAGGCGGCGAGCAGACCCGCATTGGTCGCCCCCGCTTCGCCGATCGCCAGCGTTCCGGTCGGAATCCCGGCAGGCATCTGCACGATCGAGAGCAGGCTATCGAGGCCGTTCAGAGCCTTGGATTTCACCGGCACGCCGAGCACCGGCAAGTGGGTGAGCGCGGCCAGCATCCCCGGCAGGTGCGCCGCCCCGCCTGCGCCTGCGATAATCACCTTGAACCCCTCGCCCGCCGCGCTCTTGCCGAAAGCGTGCAGCCGGTCCGGCGTGCGGTGCGCGGAGACGATGCGCGCTTCGTAAGCCACACGCAGCTCGTCGAGCACCTTGGCGGCGCATTGCATGGTCGGCCAGTCGGACTGGCTGCCCATCACGATTGCTACAGGAGCAGTCATCCTCTCACATGTCCTTCAGATAACGCATCGCGCCCGGCTGCATCACCTCATCGAACTCATAGACGATCGGCTGCCCGGTAGGGATTTCCAGCCCGGTGATATCGTCATCCGAAATGCCCGAAAGGTGCTTCACCAGTGCGCGCAAGCTGTTGCCATGTGCGGAAATGATGACCGTCTCGCCGCTCGCCAGCTGCGGCAGGATCGCGCTTTCCCAATAGGGCAGCACCCGCGCGATGGTCAGCTTGAGGCTCTCCGTCTGCGGAATGGCGATCCCGGCGTAGCGCGGATCGGTGGAGAGATCGAATTCACTGCCCTTCTCCAGCACCGGCGGCGGTACGTCGAAGCTGCGCCGCCAGACCAGCACCTGCTCGTCGCCATGCTTTTCGCGGGTTTCCTGCTTGTTGAGCCCGGTCAGCCCGCCATAGTGCCGCTCGTTGAGCCGCCAGTCCTTGGTTTCGGGAATCCACAGCCGCTCGCACTCCTCCAGTGCAAGATGCAGTGTCTTGATCGCGCGCTTCTGCACACTGGTGAAGGCGACACTGGGGAACAGGCCGTGCTCCTTGAGCAGGCGCCCGGCGGCGCGTGCTTCCTCGGCGCCCTTTTCGGTGACATCGACATCCCACCAGCCGGTGAACCGGTCGGCAAGGTTCCATTCGCTCTGGCCATGGCGGACGAGGATCAGCGTGGGCACGGGGATATTTCTCCGGTTGTCGGCTAAGCTGCGCGCCCTAGCGGTCTGCGGCGGGATTGGAAAGACTCGGCGAATCGGGCTGGGGTAGGGACTCGGAAGGTGCATCGCCCGCAAGCGCCTTGCCCTGTACCTTTCGGCGCCGCAGGTTCTCGCGCAGCTTGGCAGCGAGCCGTTCCTCGCGGGCAGTATCCTTAGTCATGCCACGCATAGTGCAGCAAGCGTTGCGCAGGCTCAAGCATGGCTTGACTTTCCCCCGCCCCGCGCCAATAGCGCGCCCCTGCCCGACGGGACGACCCGGAACGGGCCGGACGCTGCTGTAGCTCAGTGGTAGAGCACACCCTTGGTAAGGGTGAGGCCGAGAGTTCAATCCTCTCCAGCAGCACCATTTTTCTTTAGGATCGCCCGTCCGGGCGATCATCCTCGGTGCTGCTCCCTTCGCTGCGCTGCGGGGCACCTGCGGGCGCGCGTTCGCGCTTGCGGGCCTTCGGCCCGTTCAGTGACCCTACTGCCTACTGCCTACTGCCTACTGCCTACTGCCTATTGCCTATTGCCTATTGCCTATTCCCTATTCCCTATTCCCCTTCCCCCAAAGGTGCCTTATCTCTATAATGCACCGGATGACCGAAGAACCTCTCACTCCGCTCGATCCTGGTTACACCACTATCCTGCGGATCGAGGGGCTGCTTATCACCCTGCCGTTTATCGTCGCAGCTACCGTGCTTGCGCTCGTCGAGGCGTTGCCGCCCTGGGCGCCCGGAATTCCGGTGCTGTTGCTCGCTATTGTCCTCATCGGCATTGTGCCAATCAAGAAGTACCAGTCGCGCGGCTATCACATGGCGGTGGACCGCCTACGAGTGGTTAAGGGCGTGCTGTTCCATGCCGATACCGTGGTGCCGTTCAGCCGGGTGCAGCATCTCGATGTCGAGCAGGGGCCGCTTGAACGCGCGTTCGGAATCGCGAGACTGATCCTGCACACCGCGGGGACGCACAATGCCTCGGTCACGCTGCCAGGGCTGGCCCATGCCGATGCGATTGCGATGCGCGAGGACATTCGCGCCCATGTGAAACGCGAGTCGCTGTGAGCCACCCTGTGAGCGACAGCGCGGACGAGATCGAAATCGGCGAATGGCGGCGGGTCAGCCCGCTGAGCATAGCCGCTCAGGGCGTGCGTTCGCTTGCATCGGCGGCGATTCCGCTGGGTTTCGTCCTGTTCGGAGCTTCCAGCCAGAGCAGCGAGCTCGCGACGATTGCGGCTTACGCCGTGCCGATCCTGCTGGTGGTCGTCGCGCTCAACCTGGTGCCGCCATGGCTCGGCTGGGTGCGGCTTCGCTATCGCGTGGGGGAAAGCGATGTGCGGCTGGAGCAGGGCATTATCAGCCGTTCGGCGCGCTCGGTGCCCTATGACCGGATCCAGGATGTCAGCCTCGAACAGAAACTGATCCCGCGCCTGCTTGGGCTGGTCGAAGTGCGGTTCGAAACCGGTGCGGGCGGCAAGGACGAGCTGAAGCTGGCCTATGTCAGCGAGGCAGAGGGCGAGCGCCTGCGCGAAGTAGTACGGGCACTCGTGGAGGGGGCGGAAGGCGACGTCGCCGCACCCGCCGATGGCGAGCCTGTCGAGGCGGTGCCGGAGGGCCGCCTGCTGTTCGCAATGGGGCAGGGGCGATTGTTCACTTATGGCCTGTTCAGTTTCTCGCTAGTGGTGTTCGCGGTGCTGCTGGGCGCGGCGCAGCAATTTGAATTCCTGCTGCCGTTCGATTTGTGGGAATATGTCGGATCGTGGTTTGAAGACGCGCGCTATGCCGAGGCGGGAAGCTACATCGACAGCTTCGATACCGGGGCGCGGGTGCTTGCGGTGCTCTATCTGCTCGCCAGTGTGATCGTGGTAGGTTTGGCGAGCGGGGTGGTGAAGACTTTCGTGCGCGACTGGGGCTTCCGGCTCGATCGCACGGCCAAGGGATTCCGTCGCCGTCGGGGTCTGTTGACCAAGACCGATGTGGTGATGCCGGCTCACCGGGTGCAGGCGCTGGTGCTTTCTACCGGCATCCTCCGGCGCCGGTTCGGCTGGTACGGCCTGTCCTTCATCAGCCTGGCGCAGGATTCGGGCAGTGCCAATCACGAAGTCGCGCCGTTCGCCCGGCTCGCGGAGGTGGCGCCGATTGCGCAGGAAGCCGGATTCAGCCTGCCCGATGAGAGCGAGCAATGGCGCAGGCCCAGCCCGAACTACTATTTCGATCGGGCGATGATAGCCTGCCTCGTCGTGACCGTGCTGGGAATCATTGGCTTAACCGCTGCAGCCGCTTCGACTGAGGGTTTCGTGCCCGGACTCGCCGTGATCGGGGCTGTCATTCTTGGCATAGTCGGCGTGATCGCCGCGCGCGAGTTTTACCTGTGGCGGTATGATCGCCATGCGCTCGATCCCGCACAGGTGCTGTCGCGGCGCGGTTGGCTCGCTCCGCGCACGCAAGTGGCGAACCGGGTGAAGCTCCATTCGGTAGAGATCGCGCAAGGGCCGCTGGCGCGCTGGCGCGGCTATTGCGACCTGCGGTTCGGACTGGCAGGCGGGAGCATGGCCTTTAACGGGCTGGCGCTCGAGGATGCGCGCAAGCTGCGCTCCGCCGTGCTCGAAAGCATCGCCAGTGTCGACTTCGCGCGGTTGCCAAAATAATCGCCCGCACGAAAATGGGCCCCGACATTTCACCGGAGCCCATTCGCTTCGCGCATTGCCATCCTCTTCGCGCATTGATGGCGAGATCAGTACATCAGGCCGTAATAGCCATAGACTTGGCGCCCATATTGCTCATCGTAGGAAGGGGTCTTGTCTCGACCATACGACGGGGCATCGCTCAGGCGCGACTTGTCGATATTGACGACATAGCCGCCGCGATCGGTATCGTAGTCCAGCGCGTCCCAAGGTACGGGGAAATAGCTTTCACCCATGCCAAGAAAACCGCCGAAGCTCATCACCGTATATTCAATCCGGCCCGACCGTTTGCCGAGCATGACATGATCGATCGTTCCCAGGTGTTCGCCGTCGGTTGAGTAAACCTTGGTTCCCTCGACCTTGTCGGAAGAAATCAGGCTATCGGTCTCGTCGCGCTCAAGCGGGCGCGAGCGATCGAACTGCGCACGGCGATTCAGTTCGTCATCCGAATAATTGCTGCGATTGGTCTGCATGGTCTGATTCATGGTGCTGCTCCACTGGAGCCGACTGCGGACGCGATCCCGGACGGATGCTTGGCGGGCACACGGCCCAAAGCGTCTTGAAAACGCCGTCGGCGTGTTCAATCTCTCAACGGGTGAGAGGTCTCGCCGTTCCGGAATTTCCTAGCTTTACCGCAGCTTGGGCTCAACTCGGCGTGTCAGCCAGGAGGTCAGCCCATTCGGGATGTTTGCGGAACAGCGCGGCGACGTAGGGGCACTGTGGGACGATCGTGAAATCTTTCGTTCGGGCATCTGCAATCATCGCCTCGACCAGCTTTGCCGCGATCCCCTGACCGCGCGCCTGCGGCGGAGTAAACGTGTGATTGGCGATACGCGCCTCGCCCCGAGCGCGCCAGGTCAGTTCGGCCTGCACCTCGGTTCCGGGCACATCGGCGCGGTAGGCACCGTGGGTGGTCTCGTCGGTGGCGATAATTTCGATCTCGGTCATCATGTTCTCCTGCTTGCGCACAACCGCCTCCACCGCCATTGCGTTCCGCGATGCAATTTCTGTCCGACAATGCCGCCCCCGTCCACCCGCGCGTGTGGGAAGCCATGCGCAAGGCCGATGTGGCGGATTCGCCCTACGACACTGATGCGCTGAGCCGCGAGCTTGACGCGCGGTTTACCGCGCTGTTCGGGCGGGACTGCGCGGCGCTGTGGGTGGCGACGGGGACGGCGGCCAACTGCCTCGCGCTGGCGACAATGGTGGAGCCGCACGGCGGCGTGGTGTGTCACCGTGAGGCGCATATCGAGATGGACGAGTGCGGCGCGCCGGGGTTCTACCTGCACGGGGCGAAGCTGCTGCTGGCCGAGGGCGACGGGGCCAAGCTGACTCCGGAAGGGATCGGCGAAGTGCTGGCAGGCATCACGCGCGGCGTGCATCAGGTTCCGGCGCAGGCCGCCTCCATCACGCAAGCGAGCGAATACGGCCTCGCCTACCGCCCCGAAGAAGTGGCGGCGATTGCCGCACTGACGCGGGAGCATGGTCTCGGCCTGCACATGGACGGGGCGCGGTTTGCCAATGCGGTGGCCTTCCTTGCTTGCGCGCCCGCCGATGCGGCAGGGCCGATCGACGCGCTGAGCTTCGGCTGCGTCAAGAACGGCGGCATGGGGGCCGAAGCGATCGTGTTCTTCGATCCGGCCAAGGCCGATCTGGTCCGCTGGCGGCGCAAACGCGCCGGGCATTTGCAGAGCAAGGGACGCTATCTGGCGGCGCAGGTGCTGGCGATGCTGGAGGACGACCTGTGGCTCGAAAACGCCCGCGCGGCCAATGCGGCGGCGGCGATCATCGCGGAAGACGCTGACGACAGGCTGGTCCATCCGGCGCAGATCAACGAACTGTTCGTGCGGATGGACGCTGCCGAACGCGCTGCCCTTCGCGCGCAAGGCTTTGCCTTCTACGATTGGGACGACACCTGCGTGCGGCTGGTCACCAGCTGGGCTACCGATCCCCACGACGCGCGGGCGCTGGGCCGCGCGATTGCCGCTTTATGAGCGAGAACCCTCCGCACGCCCTGCTACGCCCGGCCATCGTGCTGCCCTTCGTGCTGGTGGCGCTGATCTGGGGTTCGACCTGGTTCGTCATCACCACCCAGATCGATGACGAGACCGCGCTATGGTCGGTCACCTGGCGGTTCGCGATGGCCACTCCGGCGATGTTTGCGCTGGCGCTGCTGATGCGCAAGCCGCTCGGCATGGGCGCAAAGGCGCATGGGTTGGCGCTGGCGATGGGGCTATTCCAGTTCTGCGGCAATTACACTCTGGTCTACCTGTCCGAACTTCACCTGACTTCGGGGATCGTCGCGCTGCTGATCGGGATGATGCTGGTGCCCAATGCCATCCTTGGGCGGATCATGCTGGGTGAGGCGATCACCGCGCGGTTCATGCTGGGCAGCGGGCTGGCGCTGGCGGGCATTGCGCTGCTTCTGGTCAACGAGGCGCGCGCCGCGCCGCTGGGTGGCAATGTGGCGCTCGGCACCATGCTGGCGCTGGGAGCGATGCTCGCAGCCTCGATCGCCAATGTGGTGCAAGCGGGGAGCACGGGGCGCAGTGTCCCACTGATCAGCTTGCTGGCGTGGTCGATGCTCTACGGCACACTGATCGACGGGGGGCTGGCCTGGGTGGTGGACGGCCCGCCGATACTGCCAACCCATGCCGGGTTCTGGCTGGGCACGGCATGGCTGGCGCTGGCAGGATCGGTAGTGACTTTCCCGCTCTATTACCAGCTTGTGCGCGATCTGGGAGCAGGGCGCGCAGCCTACAACGGGGTGCTGGTGGTGGTGATCGCTATGCTGATCTCGACCCTGTTCGAGGACTATCGCTGGACCCCGCTGGCGGTAGCCGGGGGTATGCTGGCGACGGTAGGGATGATCGTGGCGCTGCGGGCGCGGCAGGTCAAAGCAGGGACTTGAGGCCGTCCCGATAGGTCGGATAGCGCGGCTGCCAGCCGAGCACCCGCTTCGCCTTGCCGTTCGCGACCCGGCGGTTCTCGGCATAGAAACCGCGCGCCATCGGGCTGAGGCCTGCCTGGTCCATCGTCTGCAACGGCGGCGGTGCAACACCGAGCAGGCGGCACGCCTCCTCGATCACCGCGTTCTGGCTACACGGCAGGTCGTCGGCGAGATTGTAGGCTCCGGGCGGCGCATTACCTGTCATCGCCGCGATCACGCCGCTGGCGATGTCCTCGACATGCACCCGGCTGAAGACCTGATCGGACAGGTCGATCCGGTGCGCCTTGCCTTCGCGCACGCGGTCCAGAGCGGAGCGACCCGGCCCGTAGATGCCCGGCAGGCGGAAGACGACTGCCCCGCGCGCAAGCCACTCAGCGTCAGCATCGGAGCGCGCGCCGCGTCTGCCGCCGCCTGTAGGCGCGCTTTCATCCACCCAAGCCCCTTTGGTATCGCCGTAAACGCCGGTGGAAGAGAGGTAGAAGTGACCTCGACCATTTAGGAGATGCCGGTAGCGTGTCAGAACTGGATCACACCCATCGGCAGGTGGTACGCTGGACAAGACAAAGCTGGCGTCCTGCAAGGCAGCGCGAACGAGAGCCTCGTCCCCAAAGTCGATGTTGCCGTCTCTCCCGGTGGCGGAAACCTGCCACCCCAGAGCATCGGCTCGTGCCTTGATGCGCTTTGCCGTGTAACCCAGCCCGAAAATGAACAGATGTGCCATGCCGAACGTTTAGCCTCTCGACACGCGCAGGATAAGGCCCCAGTTTTCGATGATGGATATTGCCCGCACCCCCTCCACCCCCGATGGCAACCCCGAGATGGCCGACGCCGCCGGTGAACCGCACGATCCTGCAACCATCCACCGCAAGGATTACAAGCCGTTCCCCTGGTTGGTGCCCGAAGTGGCGCTCCATTTCGATCTGGGTCTCGATGCGACGCGGGTGGTCGCGCGGCTGACGGTTGCGCGTAATGCCAGGGCCGATGCCTCGCCGGTGATCCGGCTCAACGGAGACGAACTGGTCCCGCTCAGTGTATCTGTCGACGGCGAACACGTCAGCAACTGGTCTATGGACGGCGGCGACCTGCTTGTTCCGCTGCCTGGTGGTGCGCACGAAATCAAGGTAATCACGCAGATTGACCCTTCTGCCAACACGAAGCTGATGGGCCTCTACGCTTCCGAAGGGATGCTCTGCACCCAGTGCGAGGCCGAGGGGTTCCGCCGGATCGCCTTCTTCCCCGATCGCCCCGATGTGCTCTCGACCTATCGCGTGAAGATGCAGGGGCCGAAGGCGCAGTTTCCGGTCTTGCTCTCCAACGGCAATCTGGTGGCCGAGGGCGAGGAAGCGGACGGTAACCACTGGGCCGAATGGCACGACCCCTGGCCCAAGCCGAGCTACCTCTTCGCGCTGGTGGCGGGCGATCTGGTCGCCAACAAAGACAGCTTCACCACCATGTCGGGCCGCGAAGTCGCGCTCGCCATCTGGGTCCGGGACGGCGACCAGGGCCGCACCGGGCACGCGATGGAATCGCTCAAGCGCTCGATGCGCTGGGACGAGGAGGTGTTCGGGCGCGAATACGATCTCGACCGGTTCAACATCGTCGCCGTTAGCGATTTCAACATGGGGGCGATGGAGAACAAGGGGCTCAACGTCTTCAACACCAAATATGTGCTGGCGGACGAGGACACTGCCACCGACGGCGATTTCGACGGGGTGGAAGGCGTGATCGCGCACGAATACTTCCACAACTGGTCGGGCAACCGGGTCACCTGCCGCGACTGGTTCCAGCTTTCGTTGAAGGAAGGCTTCACCGTGCTGCGCGACCAGCTGTTCAGCCAGGACATGGGTTCGGCCCCGGTCAAGCGGATCGAGGATGTGCGAGTGCTGCGCGGGGCGCAGTTCCCCGAGGATTCGGGCCCGCTCGCCCATCCGATCCGGCCCGACAGCTTCCGCGAGATCAGCAATTTCTACACCGCCACGGTGTACAACAAGGGCGCCGAAGTCATCCGCATGATGCGCACGATGGCTGGTGAAGAGCGGTTCCGCGCCGGCTGTGATCTCTATTTCGACCGCCACGATGGCGAGGCCGCTACCTGCGAGGATTTCATCCGTGCGATGGAAGAGGGTGCAGGGCTCGATCTGACGCAGTTCCGCTTGTGGTACGCGCAGGCGGGCACGCCCAAGGTGACGGTGCGGCTGACCCACGAAGGGGACGCCGCCACGCTGCATCTGGCGCAGGAAGTTCCTCCCACTCCCGGCCAGCCCGACAAGCAGCCGATGCCGATTCCGCTCAAGGTGGCGCTCTATGACGCAAAGACGGGGAGCCATGCGGGCGAGCAATTGTTGGTGCTGGATGAGGCCGAGGCCAGCTTCATCTTCCCCGGCCATGCCACGCCGCCAGTGCTGTCGATCAACCGCGGTTTTTCCGCCCCGGTAGTGATCGAACGCCAGATCGCCCGCGACGAACTGGTGTTCCTCGCCGCGCACGATGACGATCCTTTCGCCCGTTACGAGGCCTTGCAAGAACTGATCGTGCGGCAATTGCAGGACGCTGTCGAGGATCGGCTGGACCAGGCGGCGCGCGAATCGGGGCAGCAGGCCATTGCCGGAGCCATCAAGGCGGTGCTGGCCGACGTAGCGCTCGACGACCTGATGCGCGGCGAATTGCTGGTGCTGCCGGGGGAAGGCTATCTGGCGGAAACCATGCTGGTCGCCGATCCGGGGCGCATCCACACCGAGCGGCAGGCGCTGCGCGCTGCGGTGGGCGCAGCGCTTGAGGCGGAGTTCACCGCGCTCCACGCCCGCGCTTCTGCCGTGCCCTACAGCCTCGATGCCGAGGCGCGCGGGGCGCGCAAGGTGAAGACGCAGGCGCTGGTCTATCTCGCGGCGGGTAGTCCTGAACGCGCCACACAACTGGCGGCAGGGCAGTATGACGCGGCGGACAACATGACCGACCGGCAGGGGGCGCTGATGGTGCTCACCGGTTTGTCGGGGATCGAACGGACCAATCGCCTGCTCGATTTCTACAACCACAACCGCTATCGCGCCAATCCGCTGGTGGTAGACAAGTGGTTCAGCCTTCAGGCCGGATCGCTGCACCCGCACGTGCTTGATCACGTCAAGGCGCTGGCGGAGCATCCCGATTTCACTCTGAAGAACCCCAACCGGGTGCGCTCGCTGTATATGGCGATGGCGGTCAATCCGCCTGCCTTCCATGCTCCCGATGGCACGGGCTACGCGATGATCGCCGACCTGATCCTCGCGCTCGATCCGATCAATCCGCAGACCGCCAGTAGGTTCGTCCCGCCGCTGGGGCGGTGGAAGCGGATCGAGCCGGGGCGCTCGGCGCTGATGCGCCAGCAGCTGGAGCGGATCATGGCCGCGCCCGGCCTGTCGCGCGACACGCAGGAACAAGTGAGCCGCAGCCTTGGCTGAGCCGCGCGAATTTTTGCAGGCCGAAGCGCTGGCTGGCGTGCCACACGGCTTTTTCACTGGCATCGGCTATGAAGGCCCGCCCGATGCGTCACTGATCGTCCCCGGCGGGCAGCTCGTGTTGGTGAAGCAGGTTCATTCCCCCATCGCGCTGGCGGTGAATGGGCCTTTCGCCGATGACGCTCGCCCCGAAGCCGATGCGCTGGTGACCGCAACCCCCGGCGTTGTCCTTGGTGTTGTCACCGCCGACTGCGCCCCGGTGCTGCTGGTGGACCAGACAGCGGGCGTAATCGGTGCTGCCCACGCCGGCTGGCGCGGCGCGCATTTCGGGGTGCTGGAGGCCACTGTGCGACGGATGGAGGAGCTGGGGGCGAAACGCGGCAATATCAGTGCCGCCATCGGCCCCACCATTGCGCAGGCCAGCTACGAGGTTGGCTGGGACTTCGTCGAGCAGTTCGAGGAGCGCCACCAGCGCTTTTTCACTCGCAGCACCCCGGGCAAGTGGCAGTTCGACCTGCCCGCCTATGTCGGCTGGCGACTCGCGGCGCTGAAGCTGGGCTGGATCGAGACCTTGGCGATCGATACCTACACCGACGAAGCGCGCTTCCATTCCTACCGCCGCGCCACCCATCGCGGCGAACCCACCTATGGCAGGCAGTTCTCCCTAATCGGCCTGTCGTAAACCTGCATCGCCCCGTCGATTCGGGCAGTCGTTGCAATAAGCGGTCACAACAGGGCCAAAAGGCGGGTTGGCAGGGCGGATTTGCTCGTCTATCAGCCCCGCCAAGCTGGCGACCGGCACTCCGCATCGCGGGGACCTGCTGCGCACGCTGCAGACGGGTTAATCTTCGGGTCGCAGGCTACCTTTGTAGGAGCCTTCCGGTGGTCCGAAGTTCAAGGCAAGGACTTGGCAAGGCAGGCAAATGGCAACCACCACAGGCACTCCTGAAGCTACCGAAGTAGCCGTTGAAGAAGGCGTTCGTCGCCGCGACTTCATCGAAATCGCTGCCGTTTCGGCTGCCGGTGTCGGCGGCCTCGTCATGGTCATGCCGCTGATCAGCCAGATGAGCCCTTCGGCGGACGTGCTGGCCGAGAGCACCACCGAACTGGATATCGCCAGCCTCGAAGTGGGCCAGGCGATCAAGGCTGTGTTCCGCAAGCAGCCGGTGTTCGTGCGCCGCCTGACACCGGACGAAATTGCCGCTGCCAACGCTGTCAGTGTCAACGATCTGCGCGATCCGCAAACGCTGGCCGAACGCACGCTGCCCGGCAATGAAGACCTGCTGGTGGTGATGGGTGTCTGCACCCACCTCGGCTGCGTCCCGCTGGGTGCCGCCGATGGCGAGAACAAAGGCGAATACGGCGGCTATTTCTGCCCCTGCCACGGCTCGCACTACGATACCGCCGCGCGCATCCGTAAAGGCCCGGCGCCGACCAATCTCGAAGTACCTGAATATACCGTCACCGACACGACGCTCGTGATCGGCTGAGGCAAGGAAGAGACAGAGACATGAGCTTTCCCTGGGCCAAGGAATACACGCCGCAGAACGGACTGAGCAAGTTTTTCGACGAGAAACTGCCGCTTCCGCGCCTCGTCTACAACGCCGTGGGCGCGGGCTATCCGGTGCCGCGCAACCTTTCCTACTTCTGGAATTTCGGCGTGCTCGCGGGCTTCTGCCTGATGCTGCAGATCGTCACCGGGATCGTGCTGGCGATGCATTACGCCGCCAATGCCGATGTCGCCTTCGCTTCGGTCGAGCACATCATGCGTGACGTCAATTGGGGCTGGCTGATGCGCTATGCGCACGCCAACGGCGCCAGTTTCTTCTTCGTGGTGATCTACATCCACATCTTCCGCGGCTTCTTCTACGCTTCGTACAAGCCACCGCGCGAAATGATCTGGCTGATCGGCGTCACCATCTTCCTGCTGATGATGGCGACTGCCTTCATGGGCTACGTGCTGCCGTGGGGCCAGATGAGCTTCTGGGGCGCCAAGGTCATCACCGGCCTGTTCGGGGCGATTCCCTTCGTCGGCGAACCGCTGCAGATCTGGCTGCTGGGCGGCTATGCACCGGACAATGCCGCGCTGAACCGCTTCTTCAGCCTGCACTACCTGCTGCCTTTCGTGATCGCGGGCTGCGTGATCCTGCACATCTGGGCGCTGCACATCCCCGGCTCGTCGAACCCGACTGGCGTGGAAATCAAGTCGGAAAGCGACACCCTGCCGTTCCATCCGTACTACACAGCGAAGGACGGCTTCGGGCTGGGCGTGTTCCTGCTGATCTACTTCAGCTTCGTGTTCTTCCTGCCCAACGTGCTCGGCCACCCTGACAACTACATTCCGGCCAACCCGCTCTCCACGCCCGCGCACATCGTGCCCGAATGGTATTTCTACCCGTTCTACGCGATCCTGCGCGCCTTCACCTTCGACTTCATCCTGCCCGCCAAGCTGTGGGGCGTGCTGGCCATGTTCGCGTCGATCCTGGTGTGGTTCTTCCTGCCGTGGCTGGACAAGGGTCCGGTCCGTTCGGGTCACTATCGCCCGCTGTTCCGCAAGTTCTTCTGGTTCGGCTTGATCCCGACGATGATCGTGCTGTTCATCTGCGGCGGTGCGCCGGCCGAAGAACCCTATGTGATGATCAGCCAAATCGCCACCGCATACTACTTCCTGCACTTCCTCGTGATCCTGCCGATCGTTTCCTCGATTGAGCGGCCCGAACCCTTGCCCTTCTCGATTACCGAGGCGGTGCTGGGTTCGGACAAGAAGGCAGTGCTGGGCGAAAACGCCGAGCCGGTGGCCGTCTGATCGGCCCCGCGGTTTAGTGTTGAACGGAAAGAGCAGTTTATGATCCGCCTAGTTGGTATCCTTGTCGGTCTCGGCTTCACGCTGGTGGTCCTCGTGTCGTTCGGCTTTGGCGCCTACACCGCCGCGACCGAGCCTGCTGAGCAGCCCGCCTATTACGCCTTCCTCGAAGAGTCCCATGCCCCTGAGGGCGGGTTCTCGTTCGAAGGTCCGCTGGGCACCTGGGATGCCGCGCAATTGCAGCGCGGCTACCAGGTCTACAAGGAAGTCTGCGCTGCCTGCCATTCGCTGCAATACGTGGCGTTCCGCAATCTGGGCGAGCTTGGCTATTCCGAAGAGCAGGTGAAGGCCGAAGCTGCCACATGGAACGTGCCGGGCATCAATCCCGATACTGGCGAAGATGCGTTGCGTCCCGGCACCCCGGTGGATTACTTCCCGCGCCCCTTCGCCAACGACGTCGCAGCACGTGCCGCGAACAACAATGCGATCCCGCCCGATCTATCGCTGATGACCAAGGCACGCGAAAACGGACCGGCCTATGTCTATTCGTTGCTGACCGGCTACGCCGATCCCAACACCTACACCAATGAAGAGGGCCAGTCCTTCGCCCAGACGGCTCCGGAATCGATGCCGAGCACCGGACTTCACTTCAACCCCTACTTCCCTAACATCAACCTGGCGATGGCCCCGCCGTTGGTGGTGGACGGGCAAGTGACCTATGCCGACGGCACCGAAGCCACGGTGAGCCAGATGGCGAGCGACGTCTCCGCCTTCCTTACCTGGACGGCCGAACCGCGCATGATCGAGCGCAAGCAGACCGGCTGGTGGGTGCTTGCCTTCACGCTGTTCGCCACGATCCTCGCCTGGTTCGCCAAGAAGCAGGTCTGGTCGGCGGTCAAGCCGAAGCGCAAGGATAGCTGAGTTCGGTGCGGGCAGGCTGGTGAGCATGTCCGCCGACCTGCGCGACCTGATCCGCACCGTTCCCGATTTCCCCAAACCGGGAATCCTGTTCCGCGATATCACCACGCTACTCGCGCACGGCGAAGGCATGGCGCGCGCCGTATCGGGACTGGCAGAGCTTGCCGGTGATCCCAAGCCCCACGCCGTCGCCGGGATCGAGGCGCGCGGCTTCATCTTCGGCGCGGCACTCGCGGTACATCTCGGTGTCGGTTTCATCCCGCTTCGCAAGGCGGGGAAGCTGCCGATCGCTGCGATTGGCGAGGATTACGCTCTCGAATACGGCCATGCCCGGCTCGAACTCGATCCCACCCTGTTGCGCGACGGCGAGCGGGTGTTGCTGGTGGATGACCTGCTGGCAACAGGCGGTACGGCAGTCGCTGGCGCGCGCCTTCTGCGCCGCGCCGGTGCCTTGGTGGATCGCGCGTTATTCTTGATCGATCTGCCGGAACTGGGCGGCGGGCGGGCGCTTGCGGCAGAACAGGTCGACGCCCACGCCTTGATCGCTTTTGACGGCCACTGACCGCGAGCAATGTTTCCCGCTCTTGCAAGCAAGATATCGCCCGCCTTGAGCGTGGCTGGGCAGATGAGAAGGCCCGTTCCGATATTCACCTGCGAAGCGTCGCTGAACCCAAGCACCATCGCCAACATGATCACCGCCGAGGGAATGGCGGTGAAGCCTTTACAGCGAGCCGGTTTTCGGCAACCGGACAATCCGGAGCCAAGCTGCGGCCCTGGAAAGGCCAAGTGTCTTGACCTATACGTAAGGCTGTTTACATAAGCGGCAGTTGCCAAATCCGAGAGTAGAGGACGACGATCCATGAAAATTCTCGTGCCCGTCAAGCGGGTGATCGATTACAATGTGAAGCCGCGCGTAAAGGCGGACGGTTCCGGAGTGGACCTCGCCAACGTCAAGATGAGCATGAACCCGTTCGACGAGATCGCGGTGGAAGAAGCCCTGCGGCTGCGCGAAAAGGGCGCCGCCACCGAGGTGATCGCCGTGTCGGTCGGCCCCACCAAAGCCACCGAAACGCTGCGCACGGCGCTGGCAATGGGCGCTGACCGCGCGATCCTGGTACAGACAGATGACGCGGTCGAGCCGCTGGCGGTGGCCAAGATCCTCAAGGCAATTGCCGACGAGGAAGAACCCGGCATCGTGATGCTCGGCAAGCAGGCGATCGACGACGATTCGAACCAGACCGGGCAAATGCTCGCCGCGCTGATGGGCCGCCCGCAGGGAACTTTCGCCAGCAAGGTCGAGATCGACGGCGATCACGTGAGCGTGACCCGCGAAGTCGATGGCGGGCTGGAAACGGTCAAGCTGTCGCTGCCCGCGATTGTCACCACCGACCTGCGACTGAACGAACCGCGTTACGCCTCGCTGCCCAACATCATGAAGGCGAAGCAGAAGCGTCTCGATGTCAAGGCCCCCGCCGATTACGGCGTCGACACCACGCCGCGCATTGCCACCACCCATGTGGGTGAACCGCCGGTGCGGCAGGCAGGCGAGATGGTCGCCGATGTCGATGCGCTGGTTGCCAAGCTCAAAGCCCTGGGAGTCGCCTGATGACCGCACTCGTTTTTGCCGAACACCACGGCGGGCAGATCGCCGATGCGACGCTCGCCACTGTCACTGCCGCTGCCAAGCTGGGCGGCGACGTGCATGTCCTCGTCGCAGGGGGCGATGATGCCGCCGGGGCTGCCGATATCGCCGCGAAGATCGCGGGGGTGGCGAAGGTGCTGCTCGCGCAGGATGCCGCCTATGCGCATGGCCTCGCCGAGAATGTCGCGCCGCTGATCGTTTCGCTGATGGCCAAAGAAGGCGAAGGCTACGACGCGGTGCTCGCGCCTGCGACCACCACCGGCAAGAACGTGCTGCCGCGCGTGGCCGCGCTGCTCGACGTGATGCAGGTGAGCGACATCATCAGCGTCGAAGGCCCGAAGAGTTTCAAGCGCCCGATCTATGCCGGGAATGCCGTCGCAACGGTCGAGAGCAGCGATCCCAAGTTGGTCATCACCGTGCGCACCACCACTTTCGACAAGGCCTCGCCCGAAGGCGGCTCGGCCAGCGTCGAGAGCGTCTCTGGCGCAGGCAGCGCCGGGCTCTCCGAATTCGTTCGACTCGACGCGGTGAAGAGCGAGCGCCCAGAACTGACCAGCGCCGGGATCATCGTGTCGGGCGGCCGCGCGCTCAAGGATGCGGCGACGTTTGAATCGACAATCACGCCCCTCGCCGACAAGCTGGGCGCCGCCATCGGTGCCAGCCGTGCGGCGGTGGATGCGGGTTATGTCCCCAACGATTACCAGGTCGGCCAGACCGGCAAGATCGTCGCCCCCAACGTCTATATCGCCATCGGCATTTCCGGGGCGATCCAGCATCTGGCGGGGATGAAGGATTCCAAGGTGATCGTGGCGATCAACAAGGATGCCGATGCGCCGATCTTCCAGGTCGCCGATATCGGGCTGGTGGCGGACCTGTTCACTGCCGTTCCGGAGCTGACCGAGAAGCTTTAGGTCACTCGGAAGTCATTATGTCCCTCAGCTTCACCAGCGCTTCGGCCTTCAACTGGTGGACTCGCGGGACCGAGACTTCGAGCACGGCCGCGATTTCGGTGAGGTTCAGTTCTTCGACGAAGTAGAGTTGCAACACGAGTTGCAGCCGCGCGGGCAAGCGCTCCATCGCTGTGCCAAGCCGTTCGCCGTCCTCCATTTCGCATAGCAATGTGAACGGGTCGGGGTCGGCGCTGGCGAAGGCGGAATTGCTGTCATCATAGGCGGCATCCATAGAAGTGAGCTGAACTTCCTCGATTAGGAAGGCGCCCAGATCGCCGGGCGCTATGCCCAGTTCAGCTGCCAGTTCGCCCGCCGCAGGTTCGCGCCCGAGCAGTTGCCGCAGCCGCTCCTGCGCAGCGTCCGCCTTGCGCCGCCTTGCCACCGCGCCCCGGCTTTCGGGCATCGCCTTGCGGATCACATCGAACATCGCCCCGCGCACGCGGATCTTGGCATAAGCGGCGAACCCGTCCTCGCCCGGCCCCGCGTGATTGCGCGCGCATTCCGTGAGCGCGATGAAACCCGCCTGCATCAGGTCCTCGATTTCCAGTCCGTCGCGGCTACCGCCGTGGATATGCCACGCCGCTTTGCGCACCATCGGCACGAAGCGGCGGACCCGGTCTGCGACGATATCCTGCGCCCCGTAGGCGGCAGCAGCGAATTGGGCGTGATCGTGCTTCATGCGGCGAGCACCTCTGGTTGGGAATGGTCGGGTAAGGCCGCCTGACCGCCGATCACGGCGACGACTTCCACCGGCTGGGTTGGCGGCAGTTCGTTGATGGAGAGCACCAGGCACGAAGGCGCACGCTGGCGCAGCAGCGCGGCAAGCGCGCGGCGCGCGGGCGGCTGGACAATCAGGGCGAGGCCGCGTTGCTTGTCCTGCGCAGCCAGATGTCCTGCCACCGCTTCGCCGATCATTCGCGCGCAATCGGGCTCGATCACCGGCTGGCCAGTGGCCGGATCGCGCATCCCGCCAAGGATCGCGCCTTCCAGTCCGGCATCGAGCGTCAGAACGCCGAGCGGCTTGTTGGGCGCGCAAATCTGTCCGACCATCCAGCCGCCCAGATCGGCGCGAACGTGATCGACTAGCATGTCGAAATCCTTGGTGGTCTGGAGGCCCAGCGCGAGGCTGGACAGGATCGGCACCGGATGGCCGAGCGATATCCCGTCCGCCAGCAGCGCGCGCAGCAGCCGGGTGACCGCCGCCAGCGAGAGCGGATCGGGATGCACTGCCTCGACCAGCCCCGGCACATCCTCGCGCAGGCCATCGAGCAGGCTGCGCACTTCCTCCGGGCCGAGCAGCAGATCGCCGCGCGGGGCGAGCAGCTGGTTGACGTGGGTGGCGATCACGGTGGGCACATCGACCACGAGGAAACCCTCGGAAATCGCGTGATCGCGGTCCGCCTGCCGAATCCACAGCGCCGGGCAGCCGAAACTGGGATCGGTCGTCGCTTCACCCGGCACTCCGTGCGCGCGCGTTAAAGTTTCGGCCAACCCGCCGGTATCGATCGCCAGCAAGCCATCGGGCTGACCCTCGGCGCGCGCCAGTTCCACCCCGCCGAGCAGCACACGCCAGCAATTGGCAGGCAGATCGAGCGAATCGCGGATGCGGAATTGCGGCACGACGAAGCCGAAGCCCTGGCTCAACTGCTTGCGCACCCCGGTGATCCGCGCGACCAGCGGCGAACCGCGCGCCTCGTCCACCAGATGCACCAGCCCGTAACCCAGTTCGAGCGTCACCAGCGTGCGGTCGCTGACATCGCTGACGGCAATGCGCTGCGGCTCCTCCGGCTCAACCACCTGGACCACAACTGCGGCGGCATCCATTCGCCTGCGTAAGGTGCGATAGAGCCAGAAGGCCAGCGCAGCAGCGGGCAGGAAGATCATCTGCGGCATCGCCGGAACCAGCCCCATCGCGCCGAGCACCAGCGCCACCGGCAGCCAGCTCGAAGGCGCGCCGAACTGCCGCCCGATCTGCCCGACGAGATCGCTTGTGTCCGACACGCGAGTGACGATGGCGGCAGCGGCAATCGAAAGCAGCAGCGATGGCACCTGCGCCACCAGCGCATCGCCCACGGCCAGCGTGATATAGACTTCCGCCGCCTCGCCTGCCGACAATCCGTGCGCAATCATCCCCAGCCCGAAACCGGCGATGATGTTGACGAACAGGATCAGCAGCGCGGCAATCGCATCGCCCTTCACGAACTTGCTCGCGCCATCCATCGCGCCGTAGAAATCCGCCTCGGTCGCCACTTCCGCGCGGCGGGCGCGAGCTTCGTCCCCGGTCATCAGGCCCGCCGCGATATCGGCGTCGATCGCCATCTGCTTGCCGGGCAAGGCGTCGAGCGTGAAGCGCGCCGAAACTTCGGACACCCGCCCCGCGCCCTTGGTGATCACCACCATGTTGATGATCAGCAGGATGACGAAGACGAACAGCCCGACGGCGAAATTGCCCGCCACCAGGAAGGCGGCGAAGCTCTCGATCACATGACCCGCCGCCGCCGTCCCTTCGTGCCCGCTGACCAGCACCACGCGGGTGGATGCGACGTTGAGCGACAGCCGCAACAGCGTGGCGAACAGCAGCACCGAGGGGAAGGAGGAGAAGTCGAGCGGCTTCTTCGCATTCAGCGCCGCCATCAGCACCCCGATCGACAGTGCGATATTGAAGACGAAGAACATGTCGAGCAGCAGCGTCGGGATCGGCAGCACCATCATCGCGATCAGCGCGAGGATGGCGACGGGCAGCACCAGCGTGACCGGAGCCACTGCGAACGAGCGGAGGAAATTGCGGGTCACAGGCCGAACGCCTCCAGCCGGGCATAGGCGCTGCGGACATGGGTCAAGCCGGGGGTAGCGGGATCGGCACGATCAAGCCCGAAGCTGGCCTGCAAGGTCTGCGCCATCGACGGCAACGGCGCGGGGGCATGGCGCGGCAGGCTCGGCGCGTTGAACGGGGCGAAGGGGGTGCGGCGGTATGGTCCGCTTGCTGGGGTTCCCGAAGTGGGAGGCGGCGCGAAGGGCACCGAGCCCGCAGGTCCGGCTTCCATCGCCCGCTCCACCCGGTCTCGGATCACCTGCATCACTTCGCCCACGGAGCGGGGCGCGCCCGAACGTTCGTAGAAAATCGCCCGGTTGGCGCGCGCGGCTGCGGGAAGGATGCTCGCGGCCGACTGTTCCGGCGCGGAACTGAGCGCGCCGAGGAATTCGCGCGCGCCGCCCGCGCCGAGGAAATGCGCGAGGTACAGCTCGCTGGCATCGGGTTCGCGCCCCAGCACCGGCAGCAGCGCGGCGCGATTGTCGTTGGCCAAGGCGCCCGCCATCATCGATGCCGCCTGCGGATCGAAGCGCAATGCCATGATCGAGGCACGCATGGCCGGATCGGTCACCCGCGCCCGCCCGCCACTGCTGTCGATAGCGCTGGCGGCCTCGCCATAACCGAGCGCTTCACCGTGCCGGTCGAGCGTCGAAAGCCAGGTCTGGTCGATAAACTGGAACAGCCCGCTGGCGCTGCTCGTGCGCGCCTGCGCCGAGGGATTAAGCCCGGACTCAATCCGCGCCTGAGCCAGAAGATAGGAGAAATCGACCCCGGTGCGCTCGGCGGCCTGCGCGATAGCGGCCTGCGTCGGCGATGGCTGGCTGGCCGCCCCGGCACCTTCAATCCTGTCGCTCATTGGCTGCTGTTCCCGTTGCGATAACTCGCAGGTAGTTCAGCAAGGAGCGTGCCAGATCAGAGCGCGCGGGCGACCGGGCCGCGATAAAGGCCGGGGGAATGGGTCAGTGCATCGAGCCGCGCAGCGACATTGGCGGCGAGCAGGTTGCGCAGGCGGCGGTTGACCTCGTTCTGGTGACGTGCGGCCTGTACCAGTCCACGACATTCGGCATCGACGCTGGGTGGCAGGTCGCCTTCGAGCGCGTCACACAGCACCTGCTTGCCCTGCATCGACAGCACCAGTGCATCGACATCAAGCGCGGCAAGCGCCTGCCGCTCGCTTTCGAGAACGGCAAGCATTTGCCGCAGGTTGTCGGCCAGATTGCCGCCCGAAGTCTGCGCTGCACTCACTGGCCGGAACTCAGCAGCATTCGCGCGGCGATCATGGCGTCGGTGATCTTCGCGGGGACGATGGGATAGCTGCCTTCACGGATCGCATCGCGGATTTGCGCCACCCGGTCGGCATCGACCGGCGCTTCTCCCGCGCTGACTTTCGCGCCGGTCTGCACCGCCACGCCTTTGTCGGCCACGGTTGCGGCAGGTGCGCGCGGCTTGTCGGCCAGCGTTTCGGCAGCCTCGCGGCCAATCCCGCGCACGGGGGCCGCTCCGCTCAATTTGCTTACGTCATAGGGGGACATGGTCTTGCTCCCTTGGTTGCTTACATCGGGTAGGACGGGTGCCGGGGCACGGGTTTAAGGAATATTTCAGGAAATTTTTCAACCGAGTGGAATCACCGCGCGGCCCGGCGTTTCGATCCGGGCGCGCAGGGCTTCGCGCTGGCCTTCGGGGCGGACGCGGATCCACTGGCCGATCGCGCCGTCTTCCAGCGCCTCGCCCTGCTGCGCGACCGAGAACCCGCGCCCTTCGATGACGATGCCGATGACCTGTCCGCGTTCGACTACCGGGACCGGGGCGGCGGCGGGCGTTTGGTTCGCGCCATCGCCGTTGACCGGCACGAAGATCCGCCAGCTCGTCCCCGCGTTGCATTCCACCCGCACCATGTCGGCGCGGCGGCCATGCCAGGCGAGATCGAGCGACTGGGCGCAGGCCGCCAGTCGCAATCGCCGGTCCACCGGATGCCGCGCGCCGCCGGGAGTGCCGAGCGGCGCGCCGGTAAAGGCACTGACTTCGGCGTCGATTGCGGCAGGATCGGCAAAGCGCGAATCCTGCGCTGCGGCGGGCATCGCGAGTGCTGAAGCGGCGAATAGGGTAAGGGTGGATCGGATCATGGCCAGACTCCTTGCAAGGATCATTGGCCCTCACTCTGCAAGTCGCGTGCCACCGGCGCGATCCGGTCGTACGCGAAATAGGCCAGCACCTGTCCCGCTTCCCCCTGCTGCACGATAACGCGCGGAGCGAGACCCTGAGCTTCCGCCGCCGCTGCTAGCTCCTCGCACCGCGCCGCCACCTGCGCGCGATTAGAGGGCGAGCGATAGGTGCCGAGGACGGTGAACTGCTCCCCTGGCCCCGGCTGATGGTGCGCCAGCCATTCGGCAAATTCGCTATCCCCGCTACCGGCATCAGCGAAAACCGCACTGGCAATGCCTTCCACCGCGCCTGCGTGCTGCGCCTCCTCGCCCCGCTCCGTCGTGACGCCCGCCAGCCCGCTGCCGGTAATGACGAACAGGATCAGCGACAGATCCGCCAGTGGCACCAGCCAGCTGTTGCTCCCCGCCCCCTTCACGCCGCCGCATCCAGCGCGCGTACCTTGGGAATTCCGGGAGCAATCTGCCGCGCCAGCCAGTCGACCAGTTGCTGCCGGTCCTCGTCTTCCTGCGCGCCTCGCCGCGCGATCAGCCGGGCGAGCGGATTGAACAGCAGGTGCGCCAGCAGCAGCCCGTAGAGCGTGGTCAGCACCGCCAGCCCCACCGTCGCCAGCATCGCGCCATCCTCGACTTCGCCAAAGGGCACATGGGCGAGCCCGAACAGTGTGCCGACCATGCCGAACACCGGCGCCATCTCCGCTGCCAGCAGCAAGGGACGCAGCGCCAGTTCGCGCAGTTCCACCCGCTTCTTCTTCAGCGCCTTGTGAGTCAGGATCAGCGAATTGATCGAACGATCATGCACCAGCGCGTCGGTGGCGGCGGCGATTTCGCGGTCCGAACTGTGGCACGGCAAGGCCCGCAGCAGCCCGTCATGCCGGATCGCCTCGACATCGCGGGCGATTTCTGCCCGCGCCTTGTCGAGCCGGAAGCGCGGCACGAACAGCCGCCCGATCGCGCCCAGCATGGCCGCCAGTTCCCGCCGTCCGCTCCCCAGCAAGGTTGCCAGCAGCGTGCCACCGAGCACAATAGCCGCGCCGGTGGCGTTCAACATTGCCGCATAGTCCATTCGCCGCCCTTTCCTGTTCGCCAAGCTTTGCCCTGCACCAGAGGACGACCGGCAGGCTTGTGGTTTCAGTGGGCGGCAGGAAATTGCCGCTGGCGGCAGCACCTTGCCGGAAATGCCCTTCCCCCACCCTGAAAGGCCGTTTGGCACGCCCCTTGCTGAAACAGTCCTGCAAGACTGCCACCAGGGGAGTACGATCATGAGCGAGCGATTATTCGGCATTCACGGCGCGGCGCTGGAACTGCGTTCGCACCGCATGGGACTGCTGACCTCGAACATCGCCAATGCCGCGACGCCGGGATACCAGGCGCGCGATGTCGATTTCGCCGCTGCGCTCGATGCGCGGATCGCCGGCTCCAGCCGCGACGACGCGATCAGCAGCGCTATGCGCTACCGAGTGCCGACCATGCCTTCGCTCGATGGCAATACGGTGGAGCTGGCGAACGAGCAGATGGCCTTTGCGGAGAACTCGGTGGCCTATTCGGCCACGCTCACATTCCTCAACGGCCGGGTGCAGACCGTTACCCGCGCGCTGAAGGGGGAGTAGGTCATGAGCACGACTCCCAGCCTGTTCACTATCGTTCAGCGCGGCATGTCTGCGCAGATGGTGCGGATGAACACCGCCGCCAGCAACCTCGCTAATTCCGGCTCGGTCGCCAGCAGCGCGGCAGAGGCCTACCGCCCCTTGCGCCCGGTATTCGCGCAGGAACTCGATTCTGCCAGTGGCCTGTCCAGCGTTCGCGTCTCCGAAGTCATGCGCTCCGAAGTCGCGCCGATCCGCCGCCACGATCCCGATCACCCGCTCGCCGATGCCGATGGCAACGTGTGGGAAGCCCCCGTCGATGAGACGGCGGAGATGGTCGAGATGATGGAAAGCGCCCGCCAGTACCAGAACCTGGTCGAGGCGATGCAGACCGCCAAGCAACTGATGCTCGAAACGATCAGGAACCCGTGATGACCGCTATTTCCACTGCCCTTCCTGCGAACCTCCAGGACATCAACGCCCCCGGCGCGGCGCCGGCGCCCTCCGCCTATGCCACGCTCGACCAGGGCGATTTCCTGCGGCTGCTGCTCGTCCAGATCCAGCAGCAAGACCCGCTGGAGCCGGTCGATAACAAGGACATGCTCGCGCAGATGGCGCAATTCTCCACGCTGGCCGGGTCAACCGAAACCAACGCCACGCTGAACGACATTTCCGCCAAGCTCGACGCGCTGATCGCTGCGCAAACCGCCGCCAACAAATCCGCCATTTAAGGAGCCAGTCGCATGACCTCTTTCTACACTTCGCTGAACGGCCTCAAGAATTCGCAGACCGACCTCAGCACTATCGCCCACAACATCGCCAATGCCGAAACTACCGGCTTCAAGCGCAGCAGCGTGGAATTTGCCGACATCGTTGCCAAGGGTTCTGCGGCCAATCCGCGCATGACCGTCGGCCTCGGTGCCACAGTCGCCGGGATCAACCAGAACTTCGGCCTCGGCGCGATCGAGCAGACAGGGCGGAGCCTCGACATCGCGATCGACGGAGACGGATTCTTCAGCACCCGCAATCCCGAAAGCGGACAGGTGCTGTTCACCCGCAACGGCAATTTCCAGATCGACAGTGTCGGCGCGGTCACCGATTTCGCGGGCAAGAACCTGCAGATGTTCGCGGTGGATGCGGCGGGCAATGTCGTCAACCCGGGGGCGACAGTGGATGCTGTGGTGCCGGTCGCCAATGTAGCAGGATCGGCGCTGGCCAGCATCCAGGTCGAGAAGAACGGCGAGATCAACGCCGCCTATGCCGATGGCAGTACTGCCACCGTCGGCCGCGTGGCGCTCGCCACCTTTACTGCGCCCACCGGACTGCAATCGGTCGGTTCGACCAACTGGGAAGCGACCGGCCTTTCCGGCGCGGCTGCCTATCAGTTGCCCGGCATCGGGCGGAACGGCCAGTTGCTCTCGGGCGCGCTCGAACGCTCGAACGTCGATCTGGCGGAGGAAATGGTCGGGCTGATCACCGCCCAGCGCAATTTCCAGGCCAATGCCAAGGCTATCGATACCGCCACCCAGTTCTCGCAGACGATCATCAACCTGCGCAGCTGATCCAGCCGCAAGAGGGGAGCCGAGCAATGGACCGCATGATCTACACTGCGCTGAGCGGCATGGACGCCGCGATGAACCGCCAGCGGGCCGTGGCGAGCAACCTTGCCAATGCTTCCACGCCCGGCTTCCGCGCCGAGACCTTCGCCACCACCCCCTCCCACATGCGCGGAGACACGTTCGACGTGCGTGGCTTTGCCCAGGGCGCGGTGCGCGGGGCGGACCTTTCGCCCGGCGTGCTGACCCAGACCGGGCGCAGCCTCGACATTGCAGTGCACGGAGAAGCGCTGATCGCGTTCCAGAACGCTGCCGGGGAGGAAGTCTATTCGCGGCGCGGAGATCTCTCGGTCGATCCGGCAGGACTGCTGACCAATGGCGAGGGCTTGCAGGTGCTTGGCGCGAACGGGCCGATAACCGTGCCACCTGGCTGGGAAGTCAGTTTCGGCACCGATGGCACCGTGCTCGCCGCCGACCCTGCCGCGCCCGATGTGCCGCCGCAGGAACTGGGCCGCATCCGGCTGACCAGTCCCGAAGGCAGCCAGGTCCACAAGGATCTCGACAACCAGCTCCGCGTGGTCGGCGGCGGGGTGCTGCCCGAAGACCCTACTGCCGAAATCACCGTCGGCGCGCTCGAAGCCAGCAATGTCGATAGCGCCGGGACACTGGTGGAGATGATCGAGGCGCAGCGCAGTTTCGAACGGCGGATGCAGATGATCGCCACCGCCGAACAGCTCGATCAGGCCTCCAGCCGCCTGATGTCGATCCGCTAGACCCTCACAGGAGCCACACCCATGCCCAATTCCGCCTTGCAGGTCGCCCGCACCGGGCTCGAAGCGCAAGACACCCGGATGCGCGTGATCGCGCACAACCTCGCCAATATCGGCACCACCGGGTTCAAACGCGATCGCGCCGATTTCGAAACGCTTTCCTACGATGACGCCCGGGTAGCCGGGCAGCGTTCGGGCGGGGAAACCGCCTATGCCATTGGCCTCAACCTCGGTACCGGGGTGGCGGTGCAGGGCACCACGCGGATCGAGACTCAGGGCACGCTCGCCACCACCGGCAATTCGCTCGACATGGCGCTGGACGGGGACGGCTTCTTCCGCATCGAACTGCCCGGCGGGCAGACCGGCTATACCCGCGCGGGCAATTTCACCCGCTCCGCCGAAGGCCAGCTGGTCACCGCGCAGGGTTATGCACTACAACCCGGTATCACCGTGCCCGCAGGGGCGCAGTCGATTGCAGTGGGGCCGGATGGCACCGTTACCGCCATTATCGACGGGCAGGCCGAACCTGCCGAGCTGGGCCAGATCACTGTCGCCAGCTTCGTCAATCCGGCGGGCCTGCAAGCCACCGGCGGCAACCTGCTGCTCGAAACCGCTGCCAGCGGCGCGGCCGAGGAAGGTATTCCCGGCACCGAGGGGCGCGGGACGATCCGGCAGGGGATGCTCGAACAATCGAACGTCAACGTGGTCGAGGAACTGGTCGAAATGATCGCCGCCCAGCGCGCCTACGAAATCAATTCCAAGATGATCAGCGCGGTCGACGAAATGCTGCGCAACGCCAACCAGACGCTGTGAGGAAACCTATGACCCGCTCCATCATCGCCCCGATTACGCTCGCCGGCCTGCTCCTCAGCGGCTGCGCCAGCATGGAAGGCGGCACGCCGCAGCCCGGCTTCGCCGCCACGCTGCCGCCCGCCGCTCCCGCCTTTGCCCCCAGCAACGGCGCGATCTATCAGGCGGCGGGTGGCTATGCCGCGCTGCACGAAGGTACACGCGCGCGGCGGGTGGGCGATCTGGTCACCGTGGTGCTGGTCGAATCGCTCGATACCAGCAAGACCACCAGCGCCCAGACCAGCCGCGACGGCGAGATCGGTCTGACTCCGCCCGCCACCGGCCCGTTCGCTTTCCTCAGCCCCGATGCCCTTAATGCCGGGGCGGAATCGTCGTTCAATGGGCAGGGACGTGCGAGCCAGCGCAGCACGCTCAACGGCGCCATCGCGGTTACCATCGCGGAAGTGCGCCCCAACGGCACTGCGCTGGTGGTCGGAGAACGGCAGATGCAATTGAGCCAGGGCGATGAATGGGTGCAGTTCGCAGGAATCCTGCGGCTGGCCGATATCGACAGCGACAACCGCATCGTTTCCAGCCGGATTGCCGATGCGCAGATCGTCTACGGCGGCAGCGGAGCGATCCAGCAGGCCAGCCGTCCGGGCTGGCTGGGCCGGTTCTTCAATATGATCAGCCCGCTGTGAGGGAGTCTGCCGCCATGCGCCTGCTCTCGCTCCTGTTCGCCGCGCTCGCCATGCTGGTGGCGACGCCCGCCGCAGCCGAACGCATCCGCGATCTCGGCAGCTTCGAAGGCGTGCGCCCGAACCAGCTGACCGGCTACGGGATCGTGGTCGGGCTCGATGGCACGGGGGATGACAATTTCAGCTATGTGACCGAAGCCATGCGCGGGGTTTCGGGCCGCCTCGGTCTGACCCTGCCGCCGGGGGTCAATCCCGGCCTCAAGAACGCCGCCGCCGTCATCATCACCGCCGAACTGCCCGCCTTCTCTCGATCCGGGCAGACCATTGACATCACCGTGTCCTCGATCGGCCGCGCCAGTTCCTTGCGCGGCGGATCGCTAGTGCTCTCGCCGCTCTACGGTGCGGACGGGCAGGTCTATGCGATGGCGCAGGGCAATCTCGCCGTGGGCGGGCTGGGCGTATCGGGGCGCGACGGATCGCAGCTGACCGTCAACGTGCCCACCGTGGGCCGGATCGCCGACGGGGCCACCGTTGAGCGCGAAGTGCTGACCGGGTTCGACAGCCAGGGTGAACTGCGCTTCCACCTGCACAACGCCGATTTCCAGACCGCCGCGCGGGTGCGCGATGCGATCAACCGGCTGTTCCCCGGCGCGGCGCGGGTGCTCGACGGGGTGACGCTCGCCATTGTGATGCCGTTCGGTAGCGATGTGCGCGCGCAGATGATCGCCGAGATCGAAATGCTTGAGGTGACTCCGGCGGAAACTTCCGCGCGGGTGATCGTCAACAGCCGCACCGGCACGGTGGTGATCAATTCCGCCGTCCGCCTCGCGCCCGCCGCGATCAGCCACGGACGGCTGGTGGTGCGGATCGAGGAAGAACCGCGGATCGTGCAGCCTGCGCCTTTCAGCGACGGGGTGACGGCGCTCGAAGAAGCAAGCTCGATCACGCTTGAGGAAGCCGATAGCCGCGTGGCGCTGGTGGAAGGCGGGGCCAACCTGTCCGAAGTGGTCGATGCGCTGAACATGCTCGGCGTCGGCGCGGCGGACCTGGTGGTGATCCTGGAGGCCCTGAAGCAGGCGGGTGCCTTGCAGGCCGAAATGGTGATCATGTGACCACGATTGCGCCCCTCCAGAGCGGCATTGCCATCGCGCCTTCCGCGCCGCCGCCCCTAAGTGATTCGGGCGAGCTGCGCGAAGCGGCGCAGGCGTTCGAGGCGATCTTCCTGCGGCAATTGCTCGCCAGCGCGCGCGCCTCCAGCTTCGGCGGCGAGGAACTGTTCGGCGGCCCCGGCCTCAAGCAGTTCGAAGCCATGCAGGATGAACAGTTCGCGGAGATCGCTTCGCAGCGCGGCGTCTTCGGCCTCGCCGAAGCGATCGAGCGCCAGCTTTCCGCCTTCGCTGCTCCGGTGGGGGCATAGCCATGTCAAGCAATCTCCTCCTGATCGGCAAGAGCGGCACCGTGGCCGCGCGCGCCGCGCTCGACCTGACCGCGCAGAACGTCGCCAATGCCGCGAATGCCGACTATGCGCGGCGCACGCTGAGCATGGCCGAAGTCGCCGCCAAGGGCGGGATCGGGATGGAGCCGGGCGCTTCGCTTTCGGGCGTGCGGCCCGACCAGGTGCTGCGCACCAATTCGCTGTTCCTGCAGAACGAAGCGCGTCGCACCTCGGGTGATGTCGCCCGCGCCGACGCCGAACTGGCGGGGCTGGGCAATGCCGAGACTGCCATCGAGCAGGCGGGTATTTACCCCGCACTGGTCGATTTCGAAGCCAGCCTCGCCCGGCTCGCCTCCGATCCGCTGGGAGGAGCCTTGCGCGCCGCCGTGGTGGAGGATGCCCGGCGGCTGGCGCAGACTTTCCAGATCGCCAGCAACGGGCTCGACGTCGCCGAAGCCGACCTGCGCTTCACTGCCGAGGCCGGTGTGGAGCAGGCCAACCTGCTGGCTGGAGAAATTGCCCGCACCAACGCCGGGATCGCCCGCGCACGCCCCGGCTCTGTCAACATGGCCGCGCTGCACGACCAGCGCGATGCGCTGCTGCGCGATCTTTCCGCATTGACCGGGGCGACAACCAGCTTCGATACGCTCGGACGCGCTTCGGTAAGCCTCGACGGGCAGGCGCTGGTTTCGGGCGGCGATGTTTCCACGCTCGCGCTTGCGAACAATCCCGACGGCAGTTTCGCCTTCAGCGTAGCCGGCAATCCGATAAACCTCGCTTCCGGCAGCTTGCTGGGCGGATCGCAGGGCATTGCGAGCATCGCCACCTATCGCGCCCGGCTGGACGAGCTGGCGGTGCAACTGATCGACACCGCCAATGCCGCGCAGGCCAGCGGCGTCAGCACCGATGGCACTGCCGCGCCGCCGTTCTTCTCCGGCAGCAATGCCCGCGATATCACGCTGGCGCTCTCCGGTGGCGAGCAGGTCGCCACTGCGCCCGCCGGGGATGCCGCAGGCAGCCGTAACATCGGCAATCTCCAGGCCCTGCGCGATGCGCTGCTCGTCGATGGCCCCGCCAAAAGCGCCGACGCGTTGCTGTTCGACCTTTCCAGCGCGATCAGCGCCCGCACCGTCACCCGCGATGCCCTGCGCACGCTGGCCGATAGCGCGCAAGTGGCGCTGACCGCCGAAACCGGCGTCGATCTCGATCAGGAGGCCGCGAACCTGCTGCGCTATCAGCAGATGTTCCAGGCCTCGGGCAAGGTAATCCAGACCGCCGCAGACATCTTCGACACCATTCTGGGGATCGGGCGATGATCGGCGCGACCAACTCAACCCTCGCTTTCTACAACCGCACGCGGACCCAGATGGGCACCTTGCGCGCGCAGGCAGAGGAATTGCAGCAGCAGATCTCCACCGGCGAGCGGCTGTCACGCTCGTCCGACGATCCTGTCGCCGCCTCGCGCCTGCGCAGCCTCGCCCGGATTGACCGGCTGGGCGCGATAGACGCCAGCAATGCCCGCCGCGCCGCCGAAGATCTCGATCTTGCCGGCAACGCTCTCGAATCGATCGGGCAGGATATTATCCGCGCCCGCGAGCTGGCCCTGTGGGCCGGGAGCGAGACGGTGGGCGACAGCGAACGGGCCGCCATTGCCACTGAGCTTTCCGAATTGCGGCTGCGAATCATGGCGGCGGCCAATGGCTTGGACAGCAGCGGCAATGCCCTGCTTGGCGGGGAAAACAGCGGGCGCGCCTATGCGGTGGATGCCAGCGGAGCAGTCACCTACATCGGCAGCTCCAGCAGCGGCACGCTCGATCTGGGGCAGGGACAAAGCGTGGTGCGCGGGTTGACTGGCCCCGAAGTTCTGTCTTTTACCAGTAACGGCGCACCGACCGATATCTTCGCCGAGCTCGCTGCGCTCACCGCCGCACTGACCGGAGCCTCTGCCGATCCTGCCCAAGCCGCGCGCGATGCGCTCACCGGGCTGGATGACGCGCTCGACACCGTCACCCGTGCGCAAACCGTCACGGGCGCGCGCATTGCCTGGCTCGATGTGGTGCAGGACCGGCAGACCGACCAGTCGCTCACCCGTGTACAACAGATGGCGGACACCGGCGGAGTGGAGATCGCCTCGGCCATCGCCGAAATGCAGCAGCTTCTCACCGTTCTCGAAGCCAGTCAGGCCGGATTTGCCCGCCTCGCCGGCCTCACTCTTTTCGACCGTTTCTAACACCGCATAACCAGCCAATCGGGGGCCTGACCAATGTTTGCAGCCGTAGGGATCGTGATCCTGCTCGTCCTCGTCTTCGGCGGGTTCGTCATCGCCGGGGGATCGCTGGGGCCGGTGCTCGCCGCGCTGCCACTGGAAATGCTCATCATCGGCGGGGCGGCATTGGGCGCGACCGTGGCGGGCAATTCGATGCACGAGCTCAAGCTGTTCGGCGGCGGGCTGAAAAAGGTGTTCAAAGGGCCGCGCTATTCGGACCAGGACCATATAGATGCCATCGCGCTGACCGCCAAACTGATGCGGATGCTCAAGACCGAAGGCCCGGTGGCGCTGGAAAGCCATGTTACCAATCCGCAGGAATCGGCGATCTTCGCAGAGTATCCCGGCCTGCTGGCGGACAAGGCCGTGACAGATCTGATCTGCGATACGCTGACACTCATTGTCGTCTCTTCCGGCTCGCTCGACACGCACGCCGTGGAAGATGTGATGGACAATGCCATCAAGAGCCAGCTGCACGAAATGGACGAGCCGCAGCACGCGCTGCAATCGCTGGCTGACGCACTGCCCGCGTTGGGGATCGTCGCTGCCGTGCTGGGCGTGGTCAAGACTATGGGCTCGATCAACGAACCGCCCGAAGTGCTGGGCGGGATGATCGGTTCGGCGCTGGTCGGCACTTTCCTCGGCGTGCTACTCGCCTACGGCATCGTCGGGCCGCTGGCGGGGCGGCTGAAGCAGGTCAATTCGCACGATGCGCAGATTTTGCAGACAGTGAAGCAGGTGGTGATCGCCTCGCTGCACGGCTATCCGCAGCCGCTGGTGGTCGAAAGCGCACGTTCAGGCCTCAGTCCGGCGCATCGCCCGGCGCTGACCGACCTGCTCGACACGCTCCGGGGCAAGTAGCATGGCGAGTTTGCCTGCCGACAATCTTCCCGCCCGCGATGCGCCACCGGTCGCGCAAGCGACTGTCCTGCACGCCGTTCCTGACGTCCCCCTCGCACCGATCATCGTCAAGAAGGTGATCGTCCAGGGTGGCGGCGGTCATCACGGCGGTGCGTGGAAAGTGGCCTATGCCGATTTCGTCACGGCGATGATGGCCTTCTTCCTGCTGCTCTGGCTGCTCGGTGCGACCACCGAGGACCAGCGCAAGGGGCTGGCGGATTATTTCACGCCGACCCTGGTGAAAATGCGCGAGAATTCCGCTGGAGCGGACGGACTGCTCGGCGGCTCCTCGCTCACCGACGTGGACAACTATCCCCACGCTGCCGGGCAGACCGGCACCGAAGCGATTACCATCCCGCGCGGAGCCGAGGGTGGTCCGGTGGAAGGCGGGGCCGAAAATGCCGAGCGGCGACGGCAGGAGATTGAGGCGCGCATCGCCGAACGCATGGCGGCCGAAGAGCGCCTGCGCAGCCTGACCCGGCAGGTCCGCGTCGTCCGCACGCCGGAGGGTATCCGCATCGATCTGGTGGATGACGCCGATTTCTCGATGTTCCACCTGTCCAGCACCGTGCTGGTGCCCGAAGCGCGCGAATTGCTCGGCGTGATCGCCGATGCTGTTGCGCCGGAAGGCCGCCAGCTCACCATTCGCGGGCATACGGATGCCCTGCCCTGGCGGGCGGGAGTGGCAGCGAACAACTGGTCCCTGTCCACCGGGCGCGCGGAGGCGACCAGGCAGGAAATGCTCCGGCGCGGGATCGCCGAGACCCGGTTCGACCGGATCGAGGGCGTGGCGGACCGGGAATTGCTGGTGCGCGATAATCCGGGCGATCCGCGCAACCGGCGGATTTCGATTTTGTTGCTCGATTAGGGTTTGCCCCATCTGAGCCACCGGGCGCAACTTCACGGAAAATTTACCACGTCGCGCCAAAAGGGTTGCTGCAATCCCATGGAAAGGCTTTTGGGCATGGATACTTTGCGCGGCAGTTTCGGACCGCACGACGCGTTGGACCTGGACGGATTCGCCATGCCCGACTTCGGTGCCGTGGATGAAGACGATATGTCTTACGACGCGCCACCGCCAGCGATCGGCACCGACGAACGCCGGATGCAGGTGCGCGCGTACAATTTCTGGGCTAGCCTGCTGGAAGATCGCAATTTCCCTTCGATCGAGGATCTCGATCCCACGCTGCTGCCCGATTTCGGGCCGCACAGCGTGTTGCTGGACTTTTCCACCGGTATCGAGAACCCCGGCATCGAATATATCGGAAACGCGCTGGCGGACGAATGCTGCGCCATTGCCGACGCCACGCCGCGCCGCCTCTCGGACGTGCCGCCGCGTTCGCTGCTCAGCCGCATCACCGATCATTACATGCAGATTCTCGCCAACCAGTCGCCGATCGGGTTCGAAGCCGAATTCGTCAACGCAATGGGCGCGACGATCCTCTATCGCGGCATCCTGCTGCCGTTTTCCAGCAATGACGAAAGCATCGATTTCATTTTCGGCGTGATCAATTGGAAGGAGCTGGCCGACGCCCGATCCTCCGGTGAACTGCTGCTCGAAATCGATCAGGCGCTCGATGCCGGGCTGACTTTCGGCGATCGCCAGCCGCGCAGACCCGCACTGACCGACTGGGCCGATGGCCCCGCCAATGTGTTGGGCGACGACCTGCTGGCCGAAAGCGGCAATGCTTTCGCTGCCACCCGGCCAGTGCCCTCGATCGATCTCGACGGGCAGGCCGAAATGGCCAGCGACAGCTTCGATCCTGCCGCGATGGAACTGGCGGACTGGCTCGCCGCCGCGCGCGAGATGGCGCAGCAGGCGAAAGGCACCGAGGAACGCACCCGCGCCGCGCTTTACGAGGCGGTAGGCCGAGCGTGGGATTTCGCCATTGCCGCGGGCGACGCGCCCGACGACTTTGCCGAACTGCTCGAAGATGCCGGCATCGCCATGCAGGAACGCGCGCCCATGACTCCGGTGGTCAAGCTCGTCTTCGGTGTGGATTACGACAAGACCCGGCTGACAGAATATGCCGCCGTGCTCGCCTTCGCCGATCGCAATGGAATCGCGCAAGGGTCGCTGGGAGCCTACCTCAAGACCGCCGAGGGAGGCCTCAAGGGCGTGGTCGCCAGCGAACGCGCTTTCCGCCGCGCGCAGGACGGCAAGCCCGCCCAACCGATCCACAAAGGCCCGCGCAAGGCGATTGCCAAACGGCTGCGCGCGCTTGCGCCGCTGCAGTTCGACAGTCTGGCCATCGAAGGCGATGAATTCGCCCTCGTGATGATCCGCCGCGATGCCACTGGCCAAGTGGTGGTGCTGGGCGAAGTCCCTGGTAATACCGCGCTGGTTGAAAAGGCCGCGCGCGAACTGATCGGCTAGGTGGAAATCGGCAGCATGCTCGGCTAGCCAGCCGCGCATGGTTTTCTCGTCAAAGGTCGCCGCCCGCGTACAACCCTATTTCGGGTACCGCAGCCGTTCGCGGCTGGTGCTCTCCGCCCGTGCGCTGCGCTCCGCCCCGCCCGCTTTTGGCGAAGGATCACGGTGGAAGGCGATGCGCACGATGATGGCGCAATTCGCCAGCCGCGAAGTCGAAGGTGTCGCCGTTCGGCTGGCAATGGAAGGTGCCTCTGGGCCGCTGGTCGACCATGAGGCTGCGACCGACAAGGAAGGATTCGTCCATTTCGACCTGTCGCTCGATCCCGCGTGGGACCTACCCGATCATCCGGTGTGGGAAGTGGCCACGCTTCATTGGCGCAACCGCGAAGGCCCACAGCAATGTGATGCGCATGTGCTGGTACCGGGCCGGCACAGTGATCTGGCGGTGATTTCGGATATCGACGATACCATTATCGAAAGCGGAATTACCGGCGGCCCGCGCAACGTGGCCCGCAACTGGCAACGCATTTTCGCGCAATTGCCGCACGAACGAATCGCGGTACCGGGGGCCGACACTTTCTTCGGGCAATTGGGCGGAGAAGTGCTGGAATGCGGCGAGAAAGGCGGCGAAAAGCGGATGACCGCCACCCGCCGACCGTTCTTCTACGTCTCCTCCAGCCCTTGGAACCTGTTTTCCTACCTCGTCGCCTTCCAGCGCGGGAAAGGTTTGCCGCTCGGCCCACTGCTGCTGCGCGACTGGGGCTTCAATCGCGATACCTTCGGATCGGGCAGCCATGGCGATCACAAGTCGGCCGCTATCGAGAACATCCTTGCCATGTATCCTGCCATGCGGTTCGCTCTGATCGGCGACGATACTCAGGGGGATCTGCCCGCTTTCGCCCAGGCAGCGGAGCGATTCCCGCAGCGCATCGCCGCCGTGTTCCTCCGCAAGGCGACCGGCGAAGCCTTTTCGCCCGCAGAGCAGGCGGCGGTCGAAACACTCGAACAGGCAGGCGTGCCGCTGTGGCTGGGGGAGAGCTTCGCCGAGGGCCTCGATTTTCTCGGCACCATCGGCGTTACTCCCGGCGGCGAAACCGAACAGATTGTGCGGGCGGTGGAAAAAGTCGAAACCGCGAAGGAAGCGACCGGGGAAGCCACCGCGCAGTGATCTTCATTTCCCGTTCAGCGCAACAGGCGCTAGGCAGGGGCACATCATGCGCATGATTGCCCAACCGCTCGCAAGATTCTTTGCCCGCCTGCTCGCGTTTCTCGCGGCTTTGGCGATGATCGCCCAGCCCGCTGCGGCGCAAGGGATGAGCGTGCTGCGCGATGCCGAAACCGAGCAATTGCTGCAGGATATGCTCGATCCCCTCGCCGAGGCTGCAGGACTTGGCAGAGGTTCGGTCGATGTTGTGCTCATCAACGACAATTCGCTCAACGCCTTCGTGGCCGGGGGACAGCGGATTTACGTCCATTCGGGCCTGATCAACGCTGCCGACGATGCCGGTGAAGTGCAGGGCGTGCTTGCGCACGAACTGGGGCACATTACCGGCGGGCACATCAATCGCTTCTCCGAAGGCGTGGGCAACGCCACGCGGATCACCCTGCTTTCGGCGCTGCTGGCGGCAGCAGCGGCCTTTGCCGGTGGTGGCGAAGCAGCGATGGGCGTGCTCGCAGCGGGACAACAGGCGGCGATGGGCAGTTTCCTTGCCTTCAGCCGCACGCAGGAAGCAAGTGCTGACGCGGCGGGGGCGGAATTCCTGAGTGAAGCGGGCATAAGTGGGCGCGGCAGCCTGACCTTTTTCGAACGCTTGCAGAACTACGAATTTCGCCGCGGCATCAGCCAGGATGACGAGCGCGAATACGGTCGAACCCATCCGATGTCGGGCAACCGGCTGGCTCGGCTGCGGGAGACCTATGTCGTCGATCCCGCTTGGGAAGTTTCCACCGATGCCGATCTGCAAATGCGGTTCGAGCGGGTGAAGGCGAAGCTCTACGGCTATCTCGCGCCGCCTGAGCGCACGCTACAGGCCTTTCCTGCCTATCTGACCGATGTCCCGGCGCGCTATGCCCGCGCCTATGCCTATCACAAGGAAGCACGGATCGAGCAGGCTATCGCAGAAACTGACGCGCTGATCGCGCTTGAGCCGGACAATCCCTTTTTCCGCGAGTTGCGCGGGCAGGTGCTGATGGAATCGGGCCGGGTGACTGAAGCCCTGCCCGACCTGCGCGAGGCGACCAGGCTGACGGGTTCGAACCCGCTGATCGCCAGCCTGCTCGGCCATGCGCTGATTGCTACCGAAGATCCTGCCAACCTGGACGAGGCCGAGGCGGTGCTGCGTGCGGCTGTCGGGCGCGATCACGAAAATCCCTTCGCCTGGTATCAGTTGGGCGTCGTCTATGGCCAGCGCGGGGACATGCCCCGCGCGCGGCTCGCCAGTGCCGAACAACAGATCATGTCGGGCAATCCGCAGGCGGCCCTCGCCAGTGCGGGAGCGGCCGAATTGGGCCTGCCGCGTGGCTCGCCCGACTGGATACGCGCGCAGGACGTGCAATTGCAGGCGCGCGCGCAGCTTGAACGCATGGCCGAACGCAACTAGGCCTTTATGATGCGTTGGATTGTTACCGCTCTCGTCGCGATCATCGCCGGTTTTGCCGGGGCCGCGGCATGGGATTATGCCGGGCTGGGCCCTGATCGCACACGCGCCTATCTGATGGCTAATCCCGAAGTCCTGCCCGAAGCGATGCAGGAATTGCAGCGCCGCGACACTGTGGCGCGTATCGCTCCCTTGCGCGGCGAACTTGAAGAGCCCTTCCCCGGCGCCGTGCTCGGCAACCCGCAGGGCACTATCACGCTGGTGGAATTCAGCGATTACGCCTGCGGGTTCTGCCGCCAGAGCCTCGCCGATGTGAACGCGCTGATCGCCGCCAATCCAGACCTTAAAGTGGTGATCCGCGAATATCCGATCCTGTCCGAAGGCAGCGCCAATGCCGCGCGGATGGCGCTGGCCGCCGCCGAACAGGGCAAGTTCGAAGAGTTTCACAACGCCATGTTTGCGCAGGATGGACCTTCGCCGGAAGGTATCGAAGCCGCAGCCCGCGCCGCTAGAATCGATCTTGCCGCCGCCCGCAGCGCCATAGAATCGGGGCGCCTTGAAGCCCAGTTGCAGAACAACGTCTTCCTCGGCCAGTCAATGCAGCTTTCGGGCACTCCGGCATTTATCGTGGGAGACGAGGTGTTGAACGGCGCGGTGGGCGCGGCGCGGATCGGCGAAGCGATCGTTGCAGCGCGTGAGTCCTGACTCGAAAATCCGGAGCGGGGAGGTCCGCCAATGCAGTTCCGGCTGAGCGGCAAGCCTGCTTCGGCGCGCAAGAGCGGCATCGCCATGCTGCCTTTCGAGCCGACGCCGTTCTTCAAGGACAAGAACCGCGCGTTCTGGCGTTTACAGATGCTCGGATGGGGCGGGGCCTTCATCCTGCGCTCAGCCAATTCGCTCGCCAATGAACGCGCGTTCGATTTCCTCGTCATCGTGGTGATTGCCGCGATCACCGGGTTTTCGATCAGCACCGTGCTCTCGGTGATCTACAGCCACCTCATCAACAGAACTCCGCTGGTTACGTGGAGCCTGACGGTTATCGTACTGGGCTGCGCCGTGGCGGTTTCCGCGTTCATCAACGCCTGGACAATCGACGTCTATCAGGGCGGCAGCGAAACCGGGTTTGCGCAGCTGATGCTGGGCGTGTTCTATCTCGACATGACGCTGCTCGGCGCGTGGTCGGCGCTCTATTACGCGATCAATTTCTTCCTCCAGGTGGAAGAACAGGCAGACCGGCTCGAACGGCTGGAAGCGCAGGCCACCAGCGCGCAACTGGCGATGTTGCGCTACCAGCTTAATCCGCACTTCCTGTTCAACACCCTGAATTCGATCAGCACACTGGTGCTGCTGAAACAGACCGCTCCCGCCAATGCCATGCTGACCAAGCTTTCGAGCTTCCTTCGGCATACGCTCGTCACCCAGCCGGGTGCGAAAGTAACCGTGGCGCAAGAGGTTGAGACCCTACAGCTTTATCTGGAAATCGAGCGGATGCGGTTCGAGGAACGGCTGCGCACCGAATTCCGCGTGGAGGACGATGCTGCGGGTGCTGCCATCCCCTCCTTCCTTCTCCAGCCGCTGGTCGAGAATGCGATCAAATATGGCGTTTCCGCGCAGGAAGAGGGCGCGCGGATCAGCCTCAATGCACGGATCATCGGCTCTCGCCTGCGGATCACCGTCAGCGATACCGGCCCGGGCCTGCAAGGCAGCCAGGATGCCGCCGAAGCGGTGAAGCGCGGGCACTCGTCCACCGGGGTCGGCCTCGCCAATATCATGGAGCGGCTGCAACAGGCCTATGGCGACGATCATCGCTTCGAGATCGAAACGCCACCCGACGGTGGCTTCACTGTAATTATCGAAATTCCCTACGAAGCGGCAGAGACGGCAAATTCCGCTGCCGTCGCGCCGAAACTTAGCCGCCCCCCGTCCGTTACCGCAGAGTCCGTTGAAGCGGACAGGGAACCCGCTTTCCGAACCCCCCAGACCGGAGCCCCCGCATGACTATCAAGACTATCCTCGTCGATGACGAGAAACTGGCCATCCAGGGCCTGCAACTTCGCCTCGAACCTTACGAAGACATCGAGATCATCGAAACCTGCGCCAATGGCCGCGAAGCGATCCGCGCGATCAAGACGCTGAAGCCCGATCTGGTGTTCCTCGACATCCAGATGCCGGGGTTCGACGGCTTCTCGGTGGTGAAAGGCGTGATGGAAATCGATCCACCGCTGTTCGTCTTCGTCACCGCTTACCAGGAACACGCGATCCGCGCGTTCGAAGCCAATGCGGTCAACTATCTGATGAAGCCCGTGGACGAGGACAAGCTGGCCGATACGGTGGAGCGCGTGCGCCAGCGGCTCGCGGAAAAGCGCAGCGCCGAGGAAGCTGGCAAGCTGAAAGATGTGCTCGCCGAAGTCAGCCCCGAAAGTCTCGAATCGCTCGGCACCGAGGAAGAGAGCGCTGGCCGCTATGAAAAGATGATCAACATCAAGGATCGCGGGCAGATCTTCCGCGTCGATGTCGATTCGATTGAACATATCGAAGCGGCGGGCGACTACATGTGCATCTACACCGGCGACAATTCGCTGATCCTGCGCGAAACGATGAAGGATCTCGAACGGCGGCTGGACCCGAAGGCCTTCCAGCGTGTCCACCGCTCCACCATCGTCAATCTCGACCAGGTACGGCAGGTAAAGCCGCATACCAATGGCGAATGCTTCCTGGTGCTCTCGAGCGGGGCGGAGGTGAAGGTAAGCCGCAGTTACCGGGACGTGGTGGCGCGGTTCGTGCATTGACCTCTTCCCTCGTCATTGCGAGGAGCCGAAGGCGACGCGGCAATCCATCTCCCGACGCTTCGATCGTCGCGACCTTGAGAGATGGATTGCTTCGCTGCGCTCGCAATGACGAAGGCTTTGGATGACCGATTTCACACTCCCCGGCTTCGACCTTGCACACTTCGTCCGCGAAACCCTCGCCGAGGATCTTGGCGAAGGGCTTCCCGGTGGCGGCATCGACGTCACCGCACAAAGTGTCATCCCCGCTGAGGCGCGCTTCAACGGGGTGATGGACAGCCGCGATGCGATTACGGTCGCGGGGCTACCGATTGCTTCCGCCTTCTTCCGCCATCTCGATCCCGATATGCAGATCGAACTGCTGGTGGAGGAAGGCGCGCAGGTGCCGCCCGGCAGCGACCTGATGCGCCTGTCTGGCAATGCCCGCGCCATGCTCACCGCCGAACGCAGCGCGCTCAACACCGTGCAGCATCTCTCGGGCATTGCCACGCTGACGCGCGCCTATGTCATCGCGATGGACAATCCGGCCTGCACACTGCTCGATACCCGCAAGACCATTCCTGGCCTCCGGATGCTGGAGAAGTACGCGGTGCGCATGGGCGGCGGCAGCAATCACCGCATGGGCCTTTGGGACGCGGCGATGATCAAGGACAACCACATCCTTGTCGCAGGCGATGTGGGTGAGGCGGTGCGCCGTGCGCGCGACGCCGG
Source organism: Erythrobacter sp. (assembly GCA_019739335.1). Taxonomy (NCBI): domain Bacteria; kingdom Pseudomonadati; phylum Pseudomonadota; class Alphaproteobacteria; order Sphingomonadales; family Erythrobacteraceae; genus Erythrobacter; species Erythrobacter sp. The sequence goes on from CP073261.1 coordinate 1,436,717, forward strand.
GGTGCGGGATATCATCTGCGAAGTGGACCGGGTCAATCAGATCGAACCCGCACTGGCGGCGGGCGCGACCCGGCTGTTGCTGGACAACATGCCGCCCGAAACCTTGCGCGAAGCGGTGACGCTGGTGGCCAAAATCACTAATGGCCGGGTGCCTACCGAAGCCAGCGGCGGGATCAATCTGGAGACGATCAGGGCGAAAGCCGCCACCGGAGTGGATTTCGTCTCGGTGGGGCGACTGACCCAAAGTGCGCCAGCCGCCGATATCGGCCTCGACTTTACCCCGCTGTAGGGTCAGGAATCACGCGATCAATTCCACGCAAGGAGGGGGAGCACCATGCGGCCCGATTCGATTCGCAAGTTCGACCTGTTCTTTCTCGCCGCGCTCGCCGTGGGCGTGGCCAGTGCGCTGCTCAATTACGATACCCAGATGGGCGCGATAACCACGCAACTCGGCGAAGCGGGAATGGCGGAGCACGCCGGAACGGTAATGTTCGCGACGCTGGGGATCGGCCTAGCGGTCAATCTGCTGCTGTGGTTCCTCGTCTCACGCCTGCGCATCGGCTGGGTTAAATGGCTGCTGCTCGCTTTCCTGATCTATTCGGTGCTCTCGATTGGCGTCGCGCTTACAACCGTCGGCTTCAACCTGAGCCTCACCGGCCTTGTCAATGTGCTGCTGAAGGCGATCGCAGTATTTTTCCTGTTTCAGCCGGACGCCAGGGAATGGTTCGCCGCAGCCGAAAAGTGAGCCTGCGCCGCCTCGCAGCGATTTTTCCAGCGGCAACGCTGCTGCTTCCCGCCCTCGCGTCCGCGCAGGCCTACCAGTGCCGCATTCCGCAAAGCCAGATCGCCCTGCCGGTTATCGAGCGTGACGGCCCTGTGCGGCAGACCCGCGTTACCGGCTACACGCTGGCACTGAGCTGGAGCCCGGAGTTCTGCCGCTTCCGCGAGGATTCGCGCCGTCACGCGCGGCAATGTTCGGGGCGCGATGGGAGTTTCGCCTTCGTCGTCCACGGGCTGTGGCCCGAAGGCCCGGGCGGGCAGTGGCCGCAATGGTGCCCGACGCGCCGCGAGCCAAGCGCCACCCGCGTCAGCGCCGCGCTGTGTATGTCCCCCGATGTCGCGCTGGTCGCCCGCCAGTGGTTCAAGCACGGCAGCTGCATGACCCGCGATCCCGACGCCTACCTGCGCATCACGGATGTCTTGTGGCGGAGCCTGCGCTGGCCCGACTACGACCGCCTCTCCCGCCAGCGTGGCCTGACGGCCGGAGACATTCGCGAGGCTTTCGTCACTGCCAATCCCGAATGGGAGGAAGACAATGTCGGGCTGGTCGCCAACGAACGTGGCTGGCTGACCGAAATGCGCCTCTGCTACGGAGCGGACTTCATGCCGATTGCCTGCGATGCGCGGCGGCTGGGGCCGGATGATGGCGAGGAAGTGCGGATCTGGCGGGGGTTGTAGCTGTGCCGGGGAAACCACATCTCGCCAGCGCGCGAAAACCCGCACCAAGCACGGAGCCTGAAGCCAAGATGTTCACGCTGGATCATTTCACCATCCTTTCGCGCTCGCCCGAGCAGGCGGCAGAATTCTATGGCTTTTTGCTGCCGCGCCTTGGCTTCGTGCAGAAGAAGCCGAATATCTGGCACAACCAGGCAGGGCTCTATCTCCAGTTCGGCAAGGCGAAGGCCGATACGGCGGACTACGGTCGCTACGCACCGGGGCTCAACCATTTCGGCCTTTCCGCCCCCAGCCCGGAAGCCGTCCACGCGCTGGCGGCTGAGCTTGAAGATGCGGGAATAGCGGCGCGCCTGCAAGAATTCGGCAACGGCATCACTGCACTGTTTGTGCCCGATCCAGACGGCTTGCGGGTGGAAGTATCCTACTGCCCGCCCGGTGTGCCGCCGGTGGATTGATTGCTTCACCGCCGCTCCGAAAAGAACCCGCGTAGCAGTTCGCCCGCCTCACTCTCGCCCATCCCCGTATAGACTTCCGGCCGATGCAGGCACTGCGGCTGGTCGAATACCCGCGCGCCGTGTTCCACCGCGCCGCCCTTCGGATCGCTGGCAGCGTAATAGAGCCGCCCGATTCGCGCGTGACTGATCGCGCCCGCGCACATGGCGCAGGGTTCCAGCGTCACGAAAAGATCGCAGCCCGAAAGCCGCTCGCTCCCCAAGACCGCAGCCGCGCGGCGAATCGCTACCACTTCGGCATGGGCGGTAGGGTCGGCTTGGGTGCGGGTGAGATTGTAACCCTCGCCAAGCACCGCTCCGTCCTTGACGACCACCGCGCCCACGGGCACTTCGCCCGCCGCCGCCGCCTCTCGTGCCAGTTCCAGCGCGCGCAACATCGGGTCGGGAATAGGCCAGCGGGTCATGACAATGCGCTACTCGCTGGCTTGACGAATCTCCACCCCCCCTGTATGCGCGCGCCTTTCCCGGCACAAAGCTGTACCGAACCACGTTTCTAACGAGAGATTTCGTCATGTCGCGCATTTGCGAACTTACCGGCAAGGGCCGCCAGGTCGGCCACAACGTCAGCCACGCGAACAACAAGACCAAGAAGGTCTTTTTGCCGAACCTGCAGAACGTCACGCTGCTGAGTGAAAAGCTCGATCGCGCGTTCAAGTTCCGCGTATCGACCCACGGTCTGCGCTCGGTCGAGCACAATGGCGGGCTGGACAACTGGCTGCTCAAGACGCGCAGCGAAAAGCTTTCGACCCGCGCCCAGAAGGTGAAGCGCGAGCTGAAGAAGGCCGTTGCCGAGTCGACCACCGAAGCGGCGTAAGCCACTTTCCGAATCGGGTTTAGAATTTGAAAGCGCGCGGGGTCAGTCCTCGCGCGCTTTTGCTTGTGCGGCGGGTGCGGGCGCGGTCCATGTCAGCCGCGCCAGCAGGGTGCGCTGGAACGAAGCAAGGTTGTCGTCGGCGATAATCCACACCGTCAGCGATCCATCCGCCGTTTCCTCTACCGCCAGCCCTTCGTAATTCTCGCGCGGTAATAGCGCATCGAGATCGAGCACCTGCTCGACCACCAATGTGTCGCCTTGCTTCAGTCCAGCGGGATCGGCCACGCCCAGCGCGGCGCTGAACGGCGGATATGCCCAGGTCACGCGCCGCAACAGCACCAGCACCCTGCCATCGGGCAGCGGAGCGAGATCGGTCGCGGCATAGTCTCCCGGCAAGGTGAAGGCGAATTGCAGTGCCGGCTCGCCATGCGTGGGGTCGCCGGGGTGCAGCAGACCTTGCCTTCGACCTTCGGGCAGGACGAGAAAGCGCCCGTCCGCGAGCCGGGCCATCGCCTCGGCCCCTGAATTTTCCGGCCAGCCCACCCATTCGGTCGGCTCGCGCAAGGCCAGCCTGGTGCCATCGGCGGAATAGCTGATGACGGCATGACGCCCCTCGAAACCAAGCCAGTAGTCGCCGCTGTCAGGGTTGCTGGTTGCGGATTCGATATCGGGAATGAAACGACCCAATTCGGCGCGATCGGTAACTTGTGCGAAATCGACCTCACCTTCGCTTTCGGTGCCAGGAATCCCGAACGTCACCATTGTCCCACGATCGGAAAAGCTGCGCAACAAACCGCGCTCGCCGGGCACCAGCAGTGCGGAATAGCCGCCGAAGTCGATGTTCGGGCTGTCCAGTTCCCACAGGCCCACGCGACGGAATCCCGATACCTCTACTGCGCCAGGCGGGCCATCAACTGGCGTCACCGAAAGGATATCGACCTGCGTTTCGGGCAAGGAGGTGCGCAACAGGGTTCCGGGCGCAATGGCCGCCAGCAGAAGGAAGGCGAGGATCAGGCGACGGCGGCGGGAAATGCGGGAATCACCCCGCGCTATCACGGCATCGGACCGACAAACAGCAGCGGATCGAGCCGCGCGAGATGCCACTTGATGCTCCAATGCAGGTGCGGCCCGGTCACGCGCCCGGTCGCGCCCACCAGCCCGATCCGCTCACCCTGCCGCACGCGCTGGCCTTGGGTCACGAAAATCTCCGAGGCATGGAGGAAGGCGCTGTTCAGGCCCGCGCCGTGATCGATGATGATGAGATGGCCTTCGAGGCTATAGGGCTCTGTGGCGGCCAGCGTTACCACGCCATCGGCGGGCGCAACGAAGGGCGTGCCCGCCCCCGGCGCGATGTCGAGCCCCGAATGATAGGCACCCGGTTCACCCTGGTAGACCCGCTGCGAACCGAACCGGCCTGAAATTCGCCCCGTCACCGGCCAGATGAAGTCCTGCCGCCAGCCGTCGGAAGGCGAATTGGCGGTACGGGCAATCCAGATCGCATCCAGTTCCGGCTGCCGGCGGCGCATGAAGGCTTCGCTAGACACGCCGCCGGGGCGGGCCGGGGTGTTGATCCGCTCGATCTGCCAGGCGCGCGGGGACACGGTCAGCGGGCTGCGGATCACCCGCCCGTCGGCAAGCGTGGCTTCGAGTTCGGCGCTCGGCCCGGCATCGCGGTCAAAGGCAGCGAAAAAGCGCCCTTCGCTATCGAAGGTAAGCTCCTGCTCGCCCAGTCGCGCCGAGACCGTGCCGCCGGGAACCTGCCCGCGCAGCCAGCCGCCCTGGGTCAGTTCGCCATCGTAGAGGAATGTGCTGGGACCCGGCGGTTGCAGGCTTGGCGTGGGAGCGGGTGCGGGTGCGGGAGTAGCGACGGGCTGGACCACTTCGGCAGGTGGCCGCACCTCGGCTGCGGGCGGCACTACCGCACACCCGCCCAGAAGCGCCACCAATCCTGCAATCACACCAATCCGCAAACCGGTCACCGCGCGTCGAGCGCCCGCCGGGTGGAAATGTCCGCGCTGGCATAGGCCTCTTGCAAGTCCACGCTCCAGTAGCGCAATTCTTCCAGCGGCACCCGCGCGCCGCTCACCGCGCAGAGCACGAAATGTCCAGGGCGGATCACGCGGAATCCATTCGGGCCGTAGAGCAGCGTGGCGGGGTTTTCGGAGGAGTTCATCAGCATGGGTGCCATTGTAGGGGCTTGGCCCGCTCAAAGCAATTTCGGTTGGCCGCTATCGGGCAAGGCTTCGGCTTTCTTCCGCGGCGAACGTGGGGTATCGCCGGGCGTTGCAGTTATCGAACCGTCGGCGAACTTGATCGCCAGTAGCGGTTCACGTCCCGCCGTTGCCGCCGCAGTAAGAGGCTTTCCCGCACCATCGAACACCATCGCGTAGCCGCGCGAGAGCGGCCTTTCGGGATGCAATTGTTCTGCCAGTCGCGCCAGCACCGCGAACCGCTCGCGCTTCTCGGCGATTGGTCGTGTCACCAGAGCGGGAGCGAACCGCACTGCCGAAAGCCGCATCGCCGCATCCCGCAGGTTGCGCTCCAGCATCGCAGGAGCAAGCCGCAGCCGACCCAAGGCCTCGCGCCCCAGCGCCGCGCGATCGAGCAAGCCGCGACGCAGCCGTTCGCCGGCTTCGTCCAGCCGCTGCATCGGCAATTGCAGCAAAGCCTCGCGCGAAGGCATCCGCGCGACCCGCGCGGCCAGCCGTTCGCGCCCAAGATCGAGCGGGCGGGCAATGCTCTTGCGCTGGCGCAGGCCCAGTTCGTCGAGCAGGGTCGCCAGTTCGCGCCGTACCGGCACTGCCATTTCCGCCGCCGCAGTGGGCGTGGGCGCGCGAACATCGGCGGCGAAATCGCACAGCGTGGTGTCGGTCTCGTGCCCCACCGCGCTGATCACCGGGATCGGCGAATCGGCCACCGCGCGCACCACCGCTTCCTCGTTGAAGGCCCACAGGTCCTCGATTGCCCCGCCCCCGCGCGCGACGATCAGCAGGTCCGGACGCGCGACAGGCCCGCCCGGAACAATCGCCCCGAACCCGCGCACCGCGGCCGCGACCTGTGCCGCCGCGCCCTGCCCCTGCACCAGCACCGGCCAGACGATCACATGGGTGGGAAAGCGATCCTCCAGCCGGTGGAGAATATCGCGAATCACCGCTCCGGTCGGAGATGTCACCACCCCGATCACCTTCGAAGCGAAGGGCAGGGCGCGCTTGCGGGCCGGATCGAACAGCCCCTCGGCCTCGAACCGCTTGCGGTTCTTCTCCAGCAGCGCCAGCAGCGCTCCTTCGCCAGCGATTTCCATTCGCTCGATCACGATCTGGTACTTGCTGCGCCCCGGAAAGGTGGTCAGCTTGCCGGTGGCGATCACCTCGATGCCGTCTTCCGGCGCGAAGCCCAGCCGCCCCGCCTGCCCCTTCCACATCACTCCGTCGAGCACGGCGCCATCGTCCTTCAGGCACATGTAGACATGCCCCGAAGCCGCGCGCTTCACCCCCGAAAGCTCGCCGCGCACGCGGACGAAGCCGAAACGGTCCTCCACCGTGCGCTTCAGCGCCTGCGAAATCTCGGTAATCGTCAGCGGCACGGCATTGTCGCCATCGCGCCCCTTGGCTACGAGGGCACCTGCGTCATCGTCGTCATCGAATGGGGGAAAGCCTGCCATGAATATCCTTGTCCTGGGTTCGGGCGGCCGCGAGCATGCCCTGTGCTGGAAGCTGGCGCAATCCAGGGCGATCGATAGCGAGGGCGGCACACTCTACGTATCCCCCGGCAATCCCGGCATGGAAGACGTGGCGCGGATCGCGTTGGTCGATGCCCGCAAGCACGACGAGGTGATCGCTTTCGCCCGCAAGCACGATGTGGGGCTGGTGGTGATCGGCCCCGAAGCGCCGCTGGTGGACGGACTGGCGGACAGCTTGCGCGAAGCAGGCGTGGCGGTGTTCGGCCCATCCGCAGCGGCGGCGCAGCTCGAAGGCAGCAAGGCCTTCACTAAGGAACTGTGCGAGCGGGCGGGGATCCCCACTGCTGCCTTCGTCCGTTGCAAGTCGCTGGAGGAGGCCAAGAAGGCGCTTGGCACCTTTGCCCCGCCCTTCGTGCTGAAGGCCGACGGGCTGGCCGCGGGAAAGGGCGTGGTGATCGCCGAAAGCGCAGCCCATGCCGAGGAAGCGCTCGAAGACATGTTCGGCGGGGCCTTTGGAGAGGCAGGCGCCGAAGTCGTGATCGAGGAATTCATGCACGGCGAGGAAGTGAGCCTGTTCGCGCTCACCGATGGCGAGACCGTGATTGCCTTCGGCTCGGCGCAGGATCACAAACGCGTGGGCGATGGCGATACCGGCCCCAATACCGGCGGCATGGGTGCCTATTCACCCGCCCCGGTGCTCACCGAAGACTTGCTGGCCGAAGCGATGGAGCGGATCGTCTTCCCCACCGTGCGGCAGATGAAGGAGGAAGGCACCCCCTATCGCGGAGTGCTCTACGCAGGACTGATGCTGACCGATGCGGGCGTCAAACTGGTCGAATACAATTGCCGCTTTGGCGATCCAGAATGCCAGGTGCTGATGCTGCGGCTCGAAAGCGATCTCGCCGAATACATGCTCGCCTGTGCCTACGGCACGTTGGGCACGCTCAGCCCGCCGCGCTTCGACCGGGCGACCGCGCTGACAGTGGTGATGGCGGCTGCGGGCTATCCGGGCAAGGTCGAGCCGGGCGCACCCATCGACCTGTCGCGGGTGGAGCAGGGGGACGATCTCAAGGTCTTCCACGCGGGGACGAAGCTGCTCCACGACGATACGCTGGTGGCGAATGGCGGACGGGTGCTGAACGTGACCGCCCTGGGCCGCGATGTGTCGGCAGCACGAGATGCCGCCTATGCTGGCGTGGACGCGGTGGTGTTTCCCGGCGGCTACTGTCGGCGCGATATCGGCTGGCGGGAGATCGAGCGGGGATGAGGCGCGGACCTTTTCGCCCGTTCCCTGATCGCCCGTGGAGCGGCGCCCTGCTCAGTCGAACAGGCTCGACACGCTCGATTCGTCGGCAATCCGGCGGATCGCTTCGCCCAGCAGCGGCGCAATCGTGAGCACTCGGATGCGGCTCGATTCCTTGGCCGCTTCGGTCGCCTTGATCGTATCTGTGATGACCAGCTCGGTCAGCGCCGAGGAATTCACCCGCGCCACGGCCCCGCCCGACAGCACCCCGTGGGTGATATAGGCAGCGACGCTCTTCGCGCCCGCATCGAGCAGCGCCTGCGCCGCGTTGCACAGCGTGCCGCCCGAATCGACGATATCGTCGATCAGGATGCAGGCGCGGCCCTTCACGTCGCCGATGATGTTCATCACTTCGCTTTCGCCCGGCCGGTCCCGCCGCTTGTCGACAATGGCGAGCGGGGCGTTGTCGAGCCGCTTGGCGAGCGCCCGCGCCCGCACCACGCCGCCGACATCGGGGGAGACCACCATCAGTTCCTGCTCGCCGTAGCGCGCCTGGATATCGGCGGCCATGACCGGGGCGGAATAGAGGTTGTCGGTCGGGATATCGAAGAAGCCCTGGATCTGCCCGGCGTGCAGGTCCACCGCCAGCACCCGGTGTGCGCCTGCTTCGGTAATCAGGTTGGCGACCAGCTTGGCCGAGATCGGGGTGCGCGGGCCGGGTTTGCGATCCTGCCGGGCATAGCCGAAATAGGGCACCACGGCGGTGATCCGCTTGGCCGAGGCGCGGCGCAGCGCGTCGATCCCGATCAGCAGTTCCATCAGGTTGTCGTTCGCCGGATAGCTCGTCGACTGGACGATGAACACGTCCTCCCCGCGCACGTTCTCGTGAATCTCGACGAAGATCTCCTCGTCGGCAAAGCGGCGCATCGAGACATCGGTGAGCGGGACTTCGAGATAGCCGGCAATGGCGCGGGCAAGCGGCAGGTTGGAGTTGCCGGACATGATCTTCATGGCGCGCGAATCCCTTGTGGCGTCTGAGGGGAACGCCCTAGTGGAGCGGCGGGGAAACGCAAATGTGCGGGGGGCGGTTGTCCGCAGGTGAGGGGGGGCCCGATTATGCTCCGCGTTTTGGGGAGCGTTCGAGGATAAGCTTTACTACCGGCTCGTAGGCTTGATCTGCAAGTAACCCGGTCGAGCTTCCGATGACGCTTGGCTGACCACAACGAGGGCACTTGGCAGTCCAGCGCCTGGCTCTGTTCTGCTTCGCTATGTCGTTCCATTCATCCAGCCAATCAGTAATATCGTTGGCATCAAATCTGGCACAGCAAGACACGCAGCCAGCGACTTCACTTCGCTCGATGTCATGGCGATTGCCCGTTGTATGCCGTCGAACCTCGACAAGCACTTCAGCGTCAGTTTTCTGCTTCATTCCGCAAAGTTGCCGAAGTCGACCACGTTCGCAATAGCTTCGGGATCAAGGTCGGGTGTTTGTGCTGAAGCGACCCCCTACCCGATCCGGTGCTCCCCGCGCACCCAGCGCACGGTGCCCGAACTCGCGCGCATTACCACGCTCTCTGTTGTCATCACCCGATCGCCATTCGGGCGGCGGATGCGTTTGACGCCGTCGAGCAGCGAGCCGGAGGTTACGCCGGTGGCGGCGAAGATGCAGTCGCCTTTGGCGAGATCGTCCAACTTGTAGATGCGGTCGAGATCCTCGATCCCCCATTTGTGCGCGCGGCGGCGTTCGTCGTCGTTGCGGAACAGCAGGCGACCATTGAACTGGCCGCCGACGCAGCGCAGCGCCGCTGCCGCCAGCACGCCTTCGGGCGCGCCGCCGCTGCCCATGTACATGTCTATCGTGGTGTCCTGATCGGTGGTGGCGATCACGCCCGCCACGTCCCCGTCGCCGATAAGCACTACCCCGCAGCCCAGCCCGCGCAGTTCGGCGATCAGTTCGGCATGGCGCGGCCGGTCGAGCACGCAGACGATGATTTCGGCGGGATTGACACCCTTGGCCGCAGCTACCGCGCGCACGTTCTCGGTCGGCGTCTTCGCCAGGTCGATCACCCCTTCGGGATAGCCGGGGCCGACCGCGATCTTGTCCATATAGACATCGGGCGCGTTGAGCAGGCAGCCTTCCTCCGCCGCCGCCAGCACGGCGAGCGCGTTCGGCCCGGCCTTGGCAGTGATGGTGGTGCCTTCCAAGGGATCGAGCGCGATGTCGATCCTTGGTCCCTTGCCGGGCGCACCGCCGACCTTCTCGCCGATATAGAGCATCGGTGCCTCGTCGCGCTCACCCTCTCCGATCACCACGGTGCCGTCCATATAGAGCGTATCGAAAGCGCGGCGCATGGCTTCGACGGCGGCGGCATCGGCGGCTTTCTCGTCCCCGCGCCCGATCAGTTCGGAAGCGGCAATCGCCGCCGCCTCGGTCACGCGGACCAGTTCCATCACGAGCACGCGATCGAGCACGCTTTCAGTTTTGGGGGTAACAGTGCCAGTGGGCGAGTTCATGGGTAATTCAGCCTCCAATCCCGAAGTCCCGGCTCGCATAGACCCTGTTTCGGTGGGATGGAAGCGTCGGCACGGAGCCGAATAAGGCCCAGCGATAGGCGCGAGGAGGGAGCCATGCCAAAGCATAGTAACCGACGAGCAACGACGCGCTGGGCCTTATTCGGCCCGCCCCTCCGGGGTCGTGTCAGGAAATCCGCTGGCGGCGTCGCGCCGCTTGAAGGGGCGGTAAAGCCCCTGCTGCGCGCCGCTCCTATCCAGCGGATTTCCTGACACGATGACGATGCTTCCATCCCACCGTAACAGGGTCTCGGCAGGGAGTGGGGCAATGTCGAGAATGTTGGCGGCCTTGATTTTTGCCAGCCTTGGCGCAGTTGCCCCGGCTCATGCCCAGCAGGTCTATGGCCCCGCCGAGGAATTCGAGGGCGAGGAGGACACTCCCAATCCGCTGCAGGAAATCCAGCCCTGCGAAACGCAGGCGCAGGAGGAGAATGTCATCCTCGTCTGCCGCGAACTGACCGAATCGGAACGGTATATGTCGCCCTTGCCCAAACCGGTGCAGTCGGACCGGGCAATCATTCCGGGCCTCACCGATCCGCCGTGCTGGGTGAGCAATCCTGCGGCAGAGGGAACGATGGGCTGCATGCGCTTCGGCTATGTCCCGCCGCCCGCCATTATCGTCGACCTGACGCAGTTTCCCGAACCGCTGGCCGAAGCCGATGCAGCGCTCGTGAGCGAGGTGGAGGCGGAACCTGACAGTGCGGCGCCAGTCACCGGCGAGCGGGTGGCGATCGATCTTTCCGAAGAGGAATAGAGCGGGTTTAGATCAGGTAGGACCTCACTGCTCCTCCCCCTTAAGGGCGAGGCTGGGTGGGGGTGTACTGTCCTCTCGATGATGGGACCCCCCACCCCCCTGGGGAGGGGAGTGAATTTGGCTGAAACTGATAAAATATCGATCTAATCCAGCAGCCGCATCACCAGCGGTTCTTCGGTCAGGCTGGGCGATCCTTCGAGCAGCGCTAGCGCTTTCGCCACCGCGCCTTCCGGCCCGTCGTGCGTCACCATGGCCACCAGCACCGGATCGTCGCCATCGGCCTGCCCCTGCTGGATCAGGCTTTCGATCGAGACCCCGGCATCGCGCATGGCAGCGGTGATCTCCGCCAGCACGCCGGGCCGGTCGGCGACCATGAAGCGCAGGTAGGCGCGGTTGCGGCGGTGGCCGGGATCAGCGGGCGCGCTGGCTTCGAGCATCGCTACCGGCAGCGAGAACGGCGGCGGGGTATTGCCGCGCGCAATGTCGATCAGGTCTGCCACCACCGCGCTGGCGGTCGGCCCGTCGCCCGCGCCCGCGCCCTGGAAAAGCAGGCGACCGGCGTAATTGCCTTCCGCGACCACGGCATTGGTTGCCCCGCGCACGCCCGCGAGCGGGTGGCTGACGGCGACGAGGCAGGGGGCGACGCGCTGGAACAGGTGGCGGCCATCGCTCTCGTCAGCGCAATCGGCGAGCCCGATCAGGCGAATCACATAGCCCAGCGCGCGGGCCTGGGCGATGTCGGCGGCGCGGATGCGGCTGATGCCCGACACGTCCACCGCGCCGAAATCGAGCCGGGTGCCGAAAGCCAGCGCCGCGAGAATCGTCAGCTTGTGCGCCGCATCGACACCTTCGATATCGAACGTAGGATCGGCCTCGGCGTAGCCCAGCCCCTGCGCTTCGCCCAGCACATCCCCGAAATCGCGCCCGGTGCTTTCCATTTCGGAGAGGATGAAATTGCAGGTGCCGTTGAGAATTCCGTAAATCCGCTCGATCCGGTTGGCGGCCGCACCTTCGCCCAGCCCCTTGATCGCCGGGATGCCGCCCGCCACCGCTGCTTCGTAGCGCAGCGGAGCGCCGTTTGCTTCGGCGAGCTGCGCCAGTTCCATGCCGTGGTGGGCGATCATTGCCTTGTTGGCAGTAACCAGTCCCTTGCCACCGCCGAGTGCCTTGCGCGCCAGCGCCAGCGCCGGGCCATCCGATCCGCCGACCAGCTCCACCACCACATCGACATCGTCGCGCGCGGCGAACATGGTCATATCGTCTTCCCAGGCGAAGGAAGAGAGGTCGACACCGCGATTCTTGCCGCGTTCGCGCGCCGATACGGCGACGATTTCGATCGGGCGACCGGCGCGGCGGGCGATCAGCTCGCCGTTCTCGGCCAGCAGCCGGATAACTCCGCCACCCACCGTGCCCAGCCCCGCCAGCGCAATTCGCAATGTGTCCGCCATTATACCCCGTCCTGCTACCCTATGCGCGGCGGGCGTTAGTCAGCCGCGCGCGGCTTGGCCAGAGGTGAAGTGACGGGAGGCGTCAGCTGTAGCGCCGCTCGCACTCGCCCAGTTCGTTCAGGACGAAGGCGTAATCCTCCCGCGCGCGGTTCTGCGATTCGCGGTCCGCCTGGAGGAAGGCGTCCTGCGGCAGTTCCTTGGGCAGGAAGCAGGCGAAGCGGAACCAGGCGAGCGATTCGGTTTCGGGCGGGCGCAGGTTGGTGTCGACGATTTCACCCAAAGAAATGCCCCACTGCGGAGCGAGGCCCGGGCGGCGCACCACGGTCAGCGAGACAGGCGCGCCATTGGCGGTTTCAACGAACATCTGGGTTTCCGATTCGCCCGCCAGATTGCCGGGCACCGAAATCACATCGCGCACTCCGGTGATTTCCGGCGGCAGTTCGGCAGCGGCAAGCTGGCGCAGCACCCGGCGCACCCGCTCTTCGATCACCGGCCCGTGCGGGAACATCGCGCGGCTGGAAACCAGCTGCACCTCGCCGGGACGCGCGCGCACCAAATCTGCGAAAATGACGAAACTGCGCTCCTCCCAATCGGGTGCATCGCCGTCGGCATCGCGGTTGGTATCAGTAACGAAAATCAGCGATTCGCCGACGCCGGTAGGGCCACTGAGGAGGTTTTGGGTGAGCGATTCGAGGTAGAGCCGCACCCGCCCCGGTGGCACATCCGGCACCCGTTCGGGGCGGAAGGCCGTCTGGTCCTCGATCATTACGATGGCAGCAAGTTCTGCCTCAAGCGCGAAGGTCACCAGATCGACATAGGTGGGCTGTTGGGCTGCCGCCACTTCGTCGGATTGCGGGGCGCGATCGTTGCCGCGCACCGGCGCCGGAAGCGTGGTGGAGCAGGCGGCCAGCACCACGCTGGCAAACATGGCCAGAATGGTCGGGCGAAAGCGAAAGCGGGGCGAATTCGGTTTGCTGTGCATCATGGCCTCCTCCTGCCCCCGGACACCGGCAAATGGCAAGCGCTGACAGCTGAGCCGCACAGCCGTGAATTGCGACTGAACCGATAAACCGTTTGCCCAGACCCTTGCGGCTGGTTAAGAGCCGCCTTGCAGCCCGCTAACAGAACAAAATAATTTACGGCTGTTGCCAAACGGGCACAAAATTTGTCGCAGCCCGTTGGCTAGCCAAGCTGAAGTTGGGCTGGACAAGACGGAACTGCGGCTGGCAGGATGCGAATCCTGTTGGTTGAGACAGCCGGGACTACCCGGCGCGTGAAACGGAGTGAAGGGACTGGATGGCTTACGCTGACCAAGAAATGAGCGGCAGTCGCATTATTGCGATTGTTATCGTTGCCCTCATCCACATTGGGCTCGGCTACCTGCTGATCACCGGCCTCGCCTACTCGGCGTTCAAGGAAGCGGTGGAGCGGGTGACGACAGTGGATATCGAGGAGCCGCCGCCACCGGAAGAGCCGGACGAAGAGCCGCCGCCACCGGAAGAAAATGTCGCGCCGCCGCCGCCCGTGGCGCCGCCGCCGCCGATCAGCATTGCGCCCAATCCGCCGCCGGTGCGTACGCAGCCGAACATTCCGCCGCCGGCACCGCCTGCGCGGATCGTTCCGCCGCCCGCACCGCCTGCGCCCCCGGCCCCGCCGCCTCCGCCGCCGGCGCCTGATCGCTCGCGTGCGCTCAGCCCGGACAACCAGGCAAGCTGGACCCGGCGGATCATCGAGAATTACCCGTCGCGCGCCCTGCGTCGCGAGATTGAGGGTACGGTCGGTGTTTCGGTTACCGTGGGTGCCAATGGTCGGGTCGAAAGCTGCCGCGTCACTCGCCCTGCCGATCCCGTGCTGGACGAAGCGGCCTGCGCCGATCTGACGCGCTATGCCCGCTTCAACCCTGCGCTGGACCGAAGCGGCAACCCGACATCGGCCACCTGGTCCACCAACATCGTTTACCAGATCAACTGATCTAACGGATTTCTCTAGGAAGAGGATTTTCTAGCATGCTTATCGAAACACTTTCCGTCGCGGCAGGCGAAGCGGCCCCGACCACTCAGTTCGGCTTCATGGAAGCCATGGAAGAAGGCGGCCCCGTCGCCTGGTCCATCCTTGCCATCATGATCATCATGTCGGTGGGATCGTTCTACATCCTCATCACCAAGTACTTCGAACAGAACAAGGTGATGAAGGAATACCGCACCAATCGCGCCGCCTTCTGGCGTGCGGGTTCGATGAAGGAAGGTGCGACCAAGTTCGAGAAGAACAGCGCCTGGCGCCAGCTCGTCGACGATGGCATCCGCGCCGGTGAAGAATCGGACAAGATGAGTGACAGCCTTGAATCGCACGACTGGCTGCACGGCACCCTTGCCCGTTCGGAAGCCTCCATCAACGCCAAGCTCGCGGGCGGCCTGCCGTTTCTCGCCACCGTCGGCGCGACCGCGCCGTTCGTCGGCCTGCTCGGCACGGTTATCGGCATCTACCGCGCGCTGATCAAGATCGGTGCATCGGGTTCGGCCTCGATCGACCAGGTTGCCGGTCCCGTCGGCGAAGCGCTGATCATGACCGCTATCGGTCTGCTCGTCGCCGTGCCTGCGGTGTTCGCATACAACTACCTGCAGTCGCGCAACCGCACGATCGCCGCGATGCTCTCGGGCTTCTCCACCGATCTGCAGGCGAACATCACCTCGCACGGTCAGGTTCGCCCGGCCATTGTGACGACTCCCGCGAAGGGCGCCACCACGGCTCCCGCGAAGAGTGCCGCCACGGCTCCGGCGTCGCCTTCGACCGCGTCGACCACCACGATCAAGAAGGCCTGATCGGCAGCGAGACGAAAGGGCGGGCGCCGTCGCATGCCGGCGCCCGCCGCTTCCTTCGATTACGTGAGATAGGACGAGACTATGGCAATCAGTGTAGGCGGCGAAGAAAGGCCGATGTCCGACATCAACACCACGCCGCTGGTGGACGTGATGTTGGTGCTGCTGATCATCTTCCTGATCGCCGTTCCCGTCGCCATCCAGACGGTTGAGCGGCTGGAAATTCCGATCATTCCGGTGCAGGAATCGGATGACAAGGTTGAAAACCTCCTTATCACCGTCACCACCACCGACGCCGAAGGGCGGACTCCAGGCACGGTCCGTTCCGGCTATACCGGTGCGACGCGCGACGGCGAATGCCGGGTGTTTTTCAACAATACGACGCTGATGGATTCGACCGAGCTTTACGATGCGGCCTTCGCGCGTCTGGACGCGATCGTGCAGGCCTATCCCGGTGGTGCCGAGGCGATCATCAACGATCCGGAAGCGATCCCGCAGGTTCACATCCGTGGTGACGTCAACGCCCCGTGGCGCTGTGTTGCGGGCACGATTTTCAATGTGCAGGCCGCCGGTTACCCGACCGTCGCCTTCATTTCCAACCCGATCGACCCGACCCCTTAAGCGGGCATCGATCCGGCAGCAGATTTAGGAGTAGCATCTCATGGCAATGTCAGGCGGTAGCGACGACGGCGCACCGATGATGGAAATGAACATGACGCCGTTGATCGACGTCCTGCTCGTGCTCCTCATCATGTTCATCATCACCATCCCGGTGGCGACGCACGCGATCAATATCGATTTGCCCGCTCCCGATCCCAATTCCACTCCACCCGAGGTCGATCCGGTCACCAACAAGATCGTGCTGACCCCGGACGACCAGATCCTGTGGAATGGCGAAAACATCGATCAGGGTGGTCTGGTGCAGAACCTGCAACAATCGCTCACCTTTGCGGTAGAGCCGGAGCTGCAGTTCGAGCCGGAAGCCAACGCCAGCTACGATCTCTCGGCCCGCGTACTGAGCCTGATCAAGGCGTCGGGCGTGACCAAGTTCGGCTTCGTTGGAAACGACAAGTACCGGCAGTTCGGCAGCGGCGAGTAATCTGCGCGGGAGATACCGGTTTCGACCGGAGGAAAGGGCGGCTTCGGCCGCCTTTTTTTGTGCCTGAAACGCGCAGCGCAACCGCGCTTGACACCCTCAGGAATTCGTGATGGTATCTCATTACATCCTGCCGCGCTTCGCAGCAGAATGCCGGCGCAGGAGCAGTCACGATGGCGATACGATCCCGCTTGCTCGAACGCAGCTACAACACCCAGCCCGAACCCATGCGCGAACTCAACATCACGCCGCTGATCGACGTGTTGCTGGTGCTGCTGGTGATGATGATCCTCTCCATCCCCATTGCCACGCACCAGTTGGAGGTGGACCTGCCGCAAGGCCCGCGTTCATCGAGCGAGACGCAGCAGATCATGCTTTCGCTCACCCAGGCGGGCGCGGTGCTGTGGAACGGCGAGCAGGTGGACGAGCCCGAACTTGAAGCCCGCCTCGCCCTAGCCGCCGCAAGCCCAGCCGAACCGGTAATCCGCTTCCAGCCCGACGCGAACACAAGCTACAACGATGCGGTGCAGGTGATCCATCTGGTGGGGGAGGCGAACATCGAACGCTTCGCCTTCGACGGGAACGAGCGGTATCGCGAGTTCGATGCGGACTGATGCCATACACCAAATCGAGAGCGCGGCAGTCCTCGCACGCCAGTCATGGCGAAAAGGTGCATTCCAACTGCCCCACCCTGTCTCAACACGGTATCCTGAGTATGGTCGGAACTTTTACAGTGATCTTTGCGATCATAGCGACCACCGCTGAGGCATCGGAAGAGCCGCACCTCCAACCCGTCAACCTGCCCTATATCTCAGCGCAGCGCGCAGCGCCCCTCGACGAGAGCTTCGTCGTGACCGTCGCCGCAACTGATATCGGAGACGGCAATCTCCCGCCCCCTAATCGGTCATCGTCAGAATCCCGCCAATGCCTTGTATTTCTTGAAGGTTCTGAGCCGGTCGACTCTTCCGAACTCTACGATCGCGCGTTTGATCGCCTGGATAGATTTGTCATGGCACACTTCCCGACAGAGGGGCACATGTATTCGGATTACTACGCGCCGCAGGAAGTTAGTGCTCTCCCGTTCCTTATACGGGCCGATGGAGGCGTCCCGTGGCGGTGCGTTGCGGGTGTTATCTACATTGGGCAGGTTGCTGGCTATCCGCAGGTAAGCCTTCTCACGCGCCCGGAAAGTATCCGATAACTAGCAAGAGATTTTCGAGCTAGTCTCCCAGCCCCTCCACCCGCATCGCCGCCCCCGCCAGCGTCTCGGCTTCCAGCAGCAGCTCGTCGTCCTGCGCCCCCTGCGGCACAGACTCGCGCCCGATCATCACCATCACCGGCACCGCGAGCGGGCTCACCCGGTCGAGCACCACGTGGTCAAGCCGCTCCGCAGCCGTATCGAGCAGGTCGGCCAGCCGCCCCACGTCGGTCATCCGCGCCCGCGCATCGGCCCAGGCCGCTTCGATCAGCACGTGATCGGGCTCGTACTTGCGCAGCACGTCATAGATCAGGTCGGTGCTGAAGGTGACCTGCCGTCCGCTCTTCTTCTTGCCCGGATGCTGCCGCTCAACCAGCCCGCCAATCACCGCCACTTCGCGGAAGGCGCGGCGCAGCAGGTGCGAATCCTGCACCCAATCGATGAATTCGTCGGTCAGCACATCGGGCGAGAGCAGCGGGCGCGGATCGGTGACGGGTTTCAGCCCCCAGACGCCGAGCGAATAGTCGTTCGCCACAAACCCACCCGGCATCAGCCCCAGCTTCTCCATCCGCGCAGTGATCAGCATGCCGAGCGACTGGTTCGCGTTCCAGCCGGTGAAGGTGTAATAGATGGTGTAGTGCCGCCCGGCGTGGGGGAAACTTTCGACCAGCAGGTTATCCGGCCCGGGCATGTGGCTCCGCCAATCCTGCACCTCCAGCCATTCGCGCACATCGTCGGGAAACCGCGCCCAGCCCGCGCGATCGGTCAGCAAGCCGCGCACCCGGTCTGCCAGATGGGTGGTCAGCGGCAGCCGCAGCCCGCCGTAGCTGGGGATCATCGCCGCTTTCTTGCTGGCGCGGACGATCAGTTCGAGATCCTTCAGTTGTTCGACTTCAACGGTGACACCGGCGAACTGAAACGTGTCACCCGGGCGCAGCGAGGCAGCAAACCGTTCTTCCACCTTGCCGAGCGAGCGACCGTTGCGGAACCGCACTTCGAGCATCTCGGCATCGACGATGATCCCGGCGTTCATCCGGTGGCGGAAGGCCTGCTCGGGGTGCGTCAGCCGCCAGACTCCGTGCTTGTCGCGCGTGATCCTCTTGAACTTGTCGTAGGCGCGCAGCGCGTAGCCGCCGGTGGCGACGAATTCGAGGACGCGGCTCCACGTGGCCTCGTCAACCTGCGCGTAGGGCCAGCAGCTTCGTACTTCGGCCAGCAGCGCCATCTCGTCGAACGGCGCGGCGCAGGCGCAGGCCATCACGTGCTGGGCGAGTACGTCGAGCCCGCCCGGGCGGAAGTCCTCGCCATCGCGCTGGCCTTCCTCCACCGCCTGCATCGCCGCCGCGGCTTCGAGGAATTCGAAGCGGTTGCCCGGCACCAGCAGTGCGCGGCTGGGGCAATCGAGCCGGTGGTTTGCCCGCCCGATCCGCTGGAGAAGCCGCGAGCTGCCCTTGGGTGCGCCCATCTGCACAACCAGATCGATATCGCCCCAGTCGATGCCGAGATCGAGGCTGGCCGTGCAGACCAGCGCGCGCAGTTCGCCGCGCGCCATCGCGCCCTCCACCTTGTGCCGCGCTTCCTTGCTTAGCGAACCGTGGTGGATGCCGATGGGCAGATTGTCCTCGTTCGCGTCCCACAGGTTCTGGAAGATATATTCGGCGAGGAAGCGGGTGTTGGTGAAGACCAGTGTGGTGCGGTTGTCGCGGATGCGCTGGTAAAGCTGCGGGATCGCCCAGGTCGCCGCGTGCCCGCCCCACGGCACCCGCTCCTCGACCGGGAGCAGGATTTCGAGCTCCGGTTCGGCCCCCTTCTCACCGTTCACAAGTTCGACCGAATCCATAACCCCCCACGGAGCGATCCAAGCGGCAAAGCCTTCCGGATCGGCCACCGTGGCGGAAAGCGCGGCGCGCTGCATGTCGGGCGCGATGGCTTGCAGGCGGCTCAGCGCCAGCGCCAGCAGGTCGCCGCGCTTCTGGGTGGCGAAGGCGTGGATTTCGTCCACCACCACCCGTTTCAGTCCGGCGAACAGGGTGAAGCTGTCTTCGTAGCTGACCAGCAGTGAAAGGCTTTCGGGCGTGGTCAGCAGGACATTGGGCGGCTTGCTGCGTTGGCGGCGCTTCTTGTCGGAAGAGGTATCCCCGCTGCGCGTTTCGATCGTGATATCGAGCCCCATCTCTTCGACCGGCGTCACGAGGTTGCGCTGCACATCGTGCGCCAACGCCTTCAGCGGCGAGACGTAGAGCGTATGCAGGCCTTCGGGCGCCGCGCCCTCGCCGATGCGCGAGGGGCAGAAATCCGCCAGCGTCGGCAGGAACCCCGCGAGCGTCTTGCCCGCCCCCGTATCAGCCACAAGCATGGCATGCTTGCCCGCATCACTCGCCGCGAGCATCTCCGCCTGATGCCGACGGACCCGCCAGCCACGGCCTTCGAACCAGTTTGTGATTTCAGGTGGGACCGAAGAACTGGTCATGCGGAAATAGGAGCATCGCCGATCTGGCAGAAATCGATCGCGCCAGACCCCGAAAGCGACAGGGGGACGGCAATGATCAGGATTGTGCCCTCCTCAAACATTGCAGACCATCCTCCCTTCGCCACCTGAGGCCAAAATACGGTTCATATACAAATGCTTCAATGCGGCCAAATGCCATGCCGCTGCGTCGAGACGCGCAACTCCGGCTTCCTTCGTGCGTTAATTCACCATGAACCACGAAAGCTCGGTCGGGCCGTTCGCCCAGGACCGGGCTAATCGAACGTGGAGCCAACAGCAAAGGAGATACACGATGGTGGACCGCTACAACGACAACAACCGTTCACGCCAGCAGGAGAGCTATTCGGACCGGAATCGCAGTCAGGAAGAGCAGTTCCAAGGCGAGCGAGATCGGCAGTTCGGCGAGACCTATTCCAATCCTTACGAAGATCGCGGCTATGGCGGTCGAAACCGTGGTATGGAGGCAGACGGGCGCAGCGGCCAGGGTGGTTATCGCGACCGGGGCTTCCGGAGCAGCCGCCACGACGACTCGTTCGCGCAATACGAGGGTGGGCGCTTCGGATCGGACGACCGACCCGACTACGGAGGTCAAAATGCGCGAGGCACTCACGGCTCTTTCCGCGGAGATGATTTCGGCGGGGTAAATTTCGCCGGGAACACCTCCGGATACGGCGGCACGATTGGCGGGAGCCGATCAGTCGGTCGGGGCTATGACCGCGGCGGCGACAGTCACGAGCGCGGGTTCTTCGAAAAGGCAGGGGACGAGATCTCCAGCTGGTTCGGCGATGAAGATGCCGAGCGGCGGCGCCGTGAGGATCACCGCGGACGCGGCCCGGCAAATTACACGCGTTCCAACGAACGCATTCTCGAAGAGGCTTGTGACCGGCTCACCGATGATCGCGGGGTGGATGCCCGCAACATCACCGTAACGGTCGATGAAGGCGAAGTAACGCTCGACGGCAAGGTGAACACCCGTTGGGAAAAGCGTCGTGCCGAGGATTGTGTGCACGACCTGTCGGGCGTGAAGCACGTTCAGAACAACCTGCGCATCGAGCAGACCGAGATGCGGGCGGGTAACGAACCCACGATGGGGTCGCGTTCTTCGTAAGCAACTTGTCCATTCGGGACCTCCCTTGCCAAAGCGGCAGGGGACCTCCCGTTGGAAGGGGCTCGCCGATGGCGGGCCCGTTCTTTATTGTTCGGCTGGAAGCGGGCGCTCAGTCGCTGACAAAGGGCTGGGCGTCGAGCACCGCACTGTCCGAAGCAAGCGAATGAAGATAGGTCCGCCGCGCGTCCGAGCCGCGATCAAGGTCTTCCAGAGCTTCCCGTTGCTCGGCTGTCAGCGCGAATTGCCGGTAGCCGCGTTCGATCAGGCACGCTTCCAGTTCATCCTGCAAGATCTCGCGCAGATCGCGGAAGCGGCGATCCGCGCGGGTGCTTTCCACAATCTGCGCCTCCTGTTGCGCGCGTTGCAGGGTGAGCGAGTCGATTCCGCCGGCAAAGGCGCCGCCAGCGGCATCACCGGTGCCGGCCGTGCCCTCAAGCGCTTCGAGACGTGACGTCGCGCGACGGAATACTTCTGCATCTTCGGTCTGCGAGAGATCGGTGTAATAGGCCTGCGTTGCGCATTCGACCGCATCGGTGCGGTAGTCTTCGATGCTGACCCCGGCCAGCCCCCAGCTGGCGTCCTGCGCCTGTGCGGGAGCAGCCAGACTGGCGGCGAAGGCGAGCGAGGGCAGGATCAGGGTGCGCATCACGGCAATTCTTCGCCTGTTTTCGAAAACGAGTCCAGTATTTCGCGTTTGTTGTCAGTGTCCGTGATCGATCGCCGCATCTGTCGCCACAGCGGCGGCTTCTGCGGCCGCATTCATTTCCGCCCCCTCGCGCATCGCCTGCTCCAACTCCGCCTCGCTCATGCCCGTCAGCGCGGCCAGGCGGGCGCGTTCACGCGCGGAGAGATCTGCGAATGCCCGGGCTGCGGGCAAGGCTGCAAGAGTTGCCTCAAGCGCGGAATAGTCGAGGGCGGCGGGCACTTCCCAAAGTTCCGGTCGCGAATAGATCGATGCCGACACCCTCGGATCGGTCGCCATAGAAAGCGCTTCGCGTGCATAGGCCGCGCCGCTATCGGTGCGGAGGAAGGCTTCAATGTCTTGCAGTTGTGACTGCGTGAACCGGATGGCGAAAAGTTCGGCGTAAGCATCGCGCATGATCGGTTCGAACCGTTCGATCATTGCGCGACTGTAGGATGCCTGATGGGCGAACTGGGCTTCCTGCCGTTCACGCCATGCCGGATCGAGGATGTCCATCGCCTGCCCCGCCTTGGCTCCGGCAATCTCGGCGACGGCGGACGAATATGCAAGGGCACCATAGAGTGCGCCAAAGGGGTCGGCTTCCAGCTCGTATTCCGGTGAAATACCGAAAGTCGAGCCAGCAAGTTCGGCATAGGATCCTTCGGGCATGGCCAGGTCCGCCAACCGCCGCGCGGCGGGCATTCGCGCTTGCTGTTCCGCCGTCAGCGGCTCGACGGCAAATTCTTCGGCATAGGCATCGTAGGCTCCGTCTTCCTGCGCTGCCGCCTTTTGCGAAGCCATCGCCTGCGTCATCAGTAGCGCCGCCGCTACCGCCCCAAAAATCCCCCTGTACATTACCGAAATCCCCCCGTCAGTGGCCCACGCTTTCCCCGCGTTCGAGGCCGCTCAATTGCAATTGCTCGTCGATCTGGGCGAGCAATCGCTCCATTCCTTCAGCCGTATCACTTTCCGCGCGTGCCACCAGCACATCCTGCGTGTTGGAAGCGCGCAGCAGCCACCAGCCGTCGCCGCTGGTCACGCGCACGCCGTCGGTATCGTTCACCTGGTCGGGCGAATTGGCCATCCGCGCCTTCACTTCCTCGATGGCGGCGAATTTGCGGCTTTCGTCCACCTGGAAGCGCAGTTCGGGGGTGTTGAGCATCTTCGGCATATCACCGCGCAATTGCGTGACCGATTTGCCCAGCCGCGCCGAGGCCGCGATCAGTCGCACGCCGGCGTAGAGCGCGTCGTCGAACCCGTAGTAATCGTCGGCAAAAAACACATGTCCGCTCATCTCGCCCGCCAGCGGCGAGGAAACTTCCTTCATTTTGGACTTGATCAGTGAGTGCCCGGTTTTCCACATCAGCGCCTTCCCGCCGTGGGCCTCGACATGGTCGAACAGCGCGCGGCTCGCCTTCACGTCGGCGATAATGGTCGCATTAGGTAGTTTTCCAAGGAGGTCCTCGGCGTAAATCATCAGTAGTTGATCGCCCCAGATGACACGGCCCTCGCCGTCGATCGCGCCGATCCGGTCGCCATCGCCGTCGAAGGCAATTCCGAAGTCGCAGGACTTCTCGGCAACCACGGCCTTCAGGTCCACAAGGTTTGCCTCGACAGTGGGATCAGGGTGATGGTTGGGAAAGTTTCCGTCAACTTCGGTATAGAGCAGGTGATGGGTGCCGGGGAGGCGCGCGGCGAGCAGTTCCAGCGCCGGCCCCGCCGCGCCGTTGCCCGCGTCCCAGGCGACGGTGAGGTGTTCGAGCGCGGCGCGATCGATCCCGGCCAGCGCGCCCAGCATGTTCTCGACATATTCGTGCAGGATCACGACGGTCTCGACGCTGCCCGCACCGCTCAGCCAGTCGCCTTCGGCGGCCATTTGCCCGAGCTGCTGGATATCGGCACCGAAGAACGGTCGCCCGCGAAATACCATCTTGAAGCCGTTGTAATTGGCGGGATTGTGGCTGCCAGTTATCTGAATGCCGCCGTGCACCTCTTCGGCTGAGGCTTCGGCGTAATAGAGCATCGGGGTGGCGCCCATGCCGATACGGCGCACGTTGCAGCCGCTCCCCGTCAGCCCTTCGACCAGTGCATGTTCGAGGATTGGCGAACTGACTCGACCGTCATAGCCCACCGCCACCAGCGGCACCGTTTCTTCGCCCAATTCCTCGGCAAGATCCCGCCGCAGCAGCGTACCGAAGCCGCGCCCGATGGCGCGGGCATCGTCCGGCCCCAGCGTTTCGCCGATGATCCCGCGAATATCGTATTCGCGCAGCACGGTGGAGTGGAACTGGTGGGTCATGCGGGGGAACAGCCTTTCGTTTCCCGCCCGTTATCTCAGCCTATCTCGTGGGGCAACTCGTCAAGCAGCAGGTCACGCGCGGCGTTGGCTTCGTGGACCTGATCGTTCGAGCCGCCGCGATCGGGATGAACCATCGCGATCAGCCGCTTGTGTGCGGCGATGATGTCCGAACGGCTGGCACCCGCCTCGATCCCGAGCAAGCGTCGCGCACGGAAAATCGCCTGGCTGCGAGTGGAAACCTTGGCCTGCCACGGCCAGCGCCCGGCGACCCAGCGGAACACCAGCACGCCGAGCGCGATGAGGACGAGATACTTCATCATGCAGGTTCGCGCGCGGGTTCGGTGGCGGGGAGAACCGCACCCTTGCCAGGTTCGCTCTTGGGCAGGGGCAGGCGCAGGTTCTGCACCAGATTGCGCAGTTCCTGCCGCGCAACCAGATGGCTGGTGCCCAGTTCGCCCAGTTGTCCCTTGTCGAGCAGCGTCAGTCCGGAAGGGAACAGTTCGCGATAGATCACGCGTTCGGAAAGCCCCTGGATAGCGCGGAAGCCGACCCGCTTGGACAGCTCGGCCAATGCCTCGTCGATGCGGCGCTGGTTGCGTGCATCGGTGTAGCCGGTGCGGTTGCGCACCACTACCCAGTCCATCTCGCGCCGCTGCTGTTCGATCTGCGCGCGGCTGCGCTTGATCCGCGCTTCCCAGATCAGTTCGGCGTAGAAGCTCAGTTTGCGGACCTTGAAGGTCTCGGCATCGACCTGCCCGATCAGGTCGAAATCGACGAAGCTGTCGTTCATCGGCGTCACCAGCGTGTCCGCGCTGGCGGCGACATGGCGGGCGAAGGGGTCGTCGCGCCCCGGCGTGTCGAACACGAGGAAATCCGCGCCCTCGCCGATCCGCGCGGCCTCTTCCTCCAGAGCTTCGATGGTATCGCCGTGGCAGGTATCGAACATCGGGCCGGCCAGCCGTGCGCCGCGCCGGTCCTGCGTGGCGGCGCGGTTCTCGCAATAGCGGAAGAAAGTGGCCTGCCGCGTATCGAGGTCGAGCGCCGCCACTCTGGCACCCTGATAGGCGAGCGCCACCGCCACATGCACCGCCGTGGTCGACTTGCCCGTGCCGCCCTTCTCGTTGGCGAAGACAATACGGTGCGGCGTGGACATTTGCGGGCTTTCTCTGTGCTATCGCGGCGGCTAGCGTGCCGCCTCGTTCTACCGGAGGCATGCACCCTTGCAAACCGTCACCACAATCGAAAGCCTGCGCGCAGCTGTGGAAGATTTGCGGCTTACGGGTACGATCGCGCTCGTCCCGACGATGGGCGCGCTGCATGAGGGGCATCTGACGCTGGTCCGCGAAGCGGCGGCGCGGGCCGCGCATGTGGTCGCCTCGATCTTCGTCAATCCGCGCCAGTTCGGGCCGAACGAGGATCTCGATGCCTATCCGCGCAGGCTGGCGGAGGACGCCGCGAAGCTGGCAGACGAAGGGGTTGCGCTGCTCTGGGCACCGGGAGTCGAAGCCATGTATCCCCCCGGCTACGCCACCAATGTCAGCGTGGCGGGTGTGAGCGACGGCCTGTGCGGCGCGGCCCGGCCCGGCCACTTCGACGGGGTGGCGACGGTGGTGTGCAAGCTGTTCAACCAGGTCCGCCCGGACATAGCGCTGTTCGGCGAAAAGGACTGGCAGCAGCTCGCGGTAATCCGCCGCATGGCGCGCGATCTCGACCTGTCGTTTCCCAAGGCCGATGCGATTCACGCGGTGCCGACAGTGCGTGAGCCGGATGGTCTGGCGATGAGCAGCCGCAATGCCTACCTCTCGCACGAACAGCGTGCCGCCGCAGCCGCCCTGCCGCGCGCGATGCGGGAAGCGACTGTGCGGTTGGGAGACGGGCGGGAAGCGGCTCCGGTGCTCGCCATTCTGGCAGGCGAATTGCGTGGCGCGGGTTTCTCCAGCGTGGATTATGCACAATTACGCGATGCCGATTCGCTCGTCCCGCTTGAAAATGCTAAAGGCCATGCCCGCCTGTTCGTTGCCGCCCGCATTGGGGCCACACGGCTGATCGATAATATGGCGGTGGATCGGAAACCTGAATGACTGCATGCGATACTTGCGTAGTCCGCAACACGGCCATCTGTTCGGCACTCGACTCCACCGAGATCGAGGCTCTCAACAATATCGGCCGGCGCCGGAAAATGGTGGCGGGCGAATCGCTGGTGTGGGAAGGCGACCGTTCGGTGCTGGTGGCGAACGTCATCGAAGGGATGCTCAAGCTGAGCACCGGGACCGCAGACGGGCGCGAGCAGATTGTCGGGGTGGTCTATCCGAGCGATTTCATCGGTCGCCCGTTCGGCGCCACCACCGATCATTCAATCACTGCACTGACGGATGCCAATGTCTGCGTCTTTTCGCGAGCCGATTTTGACCGTTTCGCGGGCGAGCACCCGAAGCTTGAACACAAGCTGCTTCAGCGCACCTTGGCTGAACTCGATCGCACGCGCAAATGGATGCTGCTCCTCTCGCGCAAGAATGCCGAGGAAAAGGTGGCGACTTTCCTGCTGGAAATGTCCGAGCGACTGGGGGGTGCAGATTGCAAGGCTGGCGAAGAGGCCACGCCGCTCGACGACTTCGAACTGCCGTTTTCGCGCCAGCAGATCGGCGATGTTCTGGGGCTGACGATCGAAACCGTCAGCCGCCAGGTCACCGCGCTTAGCCGCGCGGGCGTCATCGCCCTGCCCAGCCGCCGCGCAGTCGAAATCCGCGACCGCGCGGCGCTGGAAAGCATGGCCGGCTAGAAACGGCTTCTAGAACCGGAACGCGACGCCCGCGCTGAGCACCCAGGGGTCGAGATTGTGCTCGGTTCGGATCACCGCAACGCCATCGGCAAACCAGGTTGCCGTGGTGCCGATGAAATAGCGCTTGGCATCAAGCGACAGGGCGAACCGGTCGCTGACCGGCACGTCGACACCTGCCTGTAGGGCAAAACCAAGTTCGTCGCTGAGACTGAAATCGTCCGCACCTAGGGCAACCGCCGTCGCGCCGGGCTCGTCGTCAAGCCAGAGGAAATAGGCCGGGCCTGCGCCGACATAGGGCGAAATGCCGCCGGGGTTGAGATGATACTTCAGCGTGAAGGTAGCGGGCACCAGCAATGCGTCGGCGACCAGTTCTGTACCCGCCGCTCCATCTACTCCGTCGACATCGTGTTGGGTGACGCAGCAGATCGTTTCCAGCGATATGTTCGGCGAGAAAAAGTATTCAATCGCCACGGTCGGTACCACATTGTCGTTAGCCACGGTCTGCGAGCCCGCGGGAAGCCCGACATCGTCGAGCAGGACGCGGTCTATTTCCCCGTCGGGCAGAACTGCAGTGCCGAGCACCTTGGCTTGGACATCGCCCGCTTCTTGCGCCGCAGCAGGAGCGGCGAGGCATGCAAGCGCCAGCGCGGTTACACCAAGGATGGGCGGCGAATTCTGGGTCATCGATTATTACTCCGTTGATGCCACACCGGCCGTCCCTTGCGGCCTTCGGCGATGCGCCAATGGGCGCGGCGGAACAGGGATGCCTTGATTTGGCGCAAGATTGGGCGCACGAAAATTTCTTCGCGGAGAAACGATGTTTTTGACCGCGATCAACGAATCCGATGAGCAGCCCGCTAGCGGTGGCTGGAATATTCAAGGATCGAATCATGGAATCTACGCTCACCCGCACAGGGATATTCTTTGTGCTGATGTTTGCTGCGCTGGCCGCAGCGGGCCTCGCACACGATGCAGCCTTTGCCGTGCACATGACGATTGTTGCGCTGGCAGCGGGAATCGCGCTGGTCGTCACGGTGTGGCGAACCGAGATCGACGCTGTGACGCGCGACGTCCTGCGGGTGCCCGCCGATCCCACGCGCTACGATGACGATCCGGTGCGCTGGGGCGTGATCGCCACGGTGTTCTGGGGCATGGCGGGTTTCCTGGCCGGGCTGTTCATTGCGTTGCAGTTGGCCTTCCCGATGCTCAATATAGAGCCGTGGTTCAATTTCGGGAGGCTGCGCCCGCTGCACACCAGTGCGGTGATCTTCGCCTTTGGCGGTAACGCCCTGATCGCGACGAGCTTCTACGTGGTCCAGCGCACCTGCCGCACCCGGCTGGCGCTGCCGGGCATGGCTCGCTTCGTGTTCTGGGGATACCAGTTGTTCATCGTGCTGGCAGCGACCGGCTACCTGCTCGGCGTTACCCAGAGCAAGGAATATGCCGAACCCGAATGGTATGTCGACCTGTGGCTCACCATTGTCTGGGTCTGCTACCTGATCGTCTTCGTCGCCACGATCATGAAGCGCAAGGAGCCGCATATCTATGTGGCCAACTGGTTCTATCTCGCTTTCATAATTACCGTGGCGCTGCTGCACGTGGTGAACAATCTCGACGTGCCGGTCAGCCTGCTCGGATCGCGCAGCTATCCGGTGTTCGGCGGGGTGCAGGGGGCACTGGTGCAGTGGTGGTATGGCCATAACGCGGTGGGCTTCTTCCTCACCGCCGGCTTCCTCGCGATGATGTACTACTTCGTGCCCAAGCAGGCCGAGCGGCCGGTCTATTCGTACCGGCTGTCGATCATCCACTTCTGGAGCCTGATCTTCCTCTACATCTGGGCCGGGCCGCACCACCTGCATTACACCGCCCTGCCCGACTGGGCGCAGACGCTGGGCATGGTGTTCTCGATCATGCTGTGGATGCCGAGCTGGGGCGGGATGATCAACGGGCTGATGACGCTCAACGGCGCGTGGGACAAGGTCCGCACCGATCCGATCATCCGCATGATGGTGATGGCGCTGGCCTTTTACGGCATGAGCACTTTCGAAGGGCCGATGCTGTCGATCAAGGCGGTCAACAGCCTCAGCCACTATACCGACTGGACCATCGGCCACGTCCATTCGGGCGCGCTGGGGTGGAACGGCATGATTACCTTTGCCGCCATCTACTTCCTCGTGCCCCGGCTGTGGGGACGGCAGCGGCTCTACAGCCTGCGGATGGTCAACTGGCACTTCTGGCTCGCCACGATCGGCATCGTTTTCTACGCTGCCAGCATGTGGGTGGCGGGCGTCACCCAGGGCCTGATGTGGCGCGAATACGGGCTCGACGGCTACCTGGTGAACAGCTTTGCCGACACCGTTGCCGCGCTGTTCGAGATGTATGTGCTGCGCGCCTTCGGCGGGCTGCTCTATCTCGCAGGCGCGGTGATCATGGTGATCAATGTCTGGGCCACGATCCTTGGCAAGCAACGCGCCGAAGCGCCGATGACCGAGACCCCTTACAATCGCGAAGCCGACCGCCCCGCTGCGGCCATCCCGGCTGAATGAAAGATACGGACATGAGCACCGACGAAACTCCCATCTCCGCACCGCCATTGTCCGAAGTGCCGCCCGATGTGGCGGCAACGGTGAAGGGTCACGCCCGGCTCGAACGCAACGTCTCGCTGCTGGGGCTGGGGGCGCTGGTCGCCGTCTCGATCGGCGGGATCGTGGAAATCGCCCCGCTGTTCTGGATCGACAACACGATCGAAGAAGTGGAGGGGATGCGCCCCTATACCCCGCTCGAACAGGCGGGGCGCGATATCTACGTGCGTGAGGGATGCTATCTCTGCCACAGCCAGATGATCCGCCCTTTCCCCGACGAGGTGGAGCGCTACGGCCACTACTCGCTGGCGGCGGAAAGCATGTACGACCACCCGTTCCAGTGGGGCTCCAAGCGCACCGGGCCGGATCTGGCGCGCGTGGGCGGGCGCTATTCGGACGAATGGCACGTGCAGCACCTGATCAACCCGCAAAGCGTGGTGCCCGAAAGCGTGATGCCGCAATACGGCTTCCTCGCCGAGACCACGCTGCGGGTCCCCGATGCCGCGGCCATGCTGGAAGCGCTCGCCATTGTCGGCGTGCCCTACAGCGAGACCGACATCGAAATGGCCGCGCAGGATCTGGTGGCACAGGGCGATCCCGATGTGCCTGCAGGCGATCTCACCGAACGCTATCCCAAGGCGCAGGTGCGCGATTTCGACGGCGATCCACAGCGGCTGACCGAAATGGATGCGCTGATCGCCTACCTGCAGATGCTGGGCACGCTGGTCGATGTGAACAGCGCTGCCGCACAGGAAGAGCTGGCATCGGAGACGGGCCGATGAACGAGCATTCGACCTACGAAATGCTGCGCCAGATTGCCGACAGCTGGGGGCTGCTGGCGATGCTGGTGCTGTGGCTGGGCTTTGGCCTCTGGGCCTTCCGTCCGGGTGCGAAAGGGCACCACGAGGACGCGGCGAACATGATTTTCAAGGACGATCACGATGGCGAATGACATCCAGGACAAGCGCCGTGTCGACGAAGCGACGAACACCGAATTTGTCGGCCACGAATGGGACGGGATTGAGGAACTCGATACCCCGATGCCGCGCTGGTGGCTGTGGACCTTCTACCTCACCATCGCCTGGTCGCTCGCCTATGTGATCGCCTATCCGGCATGGCCGCTGCTGGAAAAAGGCACCGAGGGCGTGCTCGGCTGGACCAGCCGGGGACAACTGGCGGAGCAGATGTCGGCAGCCGAAATGGCCCGCGCAGACGTGCGTGCGCAGATCGCCGCAACCCCGCTCGAACGGCTGCCCGAGGACAGCGCGCTGCTGGCACAGGCGGTTGCGGGCGGGCGGGCGGCGTTCCTCGTCAATTGCGTCCAGTGCCACGGTTCGGGCGCAGCGGGCAGCCAGGAACTAGGCTATCCCAATCTGAACGACGACGACTGGCTGTGGGGCGGCGATATCCGCGCCATCGAATATACGCTGACCCACGGCATCCGCCAGCAGGACCATCCGGAAACCCGGCAAAGCCAGATGCCTGCCTTCGCCGGAATTCTCACGCCGCCGCAGGTGGGCGCGGTCGTCGATCATGTGCTTTCGCTCAGCGGCCAGGCGCAGCCCAACGCGGAAGGCGCAGCGCTGTTCGCACAGAACTGCTCGCTGTGCCACGGCCCCGCCGGACAGGGCGATCGCACCTATGGCGCGCCCAATCTGGCCGATGCCATCTGGCTGCGCGGCAGCACGCGTGCGGCGATCACTAGCCAGATACTCGCGCCCCGCATGGGGATGATGCCCAAGTGGGAAGGGCGGCTCGATCCTGTGACCATCCGCATGTTGGCGGCCTATGTCCATTCGCTGGGGGGAGGCGAAGACTTTGTGGAGGTCGCTGCCGACCCCGAGGTCGCCGTCGATGAACAGCCCTAATCACCTCTACGAAGCGGTCAAGACGGTCCACAACAAGCGGATCGACGGGCGCTTCCGGCGGTTCAAATGGCTGATGATGATCGTCACGCTGGCGATCTATTACGTCACCCCGTGGCTGCGCTGGGATCGCGGGCCCTATGCGCCGGATCAGGCGGTGCTGGTCGATATGGCCAACCGCCGGTTCTACATGTTCGGCATCGAGATCTGGCCGCACGAATTCTATTTCGTCGCCGGCCTGCTCATCATGGCAGGGATCGGCCTCTTTCTCATTACCAGTGCCGTGGGCCGGGCATGGTGCGGTTATGCCTGCCCGCAGACGGTGTGGACCGACCTGTTTCAGCATGTCGACCGGCTGATCGACGGCGACCGCAATGCCCGCATCCGGCTGGAAGCTGCGCCGTGGACCTGGAGCAAGGTACTGCGGCGCGGGGTGAAGTGGACGATCTACCTTGCCATTGCCTTTGCCACCGGCGGCGCGTGGATCCTCTATTTCGCCGACGCGCCTACATTGTTCGCGGAATTCTTCGCGCTGGATGCCGCGCCGATTGCCTATGCGACGGTGGCGGTGCTGACGCTGACCACTTTCACGCTGGGCGGGTTCATGCGCGAACAGGTGTGCATCTACATGTGCCCCTGGCCGCGCATCCAGTCGGCCATGATGGACGAGAAATCGCTCACTGTGACCTACAAGGACTGGCGCGGCGAGCCGCGCGGTAGCGTGAAGAAGGCGCAGAAGGACCCCGAGGCGTTCGGCGACTGCATCGATTGCCTGCAATGCGTGGCGGTCTGCCCGACCGGGATCGACATCCGCGAAGGGCCGCAGATCGGCTGCATCACCTGCGCGCTGTGCATCGATGCCTGCGACAAGGTGATGGCCGACATCGGTCGCCCGCGCGGGCTGATCGATTACGCCACGCTGGAAGACTGCGCGGCAGAAGCGGCAGGCAAGGCTCCCAAGCCGATCTGGAAGACGCTGCTGCGCCCGCGCACCGTTGCCTACACGCTGATCTGGGGCAGCATCGGCATGGCGCTGCTGTTCGCGCTGGGGACGCGCACCCATACCGACCTGACCGTCTCGGCAGACCGCAATCCGCCCTTCATGCTGATGAGCGACGGATCGATCCGCAATTCCTACACGCTGCGGCTGCGCAACATGGAAAGTCGCCCGCGCGACATGGAAGTGGCGATCGCTGGTCTTCCAGGTGGGGTGTTCTGGACCGATACCATCGGGCAGAACGAAGCTGCTGCAAGCCAGACATTTACAGTTCCCGCCGATGCCACCTTGCCGGTGCGCGCCTATGTCGCGGCCCCTCCCGGAGCGGCGGCGACCGAGATTACCTTCACACTCACCTCGCAAGACGAACAGCGCGAGCAGGATGTGGTCGAAGCGGGTTTCACCACCCCGGGAGAACAATGATGCCGCGCAGGTTTACCGGTTTTCACATGGCAGCGATCCTCGTGACTTTCTTCGGCACGGTGATGGCGGTGAATTTCACCATGGCCTGGCGCGCGACCGACACCTTCGGCGGCGTGGTGGTGCGCAACACCTATGTCGCAAGCCAGGAATTCAACGGCTGGCTCGAGGCAGCCGAAGCGCAGCAGGCGCTCGGCTGGAAGGCGCAGGCTCTCTGGCGTGAGGACGGCCGGGTGCAGGTGCAGGTCAGCGGGCCGGACGAAAGCGCCAGCCTTGTCGGAGCCGCACGGCATCCGCTCGGACGCGAGACACCGCAGCAATTGCAGTTCGACCGGCAGGCGGACGGCAGCTTCCTTTCGCGCGAAATGCTAGCAAGCGGGCGCTGGCTGCTGCGGCTCGAGCTTCGCGACGGGGCCGATGTGTGGCGGAGCGAGGAGGCACTCTGATGGCGAGTGCTGCGACCTTGACCGGTGATTTGTCGCGCACTTCGCTGGCAGTGCCGGGAATGCATTGCGCCGGGTGCATGAGCAAGGTCGAACGCGCGCTTGGCGCGGTGCCGGGAGTGGCTTCGGCGCGGGTCAATCTGACGGCGCGCACGGTCACGGTGGAGCATGATGCGGAACTGGAGCCGCGCGCGCTGACCGAGGCGCTGGGCGGCATCGGCTTTGAATCGCAGGCGCGGCGCGACCTGTCTGCGAAAGCGCCGTCTGCCGTGCGCCCGCTGCTCGCCCCGCTGGCTGTCGCCGGATTCGCGGCGATGAATGTCATGCTGCTTTCTGTCAGCGTCTGGTCGGGCGCGGAAGGTTCGACGCGTGAGCTGTTCCACTGGCTCTCCGCGCTGATCGCCCTTCCGGCCATCGCCTTTGCCGGGCGGCCTTTCTTTACTTCGGCCTGGCGTGCGGTGAAGCGCGGCACCACCAACATGGACGTGCCGATTTCGATCGGCGTGATCGTTGCCAGCGGCCTGAGCCTCTACGAAGTCGTCACTGCGGGGCAACACGCTTGGTTTGACGGCGCGCTGATGCTGCTCACCTTCCTGCTCGCGGGCCGGGTGCTCGATGCGATGATGCGCGACCGCGCGCGCGCCGGAGTTGACGCGCTACTCAGTCAGGCGGCGCAGGGTGCAACCGTGGTTCAGCCGGGCGGCACGGTGGCTTGGCTGGATGCGGCACAGCTCGAAGCGGGCATGGTGATGCGCGTGGCGGCAGGGGAACGGCTGGCCGCCGATGGCGAGATTGTCGCTGGCAGCAGCCGCTTCGACCAGTCGATCCTGACTGGCGAAAGCGCGCCGGTCAGTGCCGGGGTGGGTGACAAGGCCTTGGCCGGAATGCTCAATCTGTCCGCTCCGGTGGACGTGCAGGTGAGCCACGCCGGGCACGACACCACGCTGGCTGAAATTGCCCGGCTGATGGAAGCGAGCACGCAGAACCGCAGCCGCTATGTCCGAATCGCCGACCGCGCCGCGCGGCTCTATGCGCCCGCCGTGCACACCCTCTCCGCCATCACGGTGATCGGTTGGCTGCTGGCGGGAGCCAGTCTGTATCAGGCTCTGGTGATCGGAGTGGCAGTGTTGATCATCACTTGCCCCTGCGCGCTGGGGCTGGCGGTGCCGGTAGCGCAGGTGGTGGCGAGCGGGTCGCTGATGCGCGCCGGGATCATGGTCAAGGACGGCTCGGCACTCGAACGGCTGGCAGGCGTGGATCGCGCACTGCTCGACAAAACCGGGACGCTGACGCTGGGCCGCCCGGTGCCGGATGAAACCGTCATCAACTTGTTCGGCGCGGAAGAGCGCAGCGTGGCGCTCGCGCTCGCCTCGCATTCCACTCACCCGCTGTCGCGCGGGCTGGCCAAGGCGCTCGCGGCGCGCGGGGTCGAAGCGGCCTTGCTGGAAGAGATCGCGGAGCGCCCCGGCATGGGCGTGTTCGCGCGCTGGAACGGGCACCCGGTCTCGCTGCGCCGTCCGGACGGCGGCAAGGGTTCGGCCGTGGCGCTCTCCATCAGCACTAGCCCGGTGCGCCTGCTGCCCTTTGCCGACGCGCTCCGTCCCGATGCCGTCGAGGCGCTTGACAAGCTGCGGGCGCTGGGGATCGACTGTTCGATCCTCTCCGGCGACAAGGTAGCCGCCGTCGAAGCCATAGGCATTGATCTGGGAATCGCAACGCAAGCGCAGACCGATCCCGCGCAAAAGCAGGCCAGGGTCGAGGCCGAGCGCAAGGCAGGGCACCGGGTGCTGATGGTCGGTGACGGGCTCAACGATGGCCCCGCGCTCGCCGCCGCAAATGCTTCCATCGCACCGGGCTCGGCCAGCGATGTCGGGCTGCAAGCCGCCGACATGGTCTTCGTTCAGGAATCGCTGCTGGCCCTGCCGCGTGCGGTTTCGGCATCCCGCCGGACCATGGCGGTGGTGAAGCAGAACTTTGCGCTCGCCATCGGCTACAATGCATTTGCCGTCCCGCTCGCGGTTCTCGGCCATGTCACCCCGCTGGTGGCTGCCGTCGCCATGTCCGCCAGTTCGCTGCTGGTAATTGCCAATTCACTGCGACTGGTAGGCGCGGCGCGGTGAACGGGCTGCTGATCCTGGTGCCGATTGCGCTGCTGCTCGGCTTGGCCGGACTGGCGGCGTTCTTCTGGGCGCTGCGCAGCGGCCAGTTCGACGATCCCGCCGGATCCGCCTCGCGCATCCTCATCGATGAGGACGAGGAGGGGAAAATTCCGTGAATGTCCCCACCCTCGCCATCGCGGCGCTGTTTCCGGCGATAGTCGGCCCGCTGCCGCTGGCCGGGCCTGCTCCGCTCATGCTGGAAATGGCGATGTGCAACGGCGGCATGCTGAGTATTCCCATCGAACGCAATGGGCCTGCCGTTCCCGCCACCACGCCGTGCTGCGCCAAGGGCTGCCAATCGCGCAAGCGTGGCAAGGCGTTTGACGCAGGACAAGGACACTAGCCACGCCCCGCGCCATGCAGGCTGGCATGTGGACCTATCACCCAGACCTGCTCGCCACGCCGGTGCCGCGTTACACCAGCTTCCCCACCGCTGCCGAATTTGACGCCAGCGTCGGCCCGCTGCAATTCCAGGATGCCGTCGGAACAGCGACGGGCGACGTCTCGCTCTACGTCCATATCCCCTTCTGCGAGAAGATCTGCTGGTACTGCGGCTGCAACACCAGCGCCGCCAACCGCCCGCA
This sequence comes from Erythrobacter sp., assembly GCA_019739335.1. NCBI lineage: Bacteria > Pseudomonadati > Pseudomonadota > Alphaproteobacteria > Sphingomonadales > Erythrobacteraceae > Erythrobacter > Erythrobacter sp. The sequence continues at coordinate 1,472,709 of CP073261.1, forward strand.
ACGGCTCGCCAGCTACCTGGACGCGCTGCACCGCGAGATTGCGCTGGTGTCAGATCTGCTGCCCGCCGGAGCGCGCGTACGCCGGATCGCCTTCGGCGGAGGCAGCCCCAACGCGCTGGCTCCGGTCGATTTCGTGCGGCTGTTCGACCAGCTGACGCTGAAATTCCCGCTTGCCGATCCGTTGGTGTCGATCGAACTCGATCCCCGCACGCTCACCGACGAATGGGAAGGCGTGCTGCGTGGCGTGGGCGCCAGCCATGCCTCGCTCGGCGTGCAAACCTTTGCCCCACAATTGCAGGATGCCATCGGGCGTGTGCAGCCGCTGGCCATGATCGAACGTGCGGTGGGAATGCTGCGGCGCGCTGGCGTGACTTCACTCAATATGGACCTGATGTACGGTTTGCCGGGGCAGACGATCGACAACGTCCTGTCTTCGCTCGATCTTGCGCGGGGGTTCAGCGCGGAGCGGGTGGCTTTGTTCGGCTATGCCCATGTTCCGCACCTGATCGCGCGGCAAAAGCGGATCGATGGCAATGCCCTGCCGGATCAGGACCAGCGCTTCGCCATGGCCGAGGCGGGATTCCGCCACATGGTCGATGCGGGCTATGCCCCTGTCGGTTTCGATCACTTCGCGCTGCCCGGCGATCCACTGGCGCAGGCGGCGATGTCCGGTCGGTTGCGGCGCAATTTCCAGGGCTTTACGGACGATCCTGCCACAGCCGTGATAGGCCTTGGCGCATCGGCAATCAGCAGTTTCCCCGGCCTGCTGGCGCAAAACGAGAAGAATGCCGGGCGTTACCGAATGCTGCTCTCACAGTCGCGCCTGCCCGCCGCGTCGGGCAAGCTCCGCTCGGTGGACGACCAGCGCCGGGGTTCGATCATCGAGGAACTGCTCTGCCGGGGTCGGGCGCGAATCGACCAGCCGATCATGGCCGAGGCCCGGGAGCGACTCGAGCCGTTCCTTGCCGCGGGACTGTGCGAATATGCCGGCGGAATGCTGACCATTCCTGCCAGCGCTCTTCCCTATGCCCGCAGCATTGCCGCCTGCTTCGATCCCTACCGCCAGCACTCCCCGCGCCGGTTCAGCTCCGCGGTCTGAACTGCGAACTGCTGCCCTGGGCAAAAGAAACCCCGCCGAAGCGGGGTCTCTCGTATGGGTATCGACGTGTTCAGGGACTGGCGGGCAAGTCCTGCAACCGACTGTTCGAGCCTTCGGTTGCGACAATCGCCCTGGCAATTCCCGGTATACCTTTGGCTAAGACACGTATCAGTCCGGGTGGACTATCGGAGGAGCGTTGAGGCTGTCCGTTCGCCTGAGCAGTCGCGGTGGCGGCAAATGCGATTCCGGCTGCTGAAGCTACAATAGCGGACACAATCTTATGGCTCTTCATGGCGGTTCTCCATCTCAGGGCCCCCACGCAGAGAAATAGTCCTCTAAGCCAAACGTGCCTTCCACAATCGATAGTAAGTGGCGCTGCCCGGACCACCTGACGCCTGTGGATTCTCAGGTGCGACGGACGGTTTCGGCAGCGCGAGGAAAGGTTCGCTGGGGCAAGGGATTGGAGCGGGTAGCGGGAATCGAACCCGCATAGCCAGCTTGGAAGGCTGGAGCTTTACCACTAAGCTATACCCGCAATCCGGGCACCTCGGTGCCCTATCGTTTGCGCTGGGCCGATTGCCATTGGCGGGGCGGGTGCGTCAAGCCTTGATGTGTCCGGCATGGCGGACGCGGCCCGCTGATCCAGCAGCGCGATCGGCGCAGTTCACGCCGCCTGTTTCACCTGCGCCACAATCTTCTTCGCCGCGTCGCCCAGGTCGTCCGCCGCGATGATCGGCAGGCCGGAGTTCGCAAGGATATCCTTGCCCAGTTGCACGTTGGTGCCTTCCAGACGCACCACCAGCGGGACCGAGAGGTTCACTTCCTTCGCCGCCGCCACGATCCCCTCGGCGATCACGTCACACTTCATGATGCCGCCGAAGATGTTGACGAGAATGCCCTTCACCGCCGGATCGGAGAGGATGATCTTGAACGCAGCCGTCACCTTCTCCTTGCTGGCGCCGCCGCCGACATCAAGGAAGTTGGCCGGGAACATGCCATTCAGCTTGATGATGTCCATCGTCGCCATCGCCAGCCCCGCGCCGTTGACCATGCAGCCGATATCGCCATCCAGCTTGATATAGGCGAGATCGTACTTGGAGGCCTCGACCTCCATCGGGTCTTCCTCGGTTTCGTCGCGCATCGCCTCGACATCGGGGTGGCGGTAGAGCGCGTTCGAATCGAAGCTCATCTTGGTGTCGAGCACCAGCAGTTCGCCGCCAGCGGTTTCCACCAGCGGATTGATTTCCAGCATCGCGCAATCGAGCTTGACGAAGGCATCGTAGAGCTGCTTCGCCAGCTTCTGCGCCGCCTTGGCCAGATCGCCCGACAGGCCGAGCGCGAAGGCCACTGCGCGGCCGTGGTGCGGCATGAAGCCGGTTGCGGGGTCAACGGTGAGGGTCGTGATCTTCTCGGGCGTGGAATGCGCCACTTCCTCGATATCCATCCCGCCTTCGGTGGACACGATCAGTGCGACACGGCTGGTTTCGCGGTCGATAACCATCGAAAGGTAGAATTCCCTGGCGATATCCACCCCGTCGGTGACGTAGAGCCGGTTGACCTGCTTGCCCGCATCGCCGGTCTGGATCGTCACCAGCGTGTTGCCGAGCATGTCCTTCGCATCGGCTTCGACATCGGCGACACTCTTGGCCAGCCGCACGCCGCCTTTGGCATCGGCGGGCAGTTCGGCGAACTTGCCCTTGCCGCGTCCGCCCGCGTGGATCTGCGCCTTCACCACGTAGAGCGGCCCCGGCAGCTTGCCCGCAGCCGCCACGGCTTCTTCCACGCTCTGCGCCGGATAGCCGGTGGGCACGCCGATGCCGAATTTCGCCAGCAGTTCCTTGGCCTGATATTCGTGGATGTTCATGGGAATGGGCCTTCGTATCTTGGGAGAGCAATTGGTCAGCTTTTCGTCGGGCGCTTAAGCATCATCAAGCGCGGCTTGCAAACCCTCTCTTCCTCAATCATTGGCGCGATCACCCATGATCGACAGCATGAAACTTGAACAGATTTGCCGAGAGGCGGGGCACATGGCCCATGGCCGCTGGCCCGGTGGTGGCCATGACCTGAAGAGCTGGGAGAAATCGCCCGGCAATCCGGTCTGCGAGGCCGACATGGAAGTCGACGCCTTCCTCAAGCGCGAACTGGGTCGCCTGCTGCCTGCGGCGGGCTGGCTGAGCGAGGAGACTGCGGACCATGCCGGGCGGCTCGACAAGGGACTGATCTGGCTGGTCGATCCCATCGATGGCACGCGCGATTTCATTCGTGGGCGGCCGGGCTGGGCGGTGTCGGTGGCCTTGATCAGCGGCGGGCGGCCCCTGATCGGCACGCTGGTTGCCCCCGCACGCGGCGAAGTCTGGTCGGCCACGGCGGGCAGGGGTGCGTGGCGCAACGGTGAGCGGCTGGCGGCGAGCACGCGGCGCGAGTTTTCCGGCGCGCGGGTGCCCGCCGATTCGCTGGCGAAGGAGGACCGCGACCTGACGACAGTCGACAAGCCCAATTCGATCGCCCTTCGGGTAGCAATGGTAGCTGCTGACGAGGCCGACCTGCTGGCCACGCTGCGCTGGGGCTATGAATGGGATATCGGCGCCGCCGCGCTGATCGCCCGCGAGGCAGGGGCGCGCGTGACCGATGCCTTCGGCCAACCGCTCGCCTACAACAAACGCGATCCGCGCGCCTTCGGCCTGCTCGTCACCGCGCCTGCCATCCATGATGCAGCCGTGGAGCGACTGGCGGAACGCGCGGCGCGGATCGTGGGAGAATAGAAAAAGGGCGCCCCTTGCGGGACGCCCTCACTCTTGCCAGAGCGACTTGCTCAATAGGCGGCGTTCACGTCCGCCTGCGTTACCGGGGTAATCCGGATTTCCACGCGGCGGTTTGCCGAGCGGCCGCTTTCGGTGGTGTTGTCGGCAATCGGGTACTGCTCGCCATAGCCGATCGTCTCGATGCGGGCGCGGGCAACGCCGCGCGAGACGAGGTAGTTGGCGACCGATTCGGCACGGCGGCGCGACAGGTCGAGGTTGTACTGCTCGCTGCCGGTCGAATCGGTGTGGCCCATCACGTCGATCAGGCTGTTGGGCCGATCAACCATGTTCTGCGCCACGCCATCGAGCGTGGACCGCATGGTGGGCGAGATGTTGGTCGAATCGACCGCGAAGGTAACGTCAGGGAAGTTGACCAGGATGCCGTCACCATTCGGGGTCTCGGTCACGTCCACGCCGGTACCGGCGGTGACTTCTTCCAGTTCGCGGATCTGTTCGTCCATCCGGTAGCCGACATAGCCGCCTGCGGCTGCGCCGATCCCCGCGCCGACGATGCGGGCGGTCTTGCCGCCGATCAAACCGCCGAGCAGATAGCCGAGCCCGGCCCCGCCGATACCGCCGATGGCGGTGCGCGAAATAACCTGGTTGCCGGTATTGGGATCGGTGACGCAAGCAGTGGTCGTACCGACCAGCGCAAGCGCGCCGATGGACGACATGAGGACTTTCTTAGAATACATTGGTTCTTCCTCCAGAATCACGCAGACCACGATGCGAGTAATCATGTTGCATCCCGCACAACGGTTTGGCCAGCGGAGCGTTCCGTAACTTCTCGTAACATCGGTGATGACGTGAAGGGTTCGCACCTGCGGGCATATCTGCTAGCGCCGCAGACCTGATGGATCCGTTTCCCTGGCATTATCTCGCCGCGCTCATTTTCCTGATTGTTCTCAATGGCGTGTTTGCCATGTCCGAGCTCGCAATTGTTTCGGCACGCACCGCGCGGCTGCGGATGGCAGCGGAAAAGGGCAGCAAAGCCGCGGCCGTGGCAATGCGGCTGGCGGCCGAGCCGGGCAAGTTTCTTTCCACGGTGCAGATCGGCATCACCCTGATCGGCATTATCAACGGCGCAGTGTCGGGTGCCGCACTGGGCGGGCCGGTGGGGGACCGGATCGCGCTGCTGGGCGTGGATGCGGATATCGCCGACAATGTGGGTTACATCGTGGTGATTGCCGTCACCACCTATCTCAGCCTGGTGATCGGCGAACTGGTGCCCAAGCAGCTCGCCCTGCGGGCGGCGGAACCGGTGGCGATCATCATGGCGCTGCCGCTGGACCTGTTGGCAAAGGTGTCGAAGCCGTTCGTGTGGTTGCTGGACAATTCCTCCGCGATGCTGCTGCGGCTGTTGCGAGTGCGTCACAAGGGCGAGCACGGCCTGACCGGCGAAGAACTGCAGATGATCTTTGCCGATGCTACGCGCAGCGGAGTGATCGAGGAACAGGAGCGCGCGATCCTTTCTGGCATCATGCGCCTTCAGGATCGTCCAGTGCGCGAACTGATGACCCCCCGCACACAGATCGACTGGCTCGATGCGAATGCCGACGAAGCTGAAATGCGCCGGGTGATCGAAGAATCGCCCCATTCGCTGCTGCCGGTGGCGGACGGTACGGCCGACAGGGTGATCGGCGTTATCAAGGTGCGCGAACTGTTGGCGCAGATGCTGACCGGTGAGCCGGTGGTGCTCGCCGACATCCTGCGCAAGAGCCAGGTCGTGCCCGACCAGCTCGATGCGATGGACGCGCTGCGGGTGCTCCAGCAATCGGGCACCGGCATGGCGATGGTGCATGACGAGTACGGCCATCTCGACGGGATCGTGACCACGGCGGATCTGTTGGCAGCCATTGCCGGCGATTTCGCCAGCCACCAGGACGAAGGCGACACGCCGATGATCGTCGCGCGCGAGGACGGATCGCTGCTGGTGTCGGGCGCGCTTTCGGCCGATGCGCTGGCCGAGCGGCTGGGGCTCGATTTTCCCGAAGGCCGTGAATTTGCAACGGCGGCAGGTTACGTCTTGTTCATGCTCAAGCACCTACCCGCCGAAGGGGAATACTTTACCGACCAGGGGTGGCGTTTCGAAGTGATCGATATGGACGGCCGCAAGATCGACAAGCTGCTGGTGCGCGAGGAGTGAAGCGCGCTCAGCGAACGACGCCGGTGTCGGACTATCCTCTCGCTGGCTCACCGGGGCCGCGGCGAAGGCGCATGCGGGGATATTGTGCCCTACGCCGCCGCGTGTGTGTTTCCTACAGGCAGCCCGCTGTGCTTCCCTAAATGGCATGGACCGCATTCCACCCTCCGCTCGCCTGGACGCGAGAAAGGTCACACTTCTGTCTCCAACGGTGACACAAGTGGTTTTTCCTGCCCTTAACCGTGCTCCATATGCTCCAAAAGCCCCGTACGTGAGACGAACCGAGTGCCTGCTACTGTGTGACGGCGAAGTTCGCAGTGGGCCGATCTTCACTTTCAGCCGCCGCGAAGCCGCAGAAATTAACCGGATTTCCCCTGTTGCCGGAAAGACTCACCGCAAAAGTCTTAACGCGGAAACCGATTGTTAACCTTTTTTGGTGAGAAGCGACGTGGTTAATTCACGGCAACACCTCTGAATTGAGGGTTACCACCGGGAGCAAAGGGGTTTCCAATGCGTGTTCTGCTGATCGAAGACGAGCCGACGACCGCCAAGGCGATCGAGCTGATGCTCACCACCGAAGGCTTCAACGTCTACTCGACCGATCTGGGCGAGGAAGGCCTCGATCTGGGCAAGCTGTATGATTACGATATCATCCTGCTCGATCTGAACCTGCCCGACATGCACGGGTACGATGTGCTCAAGAAGCTGCGCGTGGCCAAGGTGCAGACCCCGGTGCTGATCCTGTCGGGCATTTCCGAAATGGACAGCAAGATCCGCAGCTTCGGCTTCGGCGCGGACGATTACGTGACCAAGCCGTTCCACCGCGACGAACTGGTCGCCCGCATCCACGCTGTGGTGCGGCGCTCGAAGGGCCATTCGCAGAGCGTGATCCGCACCGGCAAGCTGGCGGTGAACCTCGATGCCAAGACCGTCGAAGTCGATGGCGCGCGGGTGCACCTGACCGGCAAGGAATATGCGATGCTCGAGCTGCTGTCGCTGCGCAAGGGCACCACGCTGACCAAGGAAATGTTCCTCAACCACCTTTACGGCGGGATGGACGAGCCCGAACTGAAGATCATCGACGTGTTCATCTGCAAGCTGCGCAAGAAGCTTTCGAGTGCCTGCGGCGGGGAAAACTACATCGAAACCGTCTGGGGCCGCGGCTATGTGCTGCGCGATCCGGGCGAGGAACAGGTCGCCGCCTGATAGTGATTTTGCTCCCGAGGGGGCAAGGGGTACCCGGGGACGCCTCGAAAGCAGTTGCGCTTTCGGGGCGTTCTTCTCTAGCGCGCTCGCCATGAGTGCGAACAAGGAAGGCGATCCGACCACGCTGAAGCGGCTGTACGGGCGCAGCCAGGGCAAGGCCCTGCGCGCCGGGCAGCAGGACCTGGTCGACACGCTGCTGCCGCAGATTGCGGTGCCGCTTGAGGGGCCGGTGACGGCGGAGGGGCTGTTCGGCCCAAGTTCGCATGGGGAGCGCCCGCTGCATTTCGAGATCGGCTTCGGCGGCGGAGAGCATCTGGCCTATCGCGCCGACCTGCTGCCCGATCACGGCTTCATCGGAGCCGAGCCCTTCGTCAACGGCGTGGCGCAGGCGCTGGTCCACGTCCGCGACGGGGCGCTGGGCAATGTCCGCATCCATCACGGCGATGCCTTGCAGGTGCTCGAACGCATCCCCGACGGCGCGCTGACAATGGTTTACCTGCTGCATCCCGATCCCTGGCCCAAGGCCAAGCACGCCAAGCGGCGGATGATGAACGATGGCCCGGTCCGGATGATCGCCGACAAGCTGAAGCCCGGCGGCGAATTCCGCTTCGGCACCGATCACGCGGTCTATGTCCGCCACGCGCTGATGGTGATGCGGCGCTTCCGCGAGGAATTCGAATGGGTAATCGACGGGCCGGACCAGTTCCGCCAGCGCCCCTCCGGCTGGCCCGAAACGCGCTACGAATACAAGGCGCGCCATACCTACGGGCACGAAGTGTGGTACTTCCGGTTCCGCCGCCGTTGAGCACGGACAGTGCGAGCTGCGCCTAGCGAGCGGAAGCAGGTTCAGTTTGCCGACCAGCCCTGTCCGCGCGAACGCGGTTCGCTGTCGGGATCGCGCCACGGGCCCAGCTCTTGAGGCTTCAACCGGTTGAGCGCGTCGAGACGCCGCCGCTGGCGCACTTCCAGCGCTAGCCGCAGGAAGGGGTGCGGTCCGTTCTTGAGCTGGCTCGGCGACATCCCGAAAAATGCGCGCACTTCCTTCACCCGGTGCGACTGGTCGAAATAGCGCAGCTCGATTTCCGGGCGGTCCTCGGGTCGGGCGACATCGAGCAGGGCCGAGGCCATGTCGAGCACCCGTGCGCGGCGCAGCGCCTGCTTGGGGGTGATCCCGAATGCGGATTTGATCAACCGCTCGATCGTGCGTTTGGAGACATCGTGGCGTTCGGCGAATTGCTCCACACTGATATCGGGATTGGCGAGGCACTGGCGCTCGAAATCGATGACGATAGGATCGGGAATCTTGCGGCCCGATGCTTCCACCAGCGGGCGGAGGAACTCGTCTTCCAGCGCGCGCAGCCATGCTTCGTAGGGCTGGTCCATGGGCACGAGCGAGCCCAGCGGCAAGTCGCGCCCGAACCACTCATCGACATCGACAATCCGGTCGAGCACTTCGCCGTTCTCGGGAAAGCCCAGCAGGCTCGCCGCGCCCGCATTCAGGTGCAGGGTGATAGCCACATACTTGCCCGAAATGCCGAGCGACATCCGCCGCGATTGCGGCCCGAAATAGAGCGCGGTGCCGTGGGGACCGGGTTGCCAGACCTGTACTCCGTCCGCCGTGCCCGCGGTCCAGGCGTCATGATAGATGATGGTGATGCACGGATGATCGATCACCCGCCCGCATTCGATGCGCATCCCTGCGGGAAGCTCGCCCTCGGCAATGCTCCACCAGTAACCCCAGGGCAGCAGGTCCCAGGCCGGAGCGCGCGACAGGGCCAGTGGCGAACCGCCCCGCGTAGCGCCGGTCTGCGACTTAATCTGCGGCCCGTTTTTCATTATGCGGAAGATTGCGTAACAAACCCGGCGATTGCAACGCCGTTAACTTCTACTAGGAGAGCACTATGGCCTCCAGCACTGATATTGCACTCATTCACCGGCTGGCAGATGCTGCCCGCGCCGAAATCCGCCCGCTGTTCCGCACCCTGATGGACAGCGAATCGAAAGGCGATTCGACTCCCGTAACGCTGGCCGATCGCAATGCCGAAGCCGCTATGCGCCGCCTGATCGAAGCGGAGGCCAGCGCGGATGGCATTTTCGGCGAGGAATATGGCGAGAAGCAGGGCGTATCGGGCCGCCAGTGGGTGCTCGATCCGATCGACGGCACCACCGCCTTCCTCGCCGGGCGGCCGATCTTCGGCACCCTGATCGCACTGCTGGAAGGTGGCTTCCCGGTGCTCGGCGTGATCGACCAGCCGATCCTTGGCGAACGCTGGCTCGGCGTGGTCGGCAAACCCACCACCTTCAACGGCCAGCCCGTGCGCACGCGCCTGTGCCCCGAACTCGACCACGCGACCATCGCCACCACCGGCCCGCATTACTTCACCGTGGAGCAGGGCGACCGCTTCATGGCGCTGGCCGGGCAGACCGATCACAAGCGCATGGTGATGGGCGGCGACTGCTACAACTACGCCACGCTGGCGAGCGGCCATATCGACATCGTCGCCGAAGCAGGCCTGAAACTGCACGATTACGCCGCGCTGGTGCCGGTGGTCGAAGGCGCAGGCGGCGTGATGAGCGACTGGCGCGGCGAGCCTTTGCACGCGGGATCGGACGGTTCCGTGCTGGCGCTGGGCGATCCGGCGCGGCTGGAGGATGTGGTGGAGGTGTTGGGAACCTAGGACTGCCCAGCTCCGACTTCCGCAGCCTGGCCGCGCAATAAAGTTGCTGCCACGCAACAGTAACGGTCAATTCGCAACTGCCCAAGCGATGGTAATCGCTTGGGCAGAGGCTTTCCCCTAGGGCGCGCCCGCGCTTCGAGCGTCGAGGCGATCTAACAGGGGTAAATCTGCATGCGTTTGTTTGTTGTTCCGGTAGCGCTCTGCGCCGCCGTCGCCGTTCCGGCTGCCGCACAGGAAGCCAATACGACCGATTCCATTGCTCGTGACGGTGTGCGCATCGAAGCACGGGCCACTTACGAGACCCCGACGGTCAGCTCGATCGAAGAAGACGACGATGTCTACAAGCTGGGCAGCGCCTTCGCTTTCGGTGGCGAAGTCGGCTTCGATCTGGCGGTGAGCAATTCGGTAGTCGTCGGTCCCTATGGCCAGTACGAGGTTTCCAGCGTCGAAAGCTGCGAAGAAGGCTTCTGCGTGTCGACGACCGATTATCTTGAAGCCGGTCTGCATATTGGCGTGGCGCTGAACGCCGAAGGCCAGCTTTTCGGCAAGCTGGGCTACGGCCAGCTCGGTTTCGAAACCAGTGGCCTTGGTCTCGATTCGACTGAAACCGGTGAAGGCGTGGCCTTTGCAGCAGGTTACGAACATGGCTTCGGCGACACGTTCTACGGCAGCGTCGAGCTTGGCTATGCCGACCTTGGCGATGTCTACGGCATCAATTTCCAGCGCCGCCATGCCGGTGTTACCGTGGGTGCCCGCTTCTAAGCGAGCGCAACTTCAGGAGCGGGCGCGGCACGCGGTCCTTGCAATTGCCGCAGGAATCGGTATGCGCGCCCGCTTCACTGACACGTGATTATTTTCCGGTCTGGCCATCAAGGGCTGCCAGGGCTGGTTGGACGTGTCTCTGTCAAAGGAGATGAAAATGCCCAAGTTGAAGACCAAGAGCGGCGTGAAGAAGCGCTTCAAGCTCACCGCCACAGGCAAGGTCAAGCATGGTGTCGCCGGCAAGCGCCACCGCCTGATCAGCCACAATGCGAAGTATATCCGCCAGAACCGCGGCACTTCGGTCCTGTCCACTGCGGACACGCCGACGATCAAGCGCTGGGCCCCTTACGGCCTCGGCTGACCGCGCGCTCTGGAAAGGAATAGACTATGACTCGCATCAAACGCGGTGTTACCACCCGCGCCAAGCACAAGCGGATTCTCGAACAGGCGAAGGGCTATCGCGGCCGTCGCAAGAACACGATCCGCGTTGCCCGCCAGGCCGTCGAAAAGGCCGGCCAGTACGCCTATCGCGATCGCAAGGTGAACAAGCGCAATTTCCGCGCGCTGTGGATCCAGCGCATCAACGCGGCAGTGCGCGGCGAAGGCCTCACCTATTCGCAGTTCATGCACGGCGTGAAGCTGGCCGGGATCGAGCTGGACCGCAAGGTCATGGCCGATCTGGCGATGAACGAAGCGGCGGCCTTTGGCCTCATCATCAAGCAGGCCAAGGAAGCGCTTCCCGCCTGACCTGATGATGTTCTGAAATACAGGAAGCGCCATCCGAAAGGGTGGCGCTTTTTGTTTGTCCCCACTAAGCGAGCGGCCATCATGAGCACCGATCACGAACAATTGGCAGACGAGACTCTGGCGCGGCTGGAAGCGGCGGGCAGCGCCGCTGACGTCGAGGCGATCCGCGTCGAGGCGCTGGGCAAGGCGGGCTGGATCAGCGCGCTGATGAAGACGCTGGGCGGCATGTCGCCCGATGAGCGGCAGGTTGAAGGCCCGCGCATCCAGGGCCTGCGCGCCCGCGTGGCCGATGCCGTCGAAGCGCGCAAGGCGGCGCTGGAGGCGGCGGAGCGCGAGGCGCGGCTGGCGACCGAAACGCTCGACCTTACCCTGCCTGCGCCTGCCGCGCCGAAGGGTTCGGTTCACCCGGTCAGCCAGGTGATGGACGAGCTGGCGGAGATTTTCGCCGATCTCGGCTTCGCGGTTGCCACGGGGCCGGAGATCGAGGACGACTGGTATAATTTCACCGCGCTCAACATGCCCGAAAGCCACCCGGCGCGAGCGATGCACGATACGTTCTACTTCCCCGACACGGCCCCTAAGGGTGGCAAGATGCTGTTGAGGACGCACACCTCGCCTGTGCAGATCCGGAGCATGATGGCGCAGGGAGCGCCGATCCGGATCATCGCGCCGGGGCGGGTCTATCGCAGCGACAGCGACGCCACGCACACGCCGATGTTCCACCAGGTCGAAGGGTTGGTGATCGACAAGGACATTCACCTCGGCCACCTGAAATGGACGCTGGAAACTTTCCTCAAGGCCTTCTTCGAGACCGAGGACATCGTCCTCCGCCTGCGTCCGAGCTACTTCCCCTTCACCGAGCCTTCGGTGGAAGTCGATGTCGGCTTCGCGCTCGTCAATGGCAAGCGGGTGCTTGGCGGCAGCGGCGATGCGCCCGGGCATGGCTGGATGGAACTGCTCGGCAGCGGCATGGTCAACCGCCGGGTGATCGAATTTGCCGGGCTCGATCCCGATGAGTGGCAGGGCTTTGCCTTCGGCGTCGGCGTCGACCGGCTTGCCATGCTCAAATACGGGATGGACGACCTGCGCGCCTTCTTTGACGGCGATGTGCGCTGGCTGGCGCATTACGGATTCAGCGGGCTCGACCAGCCGACGCTTTCCGCTGGCGTAGGAGCGAAAGCATGAAATTCTCGCTCGAATGGCTGACCTATTTCCTCGACACGCAGGCGAGCGTGGCGGAAATCTCCGCGACGCTCAACGCCATCGGGATCGAGGTCGAAGGGATCGAGGACCCGGCGGACAAGCTGGCGGGCTTCCGCGTGGCCGAAGTGCTGACTGCTGCCCCGCATCCCGATGCCGACAAGTTGCAGGTGCTCACCGTCTCGACGGGTGAAGGCGAGCCTTTGCAGGTGGTCTGCGGTGCGCCCAATGCGCGTGCGGGGATGAAGGGCGTGCTCGGCGTGGCGGGAGCGGTGGTTCCCGCCAACGGCATGGTGCTCAAGAAGAGCGCCATTCGCGGGGTCGAATCGAACGGCATGATGTGCTCTGTGCGCGAGCTCGAACTGGGCGACGAGCACGACGGGATCATCGAACTGCCCGGTGATGCGCTGGTCGGCACCCTCTTCGCCGAATACCACGGCGCATCGCCGGTGTTCGACGTGGCGGTTACTCCCAACCGCCCCGATTGCATGGGTGTCTACGGCATCGCCCGCGATCTTGCGGCGGCGGGGCTCGGCACGCTCAAGCCCTTGCGCGAACACGACATTGCCGCGACTTTCCCATGTCCGGTGGAAATTCGCACCGATGATCCTGCGGGCTGCCCCGCCTTCTACGGCCGCGTCATTCGCGGGGTCAGCAACGGTGCCAGCCCCGACTGGATGCAGCGCCGCCTGAAGGCTGCGGGCCAGCGTCCGATTTCGGCGCTGGTGGACATCACCAATTACCTGATGCTCGCCTTCGGTCGCCCGGCGCACGTCTACGATCTGGCGAAGCTCACCGGCCCGGTGGTCGCCCGCCGCGCGCGCGATGGTGAGCAGGTCGAGGCACTGAACGGCAAGACCTACACGCTCGATGCCAGCATGACGGTGATCGCCGACGACGCGGGCGTGCATGACATCGCCGGGATCATGGGCGGCGAGCAGAGCTCGGTGCAGCCCGAAACCACCGATGTGCTGCTGGAAATCGCCTACTTCGATCCGGAGCGCATCGGCGTGACCGGGCGCAAGCTGGGGCTGGCGACCGATGCCCGCACGCGGTTCGAACGCGGGGTCGATCCGGCGTGGCTGGAGGAGGGGCTGGAAAGCCTCACCAGCCTGATCCAGCGATTCTGCGGTGGAGAGGCGAGCGAAGTGGTGCGCGCAGGTTCGCCGCCGAGCGAGCCGAAGGTGATTGCCTTCGATCCGGGGCTGACCGCAAAGTTGGGCGGCGTGGATGTGCCAGAGGCGGAGCAAAAGCGCATCCTCCAGGCGCTCGATTTCAGCATCTCCAGCGATTGGACCGTCACCGTTCCGCTGCGGCGGCACGACATCGAAGGTGCTCCCGACATAGTCGAGGAAGTGGTCCGCATCCACGGGCTGGACAAGGTCGCCAGCGTCGCCCTGCCACGCCAGGAAGGTGTTGCTCGTCCCACCGCCACCCCCATGCAGGCGCTCGAACGCCGCCTGCGCCGTGCGGCTGCCGCGCGCGGGCTGAACGAGGCGGTGACCTGGTCCTTCCTGCCGGTGGCCCACGCCGAGCATTTTGCCGCCCTTCGACAGGCTCAGGATGAGCGCGCGCCGCTGTGGGTGCTCGACAACCCAATCAGCGAGGAAATGAAGGCCATGCGCCCCTCGCTGCTCCCCGGCCTGCTGGCGGCAGCGAAGCGCAATCTGGATCGCGGTGCGGATGCCCTGCGGCTGTTCGAACTGGGTCGCCGCTACCTTCGCGGGGCCGACGGCACCAGCGACGAGCGCCCGACGCTTGCCTTGCTGCTGGCGGGCGAGAAGACCCCTCGCGGCTGGGCAACCGGCAAGGCGGCCATTTACGATGCCTTCGACGCCAAGGCCGTCGCCGAAGCGCTGCTCGCCGAGGCGGGTGCTCCGGTCGACAAGCTTCAAGTGATGGGCGAGGCAGGTCCGCAGTTCCACCCCGGCCAGTCCGCCACGCTGCGGCTCGGCCCCAAGGCGGTGCTCGCCCGCTTCGGCGCGCTGCATCCCGCGACGCTTGATGCCTTTGATGTCGATGGCCCGGTAATGGCGGTGGAGATCTATCTCGACGCAATCCCGGCCCAAAGAACATCAAGGCAGGGCAAGGCGGGCTTCGCCAAGCCCGACTACGCCCCGCCCGCGCTGCAAGCCGTGTCGCGCGATTTCGCCTTCCTCGTCCCCGCCGCGCTTGCCGCTGCCGACCTGCTGCGCGCGGTGAAGGGCGCGGACAAGACGAATATTGTCGATGCCCGCGTGTTCGATGTGTTCGCCGGGCAAGGCGTGCCGGAAGGCAAGAAGAGCGTGGCGATCGAAGTGACGCTCCAACCCGGCGAGGCGAGCTACAAGGACGCCGACCTGAAGGCGATTGCCGATGCCGTTGTTGCAGCGGCGGCGAAACTGGGCGCGGAATTGCGTGGTTAGTGCGTCGACTAGGCATCTTTTCAGCCTTGGTATTCCTCGTCGGGCTACTGATCACTTTGCTGCTTGCCATCTTCGTCCTTGGGATGGAGGTCGGTGACATCAACAAGGTGGCATTCTGGCGACGCGCAGGAGTTCTAGCATTGTTCCCGGCGATGTTGGCGGCGATTCCAGTCAGGTATGCACTGTCTCTCGTGGGGGTTGCCGGACTCCTTTGTGGCTATTGGGTGTGGGAACTCTCCTATGCCACCAACGACGGCGGAATGGGCATGGCAATCGTCGGGATGGTATCGTTCGTATTCATCTCTTACGCACTGATTGTCGTTGCCTTGCGCCACACATTGTTCAAGGGATCGCGCGCCTAGCATGACCAATTCCCGCCGCACCTTCGCCATCATCTCGCACCCTGACGCGGGCAAGACAACGCTGACCGAGAAGCTGCTGCTGCAAGGCGGCGCGATCCATCTCGCTGGCGAGGTCAAGGCGCGCGGCCAGGCGCGACGGGCGCGTTCTGACTGGATGAAGATCGAACAGCAGCGCGGCATTTCGGTCACGTCCAGCGTGATGACGTTCGAGAAAGCGCACGAAGGCAAGACGATCACTTTCAACCTGCTCGACACGCCGGGGCACGAGGATTTCTCCGAAGACACATATCGCACGCTGACCGCGGTCGACTCGGCGATCATGGTGATCGACGCGGCCAAGGGGATCGAGCCGCAGACGCTGAAGCTGTTCGAGGTCTGCCGCCTGCGCTCGGTGCCGATCATCACTTTCGTCAACAAGGTGGACCGCGAGGGCCGCGACCCGTTCGAGACGCTGGACGAGGTCGCCGACAAGCTGGCGCTCGATGTCAGCCCGCAGATGTGGCCCGTGGGCATGGGCGGGCTGTTCGAAGGGCTGCTCGATTTCCGCACCGGCGAAGTGGCGCGGCCCGATGGGCCATCGAAGGAATATCTCGGGCGGCGCGATGCCGACGCGGCGATCCCGGAGAACTACCGTGACGAGATCGATCTGGCACGCGGCGGCTACCCCGAATTCGATCTCGCCGCCTTCCGCCACGGTGACCTGACCCCGGTTTATTTCGGCTCTGCGCTCAAGAACTTTGGCGTTGCCGAACTGATCGAGGGCATCGCCAGGTACGCCCCGCCGCCGCGCCCGCAGCCCTGCCAAGATTTATTGGGCGACCAGGGCGAAATCAGCCCGAGCCGCGACGAAGTGACCGGTTTCATCTTCAAGGTGCAGGCGAACATGGACCCGCAGCACCGCGACCGGATTGCTTTCATGCGGCAGGTTTCGGGCACCTTCAAACGCGGCATGAAGCTTACCCCCTCAGGGCTGGGCAAGCCGATTGCCGTGCATTCGCCGATCCTGTTCTTCGCGCAGGACCGCGAGATTGCCGATACGGCGGAAGCGGGCGACATCATCGGCATTCCCAACCACGGCACGCTGCGGGTGGGCGATACGCTGAGCGAGAAGAATACCATCCGCTTCACCGGCCTGCCCAATTTCGCCCCGGAAATCCTCCGCCGGGTGCAATTGCGCGATCCCACCAAGACCAAGCAATTGCGGAAAGCGCTCGACGATCTGTCCGAAGAGGGCGTGATCCAGGTGTTCTACCCGGTGATCGGCGGATCGAGCATTGTCGGCGTGGTCGGGCAGTTGCAATTGGAAGTGCTGATTTCGCGGCTGGAAGCCGAATACAAGGTGGAAGCGGCGCTCGAAGCCAGCCCCTTCGCCACCGCCCGCTGGATGCAGGGACCGCAGGACAAGCTCGACGAGTTCGAGCGGTTCAACCAGGGCAACTTGGCGAAAGACCGCGACGGCGACCTGGTGTTCATGGCCCGCAGCGCGTGGGATGTCGGCTACCAGCAGGAAAAGAACCCGGAGATCGTGTTCTCGGCGACCAAGGAGCGGTGACAGTCAGGGAAAGGGCAGTTAGACCTTCCTGATGGCCGATTTCACCGACACCCTCACCGACAAGCATATCGCGATGATCGAACGCCAGCCGGTGTTCTTCGTTGCCACGGCTGCACCTGACGCGCGTATCAACCTGTCGCCCAAGGGATTGGCCGATACCTTTCGGGTACTCGCGCCAGACCGGGTCGCCTATCTCGATCTCGGCGGATCGGGGAACGAGACCAATGCGCATTTGATAGCAGACGGGCGAATAACGCTGATGGTCTGCAATTTCGAGAACCCGGCGCTGATCCTGCGCATCTACGGCACGGGCAAGCCGGTGCTGCCTTGGGAAAGCGGCTGGGACGAGATTTCCGCGCATTTCACACTGCTCCCCGGCACGCGGCAGATTTTCGATATCGCGGTCGAAAGTGTCCAGACCAGCTGCGGCTGGGGCGTGCCGATGATGGATTTCGAGCGGCACCGCGAAACGCTGGTGAAATACCATGCGCAGGCCGATCCGGTCGAATGGGCGGGCAAGCACAAGCGGCGGCGCGAATCTATCGACGGCCTGCCGACGCGCCCGACCGATCGCTATATTGCCGGAACCATGCCGAACCCCGAAAATTGAGGGGGGAAAGCTGATGCGGCTCACTTTTGCGAGCTACAACATCCACAAGGGCGTTGGCGGGGACCGGCGGCGCGATCCGCTGCGGATTCTCGACGTGATCGATGAGCTGGATGCCGATGTGGTCGCGCTGCAGGAAGTCGATATCCGCTTCGGCAATCGCCAGAGCGTGCTCGATCTGGGCGACCTGACCGCGCGCGGCTGGCAGGTGGGCGCTGTCCCCACCTTGCCGGCCAGCATGGGCTGGCACGGTAATGCCCTGCTGGTGCGCGAGGGGCTGGAGATCGTCGAAGTCGAGGCCGCGCATCTCCCGCGCATCGAACCGCGCGGTGCTATCCGGGCGACCCTGCGCAGCGGCACGCAGGAGATTTGCGTGACGGGCATGCATCTCGATCTCAGCGGGCTGCGGCGCAAGCGGCAGTTCGCGCATGTCTGCAACGCCAGCCGCGCGCCCGGCCTCCCTGCGGTGATGCTCGGCGATTGCAACGAATGGATTCGCCCGATCGGCGGCGAGCGCGGGCTGGCGGCGCACTGGGAAGTGATCGCGCCTGGCAACAGTTTCCCTGCGCGCCGCCCGGTGCTCGCGCTCGACCGGCTGATGCACACGCCTGACTGGCAGGTAGAGGAGATGGGCGTTCACAATAGCATGCTTGCGCGGCAGGCATCGGACCATCTGCCGATCCGCGCCGTGCTTTCGCTGAAGGCCTGACGCCCGCAACCCTGCCTCAATTTTAAGCGCCGCTGCCCGGTTTTTGTGCGCTGCAACATGCGCCCACCGTGCCGCTCGCTCTAACGCCTTTGTAAATCCACCCGAAAGCGAAACTGGCACACCCCTTGCAGAAGGAACCCCTGGCCGGGGATGACGCCGGCGAAGAACAGGGGTCAGTGATGAAATTTGTCATCGCCATCATAAAGCCGTTCAAACTCGACGAAGTGCGTGAAGCGCTCGCCGGGGTCGGTGTCGCCGGGATGACCGTCTCGGAAGTGAAAGGGTTCGGCCGCCAGAAGGGCCAGACCGAAATTTATCGCGGCGCCGAATATTCGGTCAACATGCTGCCCAAGGTGAAGCTCGAAATCGCGGTGAGCGACGAGATGATGCCGAAGGTGGTCGAAGCCATCCAGCAAACCGCCAGCACGCAAAGCATCGGCGACGGGAAGATTTTCGTGCTCGACCTCGCGTCGACCACGCGGATCCGCACCGGCGAAACCGACGAAACCGCGCTTTGATCAGGGGGTCAAGAACATGAAATCGACACTTATCAAAATCGGTGCTGTCGGCCTGACCGCACTGCTCGCATCGCACCCGGCGCTTGCTGCCGTCGTGGCCGATGCGCCCGTGGCGGAAGTCGCTGAAGCAGTGGTTGAAGCTGCTCCGGCCGTGCCCAATCCGGGCAACAACGCCTGGATGATGACCGCTACCATCCTCGTCCTGCTGATGATCCTGCCCGGATTGGCGCTGTTCTACGGCGGCCTGACCCGATCCAAGAACATGCTTTCCACCATGACCCAGATTGGCGCGACTGCCGCTCTGGCGATGCTGGTTTGGGTGATGTGGGGCTATTCGCTGGCTTTTGGCGATACGGTTTATGAAGGCACGCTGGGCCTGTTCATCAGCGGCGGCAGCTATTTCCTGTCCGGCACCGATGCCAGCAGCACGGCAGCCACCTTCACCGATGAAGTCATCAGCAAATATGTCTTCATCAGCTTCCAGATGACTTTCGCCGCCATCACCGCCGCGCTGATCCTCGGATCGACGGCGGAGCGGATGAAGTTTTCCGCCACGATGATGTTCGTGCCGCTCTGGCTCACCATCGTCTATTTTCCCATCGCGCATATGGTGTGGGCCGGCGGTGGCCTGCTGTTCGAAGACGGCGCGCTCGATTTCGCTGGCGGCACCGTGGTGCATATCAATGCCGGTGTTTCGGGCCTCGTCCTCGCCTACCTGCTGGGCAAGCGTCGCGGCTACCCCGATGAGCAGATGCCGCCACACTCGATGACCATGACAATGGTCGGCACCGGACTGCTCTGGGTCGGTTGGTTTGGCTTCAACGCCGGGTCGGCGCTCGAAGCCGACGGTTCTGCGGGCCTCGCCATGATCAACACCTTTGTCGCCACGGCGGCGGGCGGTCTGGCGTGGATGGTGATCGAGCGGATTGCCGGTCACAAGGGTTCGGCGCTGGGCTTCTGCTCGGGCGTGATCGCCGGTCTGGTTGCGGTTACGCCGGCGGCGGGCAATTCCGGGCCGTTCGGCGCGATCCTGCTCGGCATTGTCTCATCGCTGATCTGCTACCTCGCGGTGGCCAAGGTGAAAGGCAAGTTCGGCTATGACGACTCGCTCGATGCTTTCGGCATCCACGGGATCGGCGGCATCGTCGGCGCGATCGGCACGGCGGTGGTCTACCAGGCCTTCCTGGGCGGCCCCGGCGACGGATCGACGGCGATGGGTACGCAACTGTTCATCCAGTTCAAGAGCGTCGTCATCACCATCCTTTGGGCCGGCATCGGCACCCTGATTGCCGGTCTGCTGACCAAGATGGTCGTCGGCCTCCGGGTTACCGAAGAAGCCGAAGTCGAAGGGCTCGACATCTCCGAACACGGGGAACGCGCCTACAACTGATACCCAGCTTGGCGGGGTCGGGAACCTCCTCCTCTCCCTCTCGACCCCGCCTCACCACGTTCCTCCTGCGAACGTACAACTGACAAGGGCCGGAGCCACCCGCTCCGGCCCCTTTTTTGTCATTTTTCCTGTTACCAGACCTAACCGCTGCCAGACTTTCCAGTTGCCAGCCGGGGGCGATCCGCCGCACAAGTGACGCAGCAACAGGAGAACTCCCGATGAAACTCGTGATCGCTATCATCAAGCCGCACAAGCTGGACGATGTACGCGAGGCTTTGGCCGGGATCGGTGTCACCGGGATGACCGCATGCGAAGCCAAGGGATTCGGGCGGCAGAAGGGGCAGACCGAGATCTACCGCGGTGCAGAATATGCGGTGAACATGCTCCCAAAGGTGCGGCTGGAAATCGCCGCCAGTAACGATCTTGCCCCGCGCATAGTCGAAACCATTCGTGCCGCGGCCAACAATGGCCAGATTGGCGATGGCAAGATCTTCGTTCTCGAACTGGGTAGCGCAACGCGAATCCGTACGGGCGAAGAAGGCGAACTCGCGCTCTGAGGCAGCATTTATCAAATTGCTTCGCGAAGTGTCAGATTCGCGACTACGTTATATTTTTGCAACAGTGCGGCGCGGATGGGCAGCGAATTGCCTTCGGCAGGCTAATTGCGCCTGAATTATAGGGACTTGGCCATTATGCCGCGATGCGGTATCGCGTTCCAAGCCAATCGCTTAACTTCTTTTGAAGTGGCTTCGAAAGGAGTGCCGGTTGCCTTAATTCCACGCGCCTCTTAAGGGGAAGTGTGAAGGTTCAAAGGGGATTTATTGCTATGCGTAAAATTGCTCTCGGACTGGGTGTTGCTGCGGTTGCCCTTTCGGTGCCGGCAATGGCCCGGGACGGCCAGGCCTATTTCGGTGCCGAAGGCGGCGTGGTGTTCCCGGATGATTTCGATACCGACATTGGCGATGTCTCCGATGCCTCGACCACCTCGAGCGATATCGGCTGGGAACTCGCCGGTTTCCTGGGTTATGACTGGGGTGTGCTCCGCACCGAGATCGAAGGCTCGTATCGCGAATGGGACGTGGCCGAAATCTCCACTCCTGATGACGGCGTTGGCATCCCCTTGTTCGACGACACTCCGGTAACCGGAACACTGAATTATGGTGGCGAACTGCGGCAGACTTCGGTCATGGCCAATGCGCTGCTCGATTTCGGTGGTGAAGACGGCATCGGCTTCTCGATCGGAGCGGGCGCGGGTCACACTTGGCTTGGCGCCGATACCACCGCTTCCCCCAGCGGTCCCGGTCATCTGGATGACGAAGATCACCAGTGGGCATGGCAGGCGCTGGCGCAACTACGCTTCCCTGTGAACGATGATGTCGAAGTTTCTCTGGGGTATCGCTACTTCAGCACCCAGGAATTCACCCTGACCGATTCTATCGGCCGGACCAATGAATTCGAACTGGCGACGCATTCGGCGCGGCTTGGCGTGATTATCAATCTGGGTGGCGATGTGGCTCCGCCGCCTCCGCCTCCCCCGCCTCCTCCGCCACCGCCGCCTCCGCCGCCTCCGCCTCCTCCGCCCCCGCCGCCTCCGCCGCCGCAGGCGCAGTGCAACACCGGGCCTTACATCGTGTTCTTCGACTGGGATCAGTCGGCGATCACGCCGGAAGCGGCTACCGTGCTCAACTCGGCCACCACTGCCTATCGCGACTGCGGCACCGCCCGCGTCATGCTGGCAGGCCACGCTGACCGTTCGGGTGCAGCCACCTACAACGTCGGCCTGTCCGAGCGTCGTAACGCTGCGGTGCGTGACTACCTCACCGGTCGTGGCATTCCTGCCGCGCGGATCAGCAGCGAAGCCTTCGGCGAATCGATGCCCCGCGTCGCCACTGCCGACGGTGTCCGCGAACTGCAGAACCGCCGCGTGGAAGTTACCTACGGCCCCGGCTCCGGTAACTAAGGGCGTTCGGGCAACTGAGCCCTAACCTGCCACAACGGCACACAAACGAAGGGCCGGGAGAGCAATCTCCCGGCCCTTTGTGTTGGGCCTTGCTAGCTTCCTGGTCCTGACGGGGAGATTACCGGGGCGGCTGCAAGTTTCCTTCTCTCCATCGCGCCCGAATCATGTCCGAAGTTTCGCGGCTTCCATCGTGGCTCCAGCCCGGCTCCCGCCAGAGGTAGGACAACTTGTGCCGCCACGGCGCGCGCGCGATATCGCGGGCAATGGCCACCCATTCGTGGAACACCGCCTTCAGCACGTTGAAGCTGCCGAGCTGGTGAACGATCCCATACCGAATGCGGTCCGCATCGTCCTCGGGTGAGAATGTGCCGAACACCCGGTCCCAGACGATAAAAGTTCCCGCGTAATTGCGATCGAGATAGCGCGCGTTCACCGCGTGATGGACTCGGTGGTGCGAGGGCGTGTTCATCACTGCTTCGAACCAGCGCGGCATCCTCCCGATCGCTTCGGTATGGATCCAGAACTGGTAGATCAGGTTGAACCCGCCACAGACCAGGATCATTCCCGGCTCCAATCCCGCCAGCGCCAGCGGCAGCCGGAACACGAACGACAGCGCGACAAACCCCGTCCAGCTCTGCCGCAGCGCCGTCGAGAGGTTGTAGTGCTGACTGGAATGGTGGTTGACGTGGCTCGCCCAGAACCAGCGCACCCGGTGCGCGCTGCGGTGGAAGCAATAATAGGCCAGATCGTCGAGCACGAAGCACAACGGCCAGGCCCACCAGGCCCAGCCGATCTCGACCGGCGCGATGCTGTGAGCCCAGACCAGCAGTCCCGCCACCGCCCCGCCAGCGAATCCACTCGCCACCGTGCTCCCCAGTCCGATGGCAAGCGAAGTCGCGGTGTCGCGCGATTCGTAGGCTGCCGGATTGCGCTTCCTTGCCCACAGCAGTTCGGCGACGATCAGTAACACGAATACGGGAATGGCATAGGCGACAGGATCGAAAGGCATGTTGTCAGCTAGCATCCTCATGCTGCGCCGCCCAGTCTCCTGCCGAATCGCCGAGCCGCAGGGTGAACGCGCTTAGGCCGATATTCTTGCAAACGATGGTGAGCCTGCCGTCACTGGCCGATAGTCTGGCGGATGGGAGCAGCACCCGCGCTACGAACTGCCCGCCGTGGGGCGCAAGCAGCGCAATCCGGCCATCCCTGTCGCGCGCAATGGCTCCGCTCCCCTCGCTATCGAGCGCCAGAGCAATCGGTTCGAACCCACCGGGAGCCAGCCGCAGCATCTCGCGCGCTTCGGCTTCCGAACCGAGCAGTCCACCTTTGGAAAAGCCGAGAAAATGCACCAGCAGAACCAGCGCCACCACTGCGCCGAGCGATGCGGTAAACTGTGCAACCTGACCTGTCATTACCAACCCAATTCCTGCTCCCAAATATCTACCGAAAGCGCCGCTTCGCATTCAAATCGTGGGGCCAAACCGGCGCCAATAGGTAGCATTCTTAAATCATTCGCATCGGCCCGGATTTGCGTCTATAAGCCCGCAACTGGAGTGGCGGGCAAGTCCATCGCTTCCGGTCGGCGGGAATATCGTCCGTATCGCCGGCTTGAGTGGCAGGACGCGGTCAAGGGTTTTTGGTTTACATGGGTTACGACAAAGGACGTCGCGGGCGGGGACGCGACAAGCGGGATGGTTTCGGAGAAGAAGGGTTCGATCCTTTCGGCGAACCCAAGCCGATGGAAAGCGGCGGCTGGCGCAGCGGCGGCAATGATCGCTTTGGCGGTGGTGGCGGCGGTGATCGCTTCGGCGGCGGCGGCGGCAGCAGCTTCGGCGGTGGCAACCGCGGCGGTGGTGGCGGCTTCAGCGGCGGCCCGCGTGGCGGTGGCGCCGGCGGTGCTCCGCGCGGTCCGGGTGGCGGCGGTGGCGGCATGCCCGCGCAGGTCGTCGGCACCGGCCAGGGCAAGGTCAAGTTCTTCAACGCCGCGAAGGGCTTCGGCTTCATCCAGCGCGATGAAGGCGGGGAAGACGTGTTCGTCCACATCAGTCAGGTCGAGCGTGCCGGCCTGGAAGCGCTTGCCGAAGGGCAGGAGCTGCAATTCAATCTCGTCGATCGCGGCGGCAAGGTTTCGGCGGCCGATCTGCAGATCGTCGGCGATGTCATCGCTGCTCCTGCGAAGGCAGCACCGCAGCGCGAGCTGACCGGTGACAAGGCCGTGGGCACGGTCAAGTTCTTCAATGCGATGAAAGGGTTCGGCTTCATCACGCGCGACGATGGCAAGGAAGACGCCTTCGTGCACATCAGCGCGGTGGAACGCTCGGGCCTGCAGGGCATCGAAGAGGGTGACCGCTTCGAGTTCGATCTCGAAGTCGATCGACGAGGCAAGTACTCGGCCGTTAACCTGGTTCCGGTTCAGGCCTGAAGGCCGCTCCCGGTGCAAGACCGGGTTTTGGGCGGCCGAGCGTTTGACCGGCCGCCTGCTCCATCATAAGAGAGAAGCGTAAAGGCGGTCGGTCCCACGGGGCCTGGCCGCCCTTTCTCTTTTTGTCTGATGAAGGAATAACCGATGTCGATACCTGCGCTGATGCCCGTCTATCCCCGGTGCGGCGTGCGGCCTGTGCGCGGCGAGCATTGCCACCTGATCGATGAGGACGGCACCCGCTATCTCGATTTCGCTGCGGGCATCGCGGTCAACCTGCTTGGCCACAACCATGAAGGGCTGATCGGGGCGATCCAGCAGCAGGCGGCGAAGCTGATGCACGTTTCCAATCTCTACGGCAGCCCGCAGGGCGAGGCACTGGCGCAGCGGCTGGTCGATCTGACCTTTGCCGATACGGTGTTCTTCACCAATTCGGGTGCCGAAGCGGTGGAATGCGCGATCAAGACCGCGCGCGCCTATCACCAGCATGTCGGCAATGACGACAAGTTCGAGCTGATTACCTTCAAGAACGCCTTCCACGGGAGGACGATGGCCACGATCAGCGCTTCGAATCAGGAGAAGATGCACAAGGGTTTCATGCCGTTGCTGCCGGGCTTCAAATACGTCGATTTCGACGATCTGGAAGGCGCCAAGGCGGCCATCGGCCCGAACACGGCGGGCTTTCTGGTCGAGCCGGTGCAGGGCGAGGGCGGCATCCGCGCCGGTTCGCCCGAATTCATCAAGGGACTGCGCGAGCTGGCAGACAAGCACGACCTGATGCTGATCTTCGACGAAGTGCAGTGCGGCGTTGCCCGCACCGGCACGCTCTATGCCTACGAGCAGTACGGCGTGGAGCCCGACATCATGGCGACGGCGAAAGGCATCGGCGGCGGCTTCCCGATCGGCGCCTGCCTCGCCACCGAAAAGGCCGCGCGCGGCATGGTGGCGGGCACCCACGGATCCACCTACGGCGGCAATCCACTGGCGATGGCTGCGGGCATGGCCGTGCTGGACGCAGTGGCGAACGAGGAATTCCTTGCCGAAGTCCGCACCAAGGGCGAGCGGCTGCGCGGGCGGCTCGAACAGTTCATCGGCAATTACCCCGATCTGTTCGTCGAAGTGCGCGGCATGGGGCTGATGCTCGGCCTCAAGATGAAGGGTGAACCGCGTCCATTCATGATCCACCTGCGCGACAACCACCAACTGCTGACCGTTGCGGCGGGGGATTCGACGCTGCGGCTGCTGCCACCGCTGGTGATCGGCGATGCGGAGATGGACGAATTCTTCGACAAGCTGTCGGCAGCTGCGGCGAGTTACCAGCCTGAGCCGGTTCCGGCATGACCGCGCGGCATTTCCTCGATCTGAGCGATGCGGGGGGAGACGCCATCGCGGCGATGCTGGGCGATGCGATCGATCGCAAGGCCGCGCGGCAGGGCCAGCCCAAGGGGCGCGCCGATGCCGATGCGCCTTTGGCAGGCCGGGTGCTGGCGATGGTGTTCGAAAAAAACTCCACCCGCACCCGCGTCAGCTTCGATATGGCGATGCGCCAGCTCGGGGGCTCTGCTCTGATCCTCGATGCGGGTACTTCGCAATTGGGGCGCGGCGAATCGATTGCCGATACCGCACGCGTACTCAGCCGCATGGCCGATGCGATCATGGTGCGCACCAGCGACCACGCCAAGATCGAGGAGATGGCGCGCCATGCCAGCGTGCCGGTGATCAACGGCCTGACCGATCGTTCGCACCCATGCCAGATCGTCGCCGACCTGCTGACCATGATCGAACACAAGAAGCCGCTGCCTGGACTGGAAGTGGCCTGGTTCGGTGATGGCAACAACGTGCTGCATTCGATCCTTGAGGCAGCGGCGCTGATGAAGTTCAACGTCAGGATCGCTACGCCTGCGGGCTATGAGCCCGAGGCCGAATTCGTCGATATGTCGCGCGCTGCCGGTTGTGCTGTCGTGCTGACGCAGGACGCAGCGGCGGCTGCTTCCGGGGCCGATGTGTTGGTTACCGATACCTGGGTGTCGATGGGGCAGGCCGATTCGGCAGAAAAGCTCGCCGCGATGGAGCCCTATCGCGTCGATTCCGCACTAATGGCGCTGGCCAAGCCTGACGCGGTGTTCCTGCACTGCCTGCCCGCCCATGTCGGGGAAGAGGTGAGCGAGGGCGTGTTCGAGGGCCCGCAATCTGTTGTGTTCGACGAGGCGGAGAACCGCATTCACGCGCAGAAGTCGGTGCTGCTGTGGTGCTTCGGCTTGCTCGGATGAAAGCACTCCCCATATTCCGGGCATGAACCGGATCGATCAAGACATTCACACCGACCGCCTGCTCGGCTTCACCCTGCCCGACCGCGATTGCCGCGGGCGGATCGTACGGCTGGGGCCGGTGCTCGACGAGATTCTCGGCGCGCACGACTATCCGCCTGCGCTGACCCATTGCCTTGCCGAAGCGCTGGTGCTGACCGTGCTGATGGGCGGTCTGCTCAAGGATGAAAACGACCAGCTGACCCTGCAGGCGCAAAGTGTGGGAGGCGTGGCCAGCCTGCTGGTCTGCGATTATCGCAACGGCGAATTGCGGGGCTATATCGAGCATGATGCGGAGCGGGTCGGCGAACTGGGCGGAGCCAACGTGTCGTTGGCCAACCTGTTCGGCAAAGGCCACCTGGCGATCACCTTCGATATCGGCAGTCAGGGCAAGCGCTATCAGGGCATCGTGCCGCTGGAAGGTGATTCGCTGTCTGCTGCGGTGGAAGGCTATTTCGCGCAGAGTGAGCAGGTGCCCACGCGCATCCGCACCGCGATCCGCTCAGGCGCAGCAGGCAATTGCGCCGCCGGAATGCTGATCCAGCACCTGCCCGATGGCGAGGAAGGCCGCGAGCGGTTGCATGCACGGCTCGATCACCCGGAGTGGGAGCACGTTGCGATTCTGGCCGACACCCTTCGCCACGAGGAACTGGCAGATCCGGATTTGTCGCTCGAAGATCTGGTCTGGCGTCTGTACCACGAAGAGCCTGAAGTGCTGGTGGTGCCGGGTGCGCGTATCAGGAAGGGGTGCCGCTGCACGGTGACCCATTTCGAAGAGGTACTGGCGCGCTTCCCGAAGGAAGAGCGCCGTGAAATGGCCAATGAAGCCGGGATAATCGTGGTCGATTGCGCGTTCTGTTCGAAGGAGTTTGCCATTCAGGACTAGCAACCTCGGCAATATCACGACTCATCCCTCGAAAAGGGCAATTGGTCGTTCAGAATTGTTCTGCTATGGGAGACAAATGCACGTGGGGAATTCGACAATGCGTTTGGCAATAGCTGAAAGACTGACCGGCGGACTGCTGGCGGCCGCCTTTCTGGTCGCACCCGTTGCCGCGCAGGCTCCCGAACTGGCCATGCTCGATACCCTGACGCGCGGTAGCTGGACGCTGACCCTGCGCGAGGAAGGCACCAGTGAGCAGATCTGTGTGCGCACCGGGCGCGAATTCATCCAATTGCGCCACCGCCAGCCGGGATGTGAGCAGTTCGTGGTGCGTGACGAGGCCAATGTGGTGACAGTGCAATACACCTGCCGCGGTAACGGATATGGCCGCACTACGATCCGCAAGGAAGGCAACGCCCTGGTGCAGATCCGCAGCGAAGGCATTCGCGCGGGTGCGCCTTTTTCCATTGAAGGCGAAGCGCGACGCACCGGGAGCTGCTGACGGGCTTGCCCGCGCCGCCACACTTGCCTAGCGCCGCCCCATGAACGCGCCGAACAAAACCGCTATCGTTCTGCTCTCGGGCGGACTGGATTCGATGGTCTCGGCGGCGCTGGCGCTGGAGCAGGGCTTTGCGCTGAACGCGCTGACCATCGATTACGGCCAGCGGCACCGGCGTGAACTGCAATCGGCTCAGGCCATTGCGCAGCGGCTGGGTGTCGTGCGCCATGTCACCCTGCCGCTCGATTTGCGCGCCTTTGGCGGCTCAGCGCTGACGGCGGAAATCGACGTGCCCAAGGGCGGGGTGGGAGAGGATATCCCCGTCACCTATGTTCCGGCGCGCAACCTGCTATTCCTGGCGCTGACGACGGCCTTCGCGGAAAGCTGCGCTTCGGGCGACATCTTTATCGGAGTGAATGCGCTCGACTATTCGGGCTACCCCGATTGCAGACCCGAATTCATCGCCAGCTTTGCGGAGACCGCCCGGCTGGGGACGAAGCAGGGGATAGAGGGCAATCCCTTCATCATCCACACCCCGCTCCAGCACATGACCAAGGCCGATATTGCCCGCGAATGCGCGCGACTGGGGCTCGATCCGGCGTGGAGCTGGTCGTGCTATGATCCGACGGGGGAGGGGCTGGCCTGCGGGCTGTGCGACTCTTGCCGTCTGCGGCGTAAGGGCTTTATCGAGGCGGGCGTCACGGACACCACGACCTACGCGGCCTAGATCCCCGCTCTAACCCCGCGCCACCACTCCGCAGGCAATCCTGCCACCAGCTGCGCCGGTAGGATCGGTCGCATAATCGTCGGCACTTTCATGCACCACAATGGCGGTACCGTCAGCGTCAAAGACCGCGGCCTCGACACTTTCGCGGGTACCGCGCAGCACTGTGCTCATCGTGCCCGAACCGTCGGCGGCTATGGTGACATTGGGCAGGTCTCCCAGATGCGCGCCCTGCGGATTGCGGGTGCCGTGTTCGTTGCCGCCGGGATTGAGATGCCCGCCTGCCGAGGTGAAATCGGCGGCGCTGCAATCGCCAGTGGTGTGGAGGTGAACCGCGCGCGTGCCTGCGGGCAGCCCGGTGAAGCTGGCGTTCAGCGTCACTTCGCCACCTAGCGAAAACATTCGCGCGGTGCCGACTTGCTGGCCCTGCCGATCGAGTACCGATGCCTCTGCGATCTGCGTGGCTGCGGTTTCATAAGCGGTCTGGCAGCCTGCCAGCGCGATCAGGGCCAAGGGGGCGGCGAGGAGGGGGCGCAAAGCCATGGGGAATGTCCTTTCGTGCATGCACCCGTCCTAACTCATAAGCGGCACGAAAGGTCCATCAAATTTCGGGAACGATCCCGGCTACGGCCAGTGCTGCAATCAGTCCGGCAATTGCGGCGCGCGCTTCCACATCGGTGAAAGTGCCTCCTGAAGGAGCAGAGATCGCGGAGTTGCGCTGCCACCCACTGTCATAACGCGCCATGCTCCCTGCCGCCCTGTCGTAAACGGAAGTGCCCTCGCGCGGAGCAACGAATAGCCAGTTCCCGGCCTGCCGCAGCGCGATTGCGCCGGACTGGCCGCTCCAGTCGCCTGTTGGAGCGGTCCCGACGATCCAGCATTCGCCATCGGCAGGGCTGGCGGGGGGTGCGTCGGCCTCGCCCTCCGCTACCGGGTGCAGCAGCCCGTCAATCCGGGCGAGTGCCTCGTTCAATGTGAGTTCCTTCTGTGCCTGCGCCACGAAAAGTTGGGGCAGGGCGTAGCGCGGGGTGGCGGAAGCAAAAGCGATGGGATCAGTCATGGCGGTCCTCAAGCAATGGTGGTCAGGAAAAGCGGGAGCGAACGGGCGTGGGTGCCGATCTGGCGGACCCACAGCGCTTGGCCGGAATGGTCTGCGCGCAATTGGCCCATCACTGCCGCGCTGATCGTCAGCGCGGGGCTGAAGACTTCCCAGCGCATTACTGGCGCGTCCGGATCGCCCAGGCCAAGTTCCCACGCCTCGCGTTGTTCATTGAGCGGCACTTCAACGGTCGCGGGCCAGCCGAAGGCTCCCCGTGCACGGCGGATCCAGCACAGGGCAAGGCCACCGTCCGCCAATTCGGCGGCGCGCGGATGCACCGGAGTGAGCGGGCGCAAGGTTGTGCCGAACCCGATGATCGAAGCGAGCACCGGATGGCTGTCCGCAAGACCGATGGCAGCAATCGAAAGCGCTGAGTTAAGCTGGCTTTCGTCGAGCAACAAGGGTCGATCATCGAGCAGTACGAAGACCGCTCCGGCTGGTGTACCGGCAAGAGAGACGTGCTCGGTTCCGCCGCGCCCCCGCAGCAGGGTGGAAATTCGCCAGTTTGCCCCGCCCAGGTGAACGGCATGGGCGAACTGGAGCACCTCCTCGCCCACGAGCGCCCGGTTGGCGCCTTGCGCGAGGTCTTCGAGACTGCGGCTTTCGAGTACGAAGTCGGCCGATGCCAGCGTTACGACCAGTGCCGACTGGCGATCCACCAGCGCGGTGCGTATGGCCGCAAGCGGACCTTGCGTGATTCCGATCACGCTCCGCCGCGATCCACTCGCAGCGATGGGAGCAAGGCTGCCGCCATCCTCGGCATAGAGCGCTGCCCCGGTCCAGCCTGCGCTCGGAGAACTGGCGGCAGCATAGATCCGGCTCGAATCGGGCGAGCCCATGCCGTCCCACGGTAATTCGAAAGCCGCGAGCACCGTGGGGGTGGCGACAGCATCCACCGGGGTAAGCGACCGCCCCGGAACCGTCGCCACCGCCGCCCCGCGTCGTTGCGGCAGCCGTTGCAGTTCCAGCTCTACGCCATTCTCGCGCCACTCCCACGCATCAACCCGCCACTTGCCGGGCTTGCCGGGGACGGCGACGACCTGGCCGGGGACGAGCGCCGGATCGATTTCGGCGATCCGCCAAGCGATACGCTCCTGCGCGAAATTCGCCCGTTCGGCGGCATGATCGGCTAGAGCCTTGGCATTGCTGGCCTGCAAGGCACCAGGAAAGTCGATGATCCGGCTGCGCCCCGGCGCTGCGCGGCCGCTGACACGCTGCAGGCCTGCCTGAAAATCGCGTTCGACATCGTAATAGCGCAGGCCCGCGGGGACGCGGTTGTCGTCGGCACGCTGGCGCTGGGCCTTGCCGGAAGCGCCGCCGAAGCTGTCCCCCGATGCATCGACCACCGCTTCGAGCAGGGTTAGCAGCGGCTCGCCCGCCGGATCGCCATCGCCGATGGTCAGGTTGCCGCCCGAGGCGTGGCTGGCAAGCGGATAGAGCAGATCGATCGCGGCGAGCGTCTCCGCCAGCGCGCCGCCCTCATCGGAAAAGCCTTCGAGCGCGGGCAAGGTGCGTTCGACCGTTACCTCCGCGCCCGCCGTAGCTGCCAGCTCGGTCAGGCTGACTTCGCCATCGTCGGCAATGATTTCGAACGTGAGCGCGGGAATGCGGTTGCCGAATTCGGCGAGCTGCAGTTCCTCGAACACGCAGTAGGCGAGGCCGCGAAAGCCGCTCGCTTCGCTGCCCTCGGCGCTGGCGATCAGCGGGTCGGGCTGCTGGTTCCCGGTGCCCTTGTAGAGCCGCAAAGTCCCGCCCACCTTCAGGTCGCCCGCCGCGCCGCGCAGCAGGTTGCCGTCCGCCCAGATCCGCCCCAGTCCGGCTATCGGGCGACTGGCGAGCGCCACTGCGATGGAAGCCGAATAGCTGTAGGTCACGGTGCTCGGCTGGCCCTTGCCGCCGCCCACCTTCTCTTTCGATTCTTGCAGTTCAGTCGCCCAGACAATCGTGCCCGCCGCGCGCATCTTGCCGAAGTGACGGCCCACCGGCGCGCCATAGCTGGAGGTGGTGATCTTCAGTTCGGTCAGGCGCGGGCTTTCGCGGTCGGACGGGCCAAACAGTTCGGCGTCGATCCGGCTGCCGATCAGCGAACCGATGGTGCCGCCGATGGGGCCGCCGAAATAGGTGCCGACGGCGGAAAGGACGAGCGTGGCCATGGGGAGTGGTCCAATTCAGGTGAGCCGCCAGCGGCCGGAGATGCAATGCGGGGCGGGCAGGGGAGAAAGAACGACGCGCCCAAGACCGGCGTGGGCGTGGGCGATGGCTCGCCCATCGACGGCAATCGCCAGATGGAACTGGCCGGGCGAGGGCTTGAGCAGCAGCAGGTCGCCGGGCTGCACTTGCGTGGTGACGGGCGCAAATCCGGCCTCCGCCAGCAGGCCAAGGAAGGGCGACAGGCTGAGGTTGCGCAGGGCGTAGCGCGGGATTTCCGGCACCTCTTGCCCGCAGGCGACGAGCGAACAGGCGACCAGGCCGATGCAGTCCACCCCGCTCGCTGGATCGCGACCGTACAGGCGGAAGGGGGTCCCCAGCAGTGCCCGCGCCGCATCGGCGAGGGCGCGCGAATGGGCGTTCATCCCGAACTGGACGGGTAGCGCGCCAGCAGGTCGTTCCCCGGCAGGTGCGGTTCGCCGCGAAAGTTTACGGCATTACCGAAGCGGCTGGCGCAGGTGGCGACAGTGTGGTCGCAGCCCTCGCGCAGGTAAGCGAGCTGGCCGGTTGCAATTCCGTCGACTAGCGGGCGGTCGAGGACCAGCGCGGCGCCGAGGTCATCGATCACCTGCATGGTCACTCCGGCGAGCGGACCGTCGACCCATTTAATCCAGCCGCCCTGCATTTCCCTCGCCGCCGGAGCACCCGCGAAGCCCACGCTGTTGGCGAACAGATCGATACTGGTCACTGCCAGCAGGTGCGTGAACCGCGCGGGATTTACCCCGCAGTCCGCATCGCAAAACACCGCGCGGCAGGTCGGGCTGGTGCGCGGCACCATGTCCAGTTCGAGGTTCGCCTTGGCTGAGCGCAACTCCGCTTCGAACGTCCCGTCCTGCTGTGCCACGTTGCCGAGTTCGCCGTGGAACAGCGTGGTCCGGTCAAGCGTCTCCCAGTCCACCAGCCCAATCGCAATTCGCGCCCGGGCATAGCGCCCTGCCTCCAGATCGGCGGCGGATATCGAATCGTGCGCCAGCACACCTTCCACCTCCACCGCATCGCGTTCGAGGCTGGCGGTGCGGCGGATGGCGGAGGGGATCATCCCCGGCGCGGCGCGGTAGGTCATGCCGCCGAAGGCCAGATCGCGATTGTGGCTGGTGAAACCCAGCGCCACACCGTCCCGTCGCTTGATGCTCCACCAGGTGGCCACGCCTTCGAGCGCGGTCGCAAGAAACACGTGGCTCATACTTCCTCCCGCACTTCGATCAGCGGCACCGATGCCGCTTCCCCCGCCGCGAAAGTATTGCCAGTTATGTCCAGACGGTCCTCGGCAAAGCGCACCGGCACGTCGAACAGGAAGCCCGCCCGAACCTGTGCGCCTGCGGGGATCACGGCGTTGAAGACGATCCGGCCACCCGCTTCGAGCACCCAGTCGGTGCGTGGCGTGTCATTCACACTGACGAGAATCGTTTCGGCGCGGGGGCGGGTGATGAAGCGCACCTGCGGATCGCTGGTGCTGCCGTAGTTCTTGCGCAGCCGGAAGGTCGCCGCCAGCCCGTCGCTCACGCCGATCAGCTGGTCGGTCGCAGTCGGCGTCCCGGTCAACCCGTTGGAGCTGAAATCGTAAGGATCGGCCAGCCGGAACCCGCGCGCCGGGCCGCGTCGGGCGCGGAAGAACTCCAGCAGCACGCCCAGTTCTGCGTGGCTGCGGATGCCGGGGCCGACATCGTAATGAAGCCGTGCATCGCTCCACTGGCTGTTGCGCCGTTCATGGCCCGAAGCGGTGAGCGAGATCGCGGTCGAGAATTCGGGGCTGACCCCGGCATCGCGGCCCAGCGCCAGCGGATAGAGCACATCGTCGAAGGCTTGCACTTGGGTCTCCTCTTGCGGCAGGCGGACGTATCCATCGCGGGCGACCTGCGGCAGCGCCCAGACGTAGCGCTGCGTGATCCCCCGCCGCCCTGCTTCCTCGATCCCGCCGTCGATCCGCGCCCAGTAGACTTCGGCATCAACGGCATCGAGGACGAAGCCGGACAGGTAATCCTGCTGCTCCAGCGGATAGCCGAGCCGTGCCTGCACCTGCACATAGGCACTGCGGCGCAGGGCTTCGGCACCGCCGGTCAACCAGTCGTAATCTTCCAGTTGCAACCGGTCGTAAGCGGGCCAGGCCCATTGTTCCGGCATGTTGACGCGACGCAGTTCGGGCATGGACGGATCGAGCACGGTGGGGGTAAAGACCAGCAACAACACTTCCGCCTGTCCTCCGGCAGCGGCGCGCACGCTGGCTGCCAGCGCAGCGGTCGATTCGGCGAGAATGGCTCCGGCGGCATCGAGCAAGGCCGCGCGCGCCGGTCCCATTGGCAGGCGCATGTCATCTATTCGCGGCGCCACGCTGACGTAGGCAAGGAATGCCGTCCGGGCAGACGGGTCGTAGATGCAGGGTTCGAAAGTTCCGGGAACGATCCACCACCACGGTTCGCCGATCTGGAACAATACCGGCAGCCCCGCTGCCTGTACCAGCGCGACGAATTTCGCCGCGACGCTCTGGAGCCAGGCACGCGCAGGCAGAGAGGCGGGGGACAGCAGGTTGGACGGCGGCACCCAGCCGGTACGTGCCGGCGTGCCGTCGAAGGTCCGCTGCTTCCATGCATCGGGGCAATGCGCTTCGAACAACTCGTAGGAAAGTGAGACAATCGGTTCGAATCCCAGCCGCGCGCACTCCGCCAGAAAGGCCGCGTGCCAGCTTTCGCACGGCTGGCAGAGCGCTCCGCCCGCATCTACCACCAGCGCATCGCCCGCTCTCGGCACCAGCCGGAAAAAGTGGCTCATCCCGACATAGTGGATCAGCCTGCCACGATAGCCGAGATGCAGCACATTGCGCAGCATCCTCGCAGGAGTGAGGTTGTAGCTGTCGTCGTAGGCCGTCGCCATGCCGATCCCGTGCGGCGGCACCAGCGCCTCGCCGATCACCAGCATCGCGTGCTGGCCGTCGGCGGCAATCGCGCTCAGTTCGACCCAGCCATTGACGCGCGCGGGCAGTAGCGCGGTGCTCGCCGGATCGTAACCCGTGGGGGCGAGCGAAATGAACATGCGGTCGATATCGGCGGGATGCACCGGCGCGCCGTCGGCCAGCCAGCCTTCGCGAAGGTCCGAGAAGTCTATGCTGATCGCGGCGTCGGTTGAAGTCCCAGCGGCGTAATTCCACAGCCGCACATACCAGACCCGCGCCGTCCCGGCAGCATCGCGCCCCTCGATGGTCAAAGTCGGCCCGTGCACGGCATCGAGCGGGAGCACGCCTTCCGAGCGCCAACGAAAGGCCAGGCTGGTGTTGGTGTAGTCCAGATTGGTGGCATAGGCGGTGAGCGGGTGATCGAAGCGATCCTCGCTGTCCCAGATCAATCCCGCCAGTGCGTCGAGGTGATGGAATTCGCATTCCACCCGCAGCGCATCGGGTCCGGTCGAGACCACGCTGGCCATCATCGGGCGCGGGAAATCGACCGTCCAGAAGCGCGGATCGAACCGCTGGATAAAGTCGCTGTCCTGCCCCTCGCGGGCGGTGGCGAGCCAATAAGCCATGACCTGTCGTTCCTCAGAATTCACGCATGGCGCGGGCGACCGCGCTGGCGATCTGGCGGCTGGATCTGCGCAGCATGACCGGGCCTTGCGTGCCGCGCGGGGCGGCCAGATTGATCGCCACCCGCACTTCGCGACTGCCACCCACCTGCGCTGCCTCCACCCGTCCGGCACTGGTCGGCACGAACAGTTCCGGACCGCGCTCGCCGACCATAAATGCGCGTCCCGGCGAGACCGGCCCGCCGGTCGCGCGACCGGGAAGGCCGAACAGCGAGCCGAAAATTCCGTTCAGCAGTGAGCCGATGTTGGTCCCGCCGCCCACAGGAGAGGCGCCGCCGAAAATCGAACCGATCCCCGATTGCAGCGCCTGTGCGGCGATTTCGCCCATCGTCCGCAGGGCAATCGCCTTCAGTTCATCGAACCCCAGTTTGCCCCGGCGTATCGCTGAAAGCAGGCTGCGCTCGAGCACTTCGCCCGCCTGCGCAAACCCGCCAAGCAGCGAGGAATCGAGCGCAGAGCGCATCGATTCCACGTCGGCGCGGAACCCAGCGGTGCTGGCGCGCACTTCGACCATCAGCGTTTCGATTTCATCGTCCATCGCGCTCGCGCTCCATCATCTGTTCGATTGTCTGGCGGTCGATGCCGCTCGTCGTCGCCTCAGGGTCGACAAACAGGATCGCTGCCAGTTCGGCGGGGGTGGCCTGCCAGAACCAGTCGGGCGGCCAGCTCAGCAGTCGCCCGCTCAGCCCCGCCAACCGTGCGGCAGAAGCGGTGAATCTTTCAGCCACGGCCCTGCAGCACTTGCGCCAACAGCACCCGCAGCGGAGCCATCGCCGCAGCCAGCCCTGCCTGCATCACCGCCTCGCCCACGTGCTCGCGAGCCACGCTCTCGCGCTCGGCGAGGCAATGCCAGAATAGCGCCGCGATCTCGGACAGGCGCAATTGTCCCTCGCTCGCGCGCTCCACCAGGGCGAACAGCGGGCCGAGTTCTTCCTCCGCCGCCACCAGCGCGGTGAAGGTCGGGCGCAGGGTGTATGGCCGTCCCGAAATCATGAAGGCGGCCTCGCCGCGCGCAGGGTTAGCCAGCCTTTTGTATGCACTACCGCCTTCGGCTACTTGAGCGCGACTCATACCGGCACCACTGCGCCCGAGCTTTCGAGCTGGAGCGTGTAGTTGCGCTCGCCATTGAAGTCCCCGGCATAGTCGAGCCGCTGGACGAGGAACCGCCCGCGCAGCCGCTCGCCGTCCTCGAACGACAATTCGTAATCGGCAATCGTCCCGGCCAGGGCATGGGCGCGGATCGCGGCTTCGGCCTCGCTGCCGAGGAAGATCCCCGCCGCGCTGACCGAAACCGAGCGCACGCCAGCACCTGAAAGCAGGTCACGCCAGCCTCCCGATCCCTTGTGGGTGACGACAATCGCATCGCCATTGATCGACATCTGCGTGGTGCGCAGGCCGGCGACAGTGGTGTACACGGGCGGCTGGGCGCCGTCTCCGATCTTGAGAAGGAAGGCGGAGCCTTTCTGGGCAGTCATGTGGGGTTCTCCTTGGAAAAAACTCCCCTCCCGCTGGCGGGAGGGGCTGGGGGTGGGCCTGAAACCGCGGGAGGCCGGACAGGCCCACCCCGCTGCGACTAGGTTCGCCTTCGGCTCACCAAGTCTCGCTCCCTCCCGCTTGCGGGAGGGGTTGTTACATTTCGAGCAACCGGAACCGGTACTCGATCAGCACCGCACGGCGGTTGTGCGCGCGCTGTTCGGCGCGGGCGCGGAGGAACTGCGTGCTGGCAATGTGGAAGCCCGCCTGCGCGCGCGGCAGCGCCTCGATGCGGGCCTCCACCAGCGCGATCAGCGATGCAGTTTCGCCCGCCTCCTCGCCGCGATGGTGCAGTTCCAGCGCCACGCGGACTTCGCGCCCGCGGCGCTCCTTGGTGCTCCAATCGACCGAAGCGCTGGCGGCAATGGCGAGCCACGGCGGCGCGGCGCGCGAAGGCGCTTCCTCGGTGATATCGTTGAGCAGATCGGCAAGTAGCGGGTCGCTCGCCAGCCATTCGACCAGCGCAGAGCGCAATTGGGTTTCCATCGTCAGTTATCCCTGCTGAACAGCGGCCAGAGCAGCCGCGCCTTGCGCCACCGGGCGGGGTCGGCGCGGCGGGCGCGCAATGCGCTTTCGGCGGCGGCCTGCGCCAGCACCTGTGCGCGGCGGGCAAGGCGTGCGGCAAAGCCGGTGCGGATTGTCGAGCGCGCCCGAATCATGCCGCTGCTCATGCGAGCCGCATCCGCCGCCATGGCTGCCACAGTGCCGCCACCGCAGCGGGTGGGCCGCGTTCTGACCCGCCGTCATTGCGCTCGCGATAATGGTACGTGGCGAGGCGGATCACGCCGTGGCGAAGCCCGTCGGGCAGGCTCGCCCAGTCGGGCGCGATCCCGGCAGCAAAGCGGACGACCACGCGGTTTTCGCTCACCGGACCGGTGATGCTGACCTGCCCGCAGCCGTCCGCCGCAATGTCGAACAGGTAGAATGTCGGATCAAGCGCGGACCGGGTGCCGTCCTGCGCCAGTGCCTCCAGCGCCGTCATTGCCCGCACCGGTGCGG
The DNA here is from genome assembly GCA_019739335.1 of Erythrobacter sp. NCBI lineage: Bacteria > Pseudomonadati > Pseudomonadota > Alphaproteobacteria > Sphingomonadales > Erythrobacteraceae > Erythrobacter > Erythrobacter sp. The sequence goes on from CP073261.1 coordinate 1,511,088, forward strand.
TGGCCAGACTGTGCCAACCGCCCGTGGCGGGCAGCACTTCCTCGGCAATGGCTTCCAAAGGCATCTGCCCGGTAAAGCCCTCGCATGTGTCGATCGCCGCGCGCAGCAGCGCGAGCAGTGCGGCATCGTCGCGCGCGGTGGTGATCGCGAGCCAGGCCTTGATTTCGTCGAGCGCGTCCGGCGCGAGCACCGGCGGCGTCAGGATAGTGCGGTTCATGGAGGGTCCTCTCGCGATGCCCATTTAATGTGATCCCCTTCGGGCGGCGCAGCCGACCGCAAGGTCGACCGGCCGCCCGCAGGTGCCCCGCGGTGAAACGGAGGGAACAGCACCGAGGACGTGAGCGCGGAGGCGCTCACGCAACACAAACTACGCCTCGATCTTCAGCAGCTTGATCGCCGCAGAGTCGAGCACCTGCCCGCCCACGCGCTTGGTGGCGTAGAAATGCACGAACGGCTTGTTGGTGAAGGGATCGCGCAGGATCTGCGTCGCGCTACGTTCGGCGATGATATAGCCCGCGCGGAAGTTGCCGAAGGCGATCGGGAAAGCGCCGCCTGCCACATCGGGCATGTCCTCGGCCTCGACCACCGGATAGCCGAGCAGGCGATCGGGCTGGCCGTCCACCATGCCCGGCTGCCACAGGAAGGCCCCGTCGGCAGTCTTGAGCTTGCGCACTTCGCTGAGGGTAGCCGAATTCATCACCCAGCTTGCGCCCTGGCGATGGCCCGCCTTGAGCGTGTGGACCAGGTCGATCAGCCGACTTTCGGGGTTGGCATCGAAGCCCGCCGCATCGCCCGAGCCGATATATTGCAGCGAACCGAACGGCCGCGCCGCATCGCCTGCCAGCGAGGTGGGGGCGGCGAGGAAGCCGCGCGGCTGGTTCACCCCGTTGCCGCCGACGAAGGCTGCGCCTTCTGCACGCGCAAATTCCATGGCGATTTCGCTCGCCAGCCAGCCTTCGAGATCGAAGGCCGCATCGTCGAGCATGGCCTGGCTCGCCGCCGGATTGGCGTAAAGCTCGCCAGAGGGCGGGGCGATCTCGGCAAATTCGGGCGTGTCGGTTTCGGGGCGTGCCGCCGTCTCGCCGACCCAGCCCGAAGCCACGCCGCCGGTGGTGACGAGCTTGCGATAGCCGCTGGTGCCGACCTGCACCACCTGCGCGAGGGCGCGGATGGGGGAGACGTCCTTCAGTTCGGCAGCGATCATCGCGTCGATTTCACGCGGCACGGCATAGCCGCCGTCGCCCGGAGTAGCGCCGCTGATCGACTTGATCTCGCTCTCGCGGCCGTGGCGCAGGTAGCCGTCGACAAAGCCCTTCACTTCGGGACTGGTTTCGGCACTGCCGCCGATGGCCGGACGGGCAGCTGCCCGGCTGACCTTGTCGAGCCGCGCTTTCACTTCGTCCACGTCGGAACGCAGCACGGTAATCTTTTCGTCGGCAGCGTCCTGCCGGGCGACGATGTCGAAGCTTTCGGCGAGCTGGGGGGTATCAATGAGGGTATCCATAGGGGACTTACCTTTCTTGGGGGAGGGGAGACAAAATGGAGGATTCAGGATTGGACGAGGTGAACTCGCGCCCCATGCTGGAGCGGGTGGGTGACGAGGCTGACTTCGAGCAGTTCGATATCCTCCAGCACTCGTCCCGCAGGGGAATGGCGGAAGGCTCGCGCACGGTAGCCGAAGCTGAGGCCGTTCACCGCCTTGGCGAGTAAAGCGGACACGGCACGACTGCCCGAATTGTCGATCAGCGCAATCACCCGCAGCCCGCGCGCGTCTTCCTCCACCAGCTCCACCGTGCCGATCCGCTGATCGGGGCGGTGCTGCCAGTAGAGGGGTAGCGGCACTTTGCGCTCCGCCAGCGTGCGCGAGAAGGCGCCGGGGCGGATCGTGTCCTTCGCGCCGTCGGCAATGTCGAACAGCGCGGCGTATCCGGCGATCCTCATCGCAGCAGTCCCGCGATATCGAGCCGCACGGCGATGCCGATCAGCAGCAGCGCACCGATCACTCGCACGAACCAGTCGACCACGGCTTTCCACGCGCTCGCCTTGGCGGTGCGCCAGGCACCGAGCAGGTCGCGCAATTCGTCGAGATCGTCCTGCGCATTGTCGTCGCCAAGACCGAGCCGGTCGAGCACACGCCGCGCGCCCACTTCGCTGGCTTCCTCCACAATGGCACGCAGGGTAACCAGATCGGTTCCTGCACCTTGCGCCTGCGCGATCAGCGCGGCGAGCATGTCTTCGCGGTTCATGGTTTTGCCTCCTCGCGAATGCCGAGCATCGCGCGCTTTTCTTCGGGCGACAGGAAATCGGCCGCACTTACCTGCGCCCACAACCGCTCGCGATCCTCGGAGAGCGCGGGCACCCGGTCGAGATCGACGGCGAGGTCGAGACCGGGGAACGAGGGCTTGATCGCTTCCTCCAGCCCGTTCAGGATCTTGCCGGCCAGCGGCAGCAGCGTCAGTCGCCACAGCGCCCGGTTGGCCTCGCGGTAATTGGCGTAGGTATTGTCCCCCGGCAGGCCGAGCAGCATCGGCGGCACCCCGAAAGCCAGCGCAATGTCGCGCGCGGCGGCCTCCTTCAGCGTGGCGAAATCCATGTCGGCGGGGGAGAGCGATAGGCTCTGCCATTTCAGCCCGCCTTCGAGCAGCATCGGCCGCCCGGCATTGCCGCCGCCCTGGTAGGCCGCCTGCAATTCGCCCTTCAGCCGTTCGAACTGGTCGGCAGTCAACCCAGCCGCCTCTGCCCCGCCATCATAGACCAGCGCGCCGCTGGGCCGCGCCGCGTTCTCCAGCAGCGCCCGGTTCCACGCGGCAGCCGCATTGTGGATCGCCACCGCCTGATCGGCAGCCGAAAGGCATCCCGCGCCGTAGTGATCGTCCGCCGGGTGGAAGGCCTTGAGATGGACGAGGCATGGCCAGCCCTCGGCATCTTCGACCGGCAGATCGAGTGCGCGGTCGTCGAGCTTGTAGCGGTAGCCGCGCGGCCAGCCGTCCACTCCGGGGATTACCGTCATCCGTTCGGGGCGCAGCGCGAACAGTTCGATGGGGCGGCCAGCGGCATCGCGGGCGATCTGCACGAAGCCGTTGCCGTGCAGCAGCAGATGCGCCGCGAGCGTTTCGAGCAGGCTCTGCCCCGCGCTGGTCGCCTTGACCAAGGCCAGCGCCTTGGGATCGGCCTCGGCCAAGGGCGCAGAGCCCACCCCCTCGGCGACTATCCGCACCGCGCGCTGCGCCACCGGGTTGTCGAGAAAGGCATGGCGCACTGCGCTGTTGTATTCGAACGGCGCCCGCGTCCCGCCATTGGCATAATGCCACCCCCAGGGCGACTGAAACGCGTGCGCCAAAGGCACACGAGTGCCCGCCCCGCCCTTGAAGGCGGAGCGCAGGGTGTTGAGGAATGTCATTGGATTACCTCTCTTTGTCACCCCGGACTTGTTCCGGGGTGGTGCTTTTCTTCATGCCTCCCTCGAAGGGGAAGCACCGATCCCGGAATAAATCCGGGGTGACAGAAGGGGGTGACGAACTCGGCGGCGTGGGGCAAAAACCGCCCGATGCGCACCTTCGAACCGACGGTCTATCTGCTCGCAAACCGCTACCGCGGCGCTCTTTACACTGGCATGACCACCGACCCGCTCGGCCGCTTCTACCAGCATCGTAATAAGGTGGTGCCCGGCTATACCGAGCGGCGGAATATCGGGTTGCTCGTGTGGTTAGAGCGGCATGACGATATCGAGTTCGCCATACGGCGGGAGAAGACCGTCAAACGCTGGCCGCGCCGGTGGAAGTTCAATCTGATCGAGGCCGAGAACCCGGATTGGCGCGATCTGGCGCTGGATTTCGGGTTCGATCCGCTGGTGAAGAAGAATTAGGCCTCTCGCCACCTTCGTGTCCCCTCGGGAGGTCCCCCATTTGTCACCCCGGACTTGTTCCGGGGTCGGGGCTCCTCATTTGACGGCGGTGTGGAAGAAAAGCACCACCCCGGAACAAGTCCGGGGTGACAGGGCTGATTAGTCAAGTCGCTTCACTGAGGGTTCCACCCCCCGCTTCCCCAGCATCAACTCGCTCAGCGCCCAGACCAGCGCATCCGCCCGATCCGGCGATCGTCCTGGCCCTTCGTAAGCACCCCCCGCCATAATCCCGCACAACTGGTCCTCGAGCGCGGCGAACTGGCCCACATGCAGAACCCGCCCCGCCTCATACAGAGCCGCCACCGGCTCCGCCCGCGCAGCTTTCCCGCGGCTCGCGTGGACCAAACGGATCGGCATCGCGCAGTCAGCGGCGCGCAGGACGCTTTCGACCATCGCTCCGCCCTGGTTGGCCTCCGCCACCACCCGGTCGGCCTGCCACGCCTCCACCGAACCAGCCACCGCGCGCGCCCAGCGTTCGGGGCTGGCCTTGCTTACCGATGCGTCGGCGAGCACCAGTCCCATTCCTGACTCTGTCAGCGCGCAGACTACGATCCCGCATTCGTCGCCCCCTGCCGAAGCAGGCGGATCGACGGCGACGACCACCCGAACGGTGTCTTCCAAAGGTGCCGCAATCCGGCACCGCTCGATCAGCGAACGGGTCCACAGCGCACCCTCGATATCGGTAAGCAGTTCGCCGTCGAGTTCCTGCCTCCCCAGCGCGGTCTGCCCGAGCCGCTGGCTGATATTGCGCACGTAGCGCGGTGGCAGGTTTTCCGCATTGTCATATGTGCTGCCTCGCGTGATCGCGGCCGCACCGCTTTCGGATTCAGTGAACAGCCGCTGCACCAGCGGCACCGCCCGCGGGGTGGTGGTGGCGAGCACTTGCGGGCGCTCGCCCAGCCGCAGGCCGAGGCAGAGATTGTCCCACGCCGCGATTGCTCGATCGCGGGCATGGTCCCATTTTCCAATTTCGTCGCACCAGGCGTGGCTGTGCTGCGGGCCGCGCAACGATTCCGGCTCGGCGGCGGAGTAGAGCGTTGCCTGCGCGCCGCTCGGCCAGGTCAGCCGCCGCAACGAGGGTTCGAAATTCACTTGCTTCCGGCGACGCCGCATACACGCCAGAATGCCGCTCTCGCCCTCCACCATCACTGCACGGGCTTCCGCCAGCGAGCTGGAGACCAGCGCGATCCGCGCCTCGCCATCGGTCAGCGCCTGCCCGCAGACCCATTCTGCCCCCGCGCGGCTCTTGCCGAAACCGCGTCCGGCGCAGATCAACCAGCTCGACCAGTCGCCCGGCGGCGGCAGCTGCTCGGGCCGCGCCCAGACATTCCAGTAGCCTTGCAGTCCGTTGCGTTCTGCAAGGCTTAACGTGCGCAGGCGCTGCTGGCGGCGCAGCGGCGGCTCTTCGAGCAGCCAGTCGCGCAGATCAATGATCGAGCGCATCGCTGTCCCTGGTAATCCCGAGCTCTGCCCGCAAGGCATCGGCAGCGAGCTGCCGGTTGCGCATGTCGTCGAGCTTTGCGGTGAGCGAGGCTAGAACCGTTTCCTCGTCTTCTTCCTCGTCGAGCGCGCGCTGCTGGCTCACCTCGTCACGGTGGGCGAGCAGCAGGCGGATGGCTGCGGCGTTGTCGTAACGGGTCTTGGAACTGGGCGGCTGGCCCTTGCGCAGCCGCGCCAGCAGTTCCAGTTCCAGATTGTCATAGCCTTCGCAGAGCGCCTTGCGCCAGGCGCGGGCGAAATCACGATCCTTGCGGCGGAAGGCATAGGCCTTGCTGGTGTTGATCCCGGCGGCGCGCGCCGAAGCGGTGATATTCGACGTGGCGGCCAGCTTTTCGAGAAACGCGGCGCACCATTCCGGGGCCGTGTCGATGTTGTCATCCATGTGATGCAATCCCAGGCGCGATCCGGGCCGGGCACGCAAAAGGGCGGCTCCCGATGTGGGGAACCGCCCGTTGCTCGGCTGTTGCCGATTCGGTTTATCGCGATGTTCCGTTTCTCTAACCTAACAGCGTCACAATGTCAATAACAAAGTGCCATAACGGTTAGTTTGTAGGACTTGCACCTGTCATCGGGCTGCCCTAGGGGCCCGTCTTCCAGCCAATACGAAGGTTTTGCGCGCATGATGGGCCTGATCCGCAGCCTCTACGAATGGACAATGGCCAAGGCCGCTCACCCCAAAGCGGAATGGTGGCTGGCATTCTTCTCTTTCATCGAGAGTTCGTTCTTCCCCATCCCGCCGCATCCGCTGCTGGGGCTGATGTGCCTGGCAGAGCCGAAGAGGGCGATCCGCTTTGCGCTGATCTGCACCGTCGCTTCGGTGCTGGGCGGGTTGTTCGGCTATGCGATCGGTTATTTCCTCTATGAGGCGGTGGGGGCGTGGCTGATCGGCGCGCTAGGGCTAAGCGAAAGCTTTCCGCCGGCCGCCTGCTACCTGCGTGAGTACGACTGGGAAGTGATCGTGGTGGCGGGCACCACCCCGGTGCCGTTCAAGCTGCTGACGATCACGGCAGGGTTCATCGAGATGAACCTCCTCACCTTCACGCTGGCGGCGATTGCCGGGCGGGCGTTCATCTTCATGACCGTGGGGATCCTGTTCCGGCTGTTCGGCGCCCCGATCAAGGCGGTGATCGACAAGTATCTCGGCACCGTGACCACCGTGTTCGTGGTGCTGCTGATCGGCGGCTTCGTACTGCTGACCCAGCTTGGCAGCGGCGAAGGCGAAAGCGATCCGGCGGACAAGTGTGCGCAGGTGACCAGCCTCGAAGAGATTTGACGCCGGTCGGATACCTCGAACCGGTTAGCCGCAGAGCCTTGGCCGCATTCGGGAAGACTAGATAATCCCCACGGCCTTGCCCGCACGTTCGAACATGCCCAGGATCGTCCCCACCTGCTCCTCGGTATGCTCGGCGCAGAGCGAGCAGCGCAGCAGGGTCATGTTCGCAGGCGTCGCGGGCGGGCGGGCGAGGTTGACGTAGAGGCCTTCCTTCAGCAGCGCTTCCCACATCGCCGCGCCCTTTTCCAGGTCCGGCATGATGACGGCGACGATGGCGCTCTGCGGCGCATCGGTGCCGAGCTGGAAGCCGAGCGCCGATAGCCCGAGGTGCAGGCGCTTCGAATTCTCCCACAGATGGTCGCGCTTGTCCTTCGCGTCCATCAGCTTGCGGATCGAGGTGGCGGCGGTCGCCACGACGCTTGGCGGAAGTGAAGCAGTGAACACATAGGGGCGGCACACCAGCCGCAGGATCTCGAACTTGGGGTGGTTGGATACGCAGAAGCCGCCCACCGTGCCCACGCTCTTGGAGAAAGTGCCGATGATGAAATCGCACTGGTCGATCACGCCTGCCGCTTCGCAGACGCCGCGCCCGTGTTCGCCGATGAAGCCCATCGAATGCGCCTCGTCCACCAGCACCATCGCGCCGTTGGCCTTGGCCACTTTCACCATTTCGGCGAGCGGAGCGATGTCGCCGAGCATCGAATAGACGCCTTCGAGAATCACCAGTTTGCCCGCGCCTTCGGGAATCCGCTTCAGGCGCTTTTCCATCGCTTCGATATCGTTGTGCTTGAACGGCACGACTTCGGCATTGCCCAGTGCGCAGCCGTCCCAGATGCTGGCGTGGCTATCGATATCGAGGACGATGTAATCGCCCTTCCCGGCGATGGTGGAAATGATCCCCAGATTGGCCTGGTAGCCGGTGGAGAAGACCATCGCGTGATCCATCGCGTAGAATTCGCGCAGGGCATCCTCACACTCGCGATGGCCCTGATAGGTGCCGTTCAACACCCGGCTGCCGGTGGTGCCCGCGCCGAAATCGGCCAGCGCCTGCTGCCCTGCGGCGATCACGTCGGGATCGAAAGTCATGCCCATGTAATTGTAGGTGCCGAGCAGGATCGTATCGCGCCCGTTGCACACCGCGCGGGTAGGGGAGAGCACTTTCTCCATCACCAGGGAGAACGGATCTTCCTGCCCGGTAGAGAGCAGGCCCTCGCGCATCTGGATGATCGGATCGAACTTGGAGAACAGGTCCCTTGTTCCCCCGTCAAGATCTTCGGGCCGGTCGGCCTGCATCACGCCTTCGCTCATGCTGGCCTCACTTGCTCGCCGAAGCGGTGACCGCATCGACCAGTTGCCCGAAATTCTCGATTTCCGCCTGCTGGTTCATCGAGATGATGATGTCGAATTCGTCCTCGATCGCGGCGACGAAATCCATCACCGTCAGGCTGTCGAATTCCAGGTCCCCGGCAAAAGTGGTGGCATCCGCAATGGCCACGCCCTTTTTGTTGAAGGGTTCGATGATGTCGCGGATTTTGCTGTCGGCGGCGGCACGGTCCATGAACGGTCCAATCCTCTTGGGTAAATTGATTGCCCTGCCCATAGGCGGTGCATGGCCCGCCCGCAAATTTTTCGAAATAGGGCTTAGGGTCAGGCCGGGGGGTCAGGCCGTGGCGGCCCGCGCCGCCGCGCTGTCCATCAATCCGCGCACGGCGGCCATGAATGGCCCGATGCTCACCGGCTTGGAGAGATAGCCTTCCGCACCCGATTCGCGAATCCGCTCCTCGTCACCCTTGCCGGCATAGGCGGTGACGGCCAGCACCGGCACGTCGGCCAGCGCGCTGTCGCCCTTGAGGGTGGCGATCAGGTCCAGCCCGGAGACATCTTGCAACTGGATATCCATCACCACCAGATTGGGAAAGAATGCGCGGGCGGCCGCGATGGCGAGATTACCGTCAGCCACGGGTTCGACCGAAAAACCCCCGGCGCGCAGCACGTCGCAGAAAAGTTTGCGGTTGAGATCGTTGTCCTCGACAACGAGGATTCTCTTCGTCATTGCGCCCCCGAAGGCCTCGCTTGTAGCGATTTACCTATTTGTCTTCCTACCCCTTACCCTCGAATGTTACAATTGGCGAGGAATGTAAAATTTTGTTTAACGATAGTTCTGCCCTTGCTCTCGCCGCACTCGGCTGGGTGCTCGAAGATCAGGATCGTGCGCAGCGGTTCCTCGATCTGACCGGGCTGACTCCGGAAGGCCTGCGGGCCGGAGTCGGCGATCCGGCAACGCATCGTGCAGTGTTCGATTTCCTCGCCGCACACGAACCCGACCTGATTGGTGCGGCAGAAGCATTGGACATTGCTCCCGAGGTTTTGGTGCGCGCGCAGATGGAGCTGCGCGCATGAGCCGCCCGCTGCTGGTAACCGATTGCGACGAAGTGCTGTTGCACATGGTCCGCCATTTCCGCGACTGGCTGGGGCGCGAGCACGCAATCGATTTCGCGCTCGAAGGCAATCCGTTCCTTCAGGCGATGCGGCGGCGCGGCAGTACCGAGCCAATGGCCGAGAGCGAAGTCTGGCGGATGCTCGGCCTTTTCTTCGATACGCAGATGGATGCGCAGCAGCCGATCGCGGGCGCGCTCGAAGCGATCGCAGAAATCAGCCGCCATGCCGACGTGGTGGTGCTGACCAATCTCACCGATGAACGCAACGAAGCGCGCGCCGCGCAATTGCGCAAGCATGGCGTGGATGTGCCCGTGTTCACCAACCAGGGGCCGAAGGGCGCGGCCTTGCGGCGGATCGTGGCGGAGCATGGCGCGGCCCGGATCGTATTCGTCGACGATATTGCCCAGCACCATCTGTCGGCCATGGAAGAAGCGCCCCATGTCCATCGCCTGCACCTGTGCGGCGAACCGGCGATTGCGCCGCATGTCCCTTGCGCACATGTTGCAGGCCATGCCCATGCGCGGATAGATGACTGGGCCTTGGCCCTCCCGTGGGTTCTCGAAAAGCTGCATTCCGGAGATTGAAATGTCGATTGAAGCCCGTCTGATCGCACTGGGTATCACCCTGCCTGAGGCCGCTGCACCGGTGGCCGCCTATTTCCCGGTGGTGGTGGCAGGGAACCTGGCCCATGTATCCGGGCAACTGCCCTTCATTGACGGCCAGCTCGTCACCGGGCGGCTGGGCGAAGACATATCGCTGGAGCAGGGACAAGCGGCGGCCCGCGCCTGCGCGCTGATGATCCTGGCGCAGGTCCGCGCGGCAGGCATCGCGCTCGACCGGGTGGAGCGGGTGGTCAAGCTGGGCGCCTTCGTCAATTCGACCGGGCACTTCACCGATCAGCCGAAGGTGGCGAACGGTGCCAGCGAGCTGATGGTGGAAGTGTTCGGCGAAGCGGGCAAGCACGCCCGTGCTGCTGTCGGCGTCCCCGCGCTGCCGCTGGGTGCGGCGGTGGAAGTGGATGCCGTGATTGCGCTGACCGCTGGCTGAAGCCGTGGCTGGAGCGATTTCTGGCGCGACCGACTGGCTGACGCGGCAGGCCTATGCCCATCGCGGGCTGCACGACAGCGAGATTCCTGAGAACTCGCTTGCCGCCTTTGCCGCCGCCATCGAACGCGGCCTCGGGATCGAATGTGATCTTCGGGTGAGCGCCGACGGGCGGGCGATGGTGTTCCACGATGCCGATATCGAACGGCTCACCGGGCAGCCGGGGCTGACGCAGGAAAAGACCGTCGGCGAACTGACCGCCCTGACGCTGGGCGGTACATCGGAGACGATTCCCACGCTGCGTGATATGCTGGCCATGGTCGCAGGGCGCGTGCCGCTGCTGCTCGAACTCAAGACCGATCGTCGCGAAAGCGTCCACGCGCTGTGCCGCGCGGTGCGCCGCGATATCGACGGCTACACAGGCGAACTTGCGGTGATGAGCTTCGATCCGCGGATCGGCGAATGGTTCGCGCAGCGGATGCCTGATGTGGTGCGCGGGCTGGTGGTGACCGAGGAGAATTCGCGTACCGTGGCGGGCGGGGTCAAGCGACGCTTGTCTGTGCTCCATGCCAGGCCGCAGTTTCTGGCCTACGATATTCGTGACCTCCCCAGCCGCTTCGCCTCGCGGCAGGTGAAGGCGGGGCTGGCGCTGCTGACATGGACCGTGCGGAGCGCCGCGCAGGTTGAGACCGCCAAGGCCGCAGGAGCGACCCCCATAGCCGAAGGTCCGGGGGTGGCGGCGTGGGAGTCGCTCGCCTAGATAGGTCCGCATGGCCGACCAAGCGCTGACCGCCCGCATCCTGCCCGCCGTTGGCGCGATTCCGAAGGCGGACTGGGACCGGCTGGCCAGTGGCGCGAATCCCTTCGTCAGCCACGATTTCCTCACCATCATGGAGGAATCGGGCAGCGTCGACCGCTTGGGCGAGCAGGGCCACACCGGCTGGCAAAGCGCACCGCTGGTGCTGGAGGATGAGACCGGCCGATTGCTCGCCGCCATGCCAAGCTATCTCAAGCTGCACAGCCAGGGCGAATATGTGTTCGACTACGCCTGGGCCGATGCCTGGCACCGCGCGGGCGGGCAGTACTACCCCAAGTTCCAGATCAGCGCTCCCTTCACCCCCGCCACTGGCCCGCGCCTGCTGCTCGCCGACCCCGTCTATGCTGGACCGCTGCTCCGGTCTGCCCAGCAACTGGTGGCGCAGAACGGCTGGTCGAGCGCGCACGCCACCTTTGTCGAACCGGAGCAGGTGCCGCTGTTCGAGGCGGCGGGCTGGCTGCGGCGGGAGGACATCCAGTTTCACTGGACCAATCACGGGTTCGCCAGCTTCGACGATTTTCTCAGCACCCTCACTTCGCGCAAACGCAAGGACCTGCGCAAGGAACGGGCGGCGGCCAACGAAGGGGTGGAGGTGCGGGCGTTCACCGGCGGCGATATCCGGCCCGAACAATGGGACGCTTTCTGGCTGTTCTACCAGGACACCGGATCACGCAAATGGGGTACGCCGTACCTGACCCGCCAAGCCTTCGACCTGTTCGGGGAACGGATGGGCGACCGGCTGTTGCTGCTGCTGGCCTTCGAGCATGGCAGACCAATTGCCGGGGCGCTCAATTTCATCGGCGGGGACGCGCTCTACGGGCGCTATTGGGGCTGTCTGGTCGACAAGCCCTTCTTGCATTTCGAGCTCTGCTACTATCGCGCGATCGATGCGGCGATTGAACTTGGTCTCAAGCGGGTGGAGGCGGGCGCACAAGGCGGGCACAAGCTGGCGCGCGGCTATGCTCCGGTGGCGACCCATTCGCTGCACTACATTGCCGATCCGGGCTTCCGGCAGGCCGTGGCACAATTCCTCGAAGCCGAGCGGCGCGGGGTGGCAATGGACCGGCTGCACCTGGAGCGGCGCACACCGTTCCGGAAAAACTAGGCCGCGCGGCTTTCACCCTGCCGCAGCCATTCGCGGGCACGGCGCTGGGCTTCGGAGATTTCGCGCGCAGTCATTTCGTCGGAAATATCGGCCCGGCACCAGCTGGCGGCCTCGTGTCCGCCGGTCGCGGCGAGATTGAACCATTTGTGTGCCTCGATCAGGTCGCAGTTCACGCCGTGGCTGCCGGTCGAGTAAGCGACCCCGAGATCGTAATAGGCATTGGTATCCCCGTCGGCCGCAGCAGCAAGGCAGCGCGCCACCAGCATGTCGGCCCCGCTTACATCGGCGGGCGTGTGCTTGGCGAAAGTTTCGATCCTGGCCAGTTGCATGATCCTGTTACCCCTGTTTTCGGCCCGGCGAACACGCCCGGCTTCCGTGGGGCCGATGTTTTGACGAACGTGGTCAAGAAATTGTTAACGCAGACGGCGGTTTCTGGGTTTGCCGGTCCGGCAAACCCGACGCTTGGTGTGTCATGCCGATGCACATTGCTGTTTCTTACACCTCTTGTTCCAGATTGCCGCTTGTGCGGCCAAACAGCCGCCCCTATAGGCGCGCCCGACCGATACGCCTTTGCGGCGCATGGTGACAGACCCGGTAAACGGGCGGCCGGTGCCGCAGCAGGGAAGGCCCAGTGTAGAGGGATCCGGAGCACCTGATGGCTACTGCCACGCATGACGATATCGACATCCTGACCAAAGCCAAGCGAGCCCTGCCGCGCGATTACACGCCGGATGACGCCGAAGAGTACATGTCCGCCAAGCAGCTGAATTATTTCCGTGTTCTGCTACTCGAATGGAAAAAGTCGGTGGTTCAGGCGGCGGAGGGCACGCTGCAAAGCCTTCAGGACGGGCCGATCCGCGAACCCGATCTGAATGACCGTGCGTCGAGCGAAACCGACTGGGGAATCGAATTGCGCACTCGCGATCGCCAGCGCAAACTCATCGCCAAGATTGATGCCGCGCTGCGCCGGATCGACGAGGGCGAATACGGCTGGTGCCAGGTGACGGGAGAGCCGATCGGCGTCAACCGGCTGATCGCACGCCCCATTGCCACCATGACGGTGGAAGCACAGGCCGCGCACGAACGGCGCGAAAAGATTTCCCGCGACGACTGACCCGTTCCGGCACAGTTTTACATTTGGGCGGGTAAATTAACGCCTCGTTAGGCTTCTTCGGAGCAAATTCACGCCATAGCAAAGTCCGTGCTTCCGTCGCATTGCAGATTGGGGCCGGGAGCGCAGGATTTCGAGGACGACAGTGAACACGATGAGCAACGTCGATACCCGCCAGGTCGGTCGTGACAGTCTCTTCCTGTTGGCCCAAGTCCGCGTGGACGGGCAGGAGAAAGAGGCCCGCGTCAAGGTCCGGAACCTTTCGGCAGGCGGCATGATGGCCGAGGGCGATGTCAAGGTGATGCGCGGTGCGCATGTCTCCGTGGAGTTGCGCAATATCGGCTGGGTCGAAGGATCGGTGGCGTGGAAGCAGGACAACCGCTTCGGCATCGCTTTCGTCGACGAAATCGATCCCCGGCTGGTTCGCGCACCGGTGGCCACCGCGCCGAGCACTTTTGAACTGCGGCGCCTGCCTGCCGGCCTTAACGACGATCCGGCTTCGCTGCGCAAGCTCTGACAAGACTGCGACGCGCTTGCGGTTGATGAAGGCCGCGCCGGGGCCTATCGCTGACCACGATGGACTTTCCGCACACCCTTACGCGCTTTGGCTGTCGCGCCGGCCTCGCTCTGGTGACGACACTGCTGCTGGCGGGCTGCGGTTCGGGGAATGACGGAACGCTCGATGTCGCGCTGATCGGCACCCCCGAAGCGGTTTTTACCGAGGATCTGCGGCTTTCGGCGACCGCGCAGCACTTGCGCGCGGCAACCCAGAGCGGCCTTGTGGCTTTCGACGCGCAAGGCGAAGTCGTACCCGCACTCGCCGAAACCTGGCTGCCGACCGAAGACGGAATGAGCTACGTCTTCCGCCTGCGAGACATTCCGTGGCCGGACGGCAGCCCGATGACCGCGCAGAGCGCCCGCAGCGCCTTGCTGGAGGCGATGGACGATCTTGCAGGTACATCACTCGCGCAGGATCTTGCACCCATTGCGGAAGTGCGGGCAATGGCAGGCAGGGTGATCGAAATCCGCCTCTCGGTGCCCGAACCCGATCTGCTGCAATTGCTCGCGCAGCCCGAACTGGCACTACGTCACAGTGGCGGGGCCACCGGGCCGATGACACTGGTGCAGGGCGTCGAGACCAATGACGGTGAAGAGCGCAGCACAGCGCGGCTCGAATTCCGACCACCCATCGAACGCGGCTTGCCAATGGACGAGGACTGGCAGGAGGAAGTCCAGCCAGTAGAGATTACGGTGGCTTCCGCCGCCGAAGCTATCGCAATGTTCGATTCCGGAGAGGTCGAACTGGTGCTGGGCGGCGATCTGGGCAGTCTGCCGCTGGTAGAAACCGGGCCGCTGACTTCGGGCACGCTGCGGATCGATTCCACTATTGGACTGTTCGGCCTGCATGTGCGCCGCGCCGAGGGGCTGCTTGGCAATGACGGGGTACGCGAGGCACTGGCAATGGCCATTGACCGGACCGCATTGCTCAGCCCCTTCAACATCGGCGGTTGGGCTGCAACGACGCGCCCGGTATCACCCGGCCTGCCCGGTGATACCGGGCTCGTTCTGGAACGCTGGCAGGATACCGAGATTGCCGAATTGCGGGAGGAAGCGGCAGCAAGGGTTGCCGCCTGGCGCCGACAATTCGACGAAGGCGATCCGGCCGCGCCCGCCATTTTGACCGTGTCGATGGACGAAGGGCCGGGCTGGGATCTGCTCCTGCGCGGTCTGTCGCAGCAACTCGCGCAGATCGGCATAAGGCTCGAACGAGCGGAATCCTTGCGCGATGCCGATCTGGTGCTGGTCGACCGGATCGCCCGCTATCCCGCGCCGCGCTGGTTCCTCGGCCAGTTTCACTGCGGCCTGCGTCGGGGGCTGTGCAGCGAGGATGCTGACAGGCTGCTTGCGCAGGCAGCAGCGCAGGCCAATCCTGCCCTCCGCGCGACGATGATGGCGCAGGCCGAAGCGCGGCTGACGCTGGAGAATGTCTATATCCCGTTCGGCTCGCCGCTGCGCTGGTCGCTGGTGCGCGGTAATGTCGATGGGTTCGAGGCGAATGCCTATGCCTTCCATCCCTTGCCGCCGATGGCGCAGCTCCCCAGATAAGCGGGAAGGAGAACCGCTGCGATGGCCGATTTGCGCAAACCCGTTCCAATCACTGGCGATCCGATGCGTCCGCGCCCGATGGGGCTGGACCTGCCGCTGGGCAACGATCCGCATTCGGCGCGCCGCCGCATCGAGGCGATGGAGCAGGTGCTCGAACGCGCTTTCGTGATTCCCGGCATCAACCGCCCGGTGGGGCTCGATGCGATTGTCGGCCTGATTCCCGTGGTCGGCGATATCATCGCCATGGGTATGGGCGCCTACATCGTCTGGGAAGCGCGCAATCTCGGTATGTCCAAGTTCCAGTTGCTGCGCATGGCAGGCAATGTGGCGATGGACAGTGCGGTAGGCGCGGTGCCGGTGGTGGGCGACCTGTTCGACTTCATGTTCCGTTCCAACAGCCGCAACCTGCGGATCGTGAAGAAGCATCTCGACAAGCATCACCCGCATACCAAGGTAATCGAGCAGTAGGGGGTGATCGAGCAGTAGTTTCATTGGTCACGGCTTGCCGCTAAGGCTGCGGCATGGCCAAAAGCAACGTTACCTATTCCTCCTACCTCGATCTCGAGCGCATCCTTTCGGCGCAGCATCCCGCGTCCGATGCGCATGACGAATTCCTGTTCATCATCGTCCATCAGGCCAGCGAGCTGTGGCTCAAGCTGTGCCTGCACGAGCTGGAGGCGGCGCGTGAACTGGTGATCGCCGACGATCTTGGCCCCGCGTTCAAGATGCTCGCCCGCGTGGCGCAAGCGCAGCGACAGCTGATTTCGAGCTGGGACGTGCTTGCGACGATGACCCCGCACGATTACTCGCTGGTGCGCCCGCATCTGGGCAAGTCGAGCGGGTTCCAGTCGGCGCAGTACCGGCTGATGGAATTCATCCTCGGGGGGCGGAATCCTGATATGGTGACCATGCACGAGGCGGTGCCCGAAGTGGCGGCCAAGCTGCACGCCGAACTGGAAAGGCGGAGCCTCTACGACGAAGTACTGGCGCTGCTGGCGCGGCGCGGCTTCGCGATCCCCGACGAGGTGCTGGCGAGCGACCTGCGCGCGCCGCACGCCCTGAACGAAGCCGTGGTCGAGGCCTGGGCACAGGTTTACCGCGAACCGCGCCGCTATTGGGACCTTTACGAGCTGGCGGAGAAACTGGTCGATCTGGAATACCATTTCCAGCGCTGGCGCTTCGGCCACCTGAAAACGGTCGAACGGGTGATCGGCTTCAAGCGCGGCACCGGCGGCACGGCGGGGATTCCCTATCTCGAAAGCGTGCTCAAGCTGGGGTTCTTCCCCGAACTGCTGGCGGTGAGGACCGAGCTTTGAACTGGGCCGAGGAAGCCGCGCGGCTCGACGCCGCCGATCCGCTGGCGCAGTGGCGAGGCGAATTCCGGCTCGACGAAGATCTCGCCTATCTCGACGGCAATTCGCTCGGCGCGCTGCCCAAGGCGACGCCGGAGCGGGTCGCGCAGGTGGTGCGCGGAGAATGGGGCGAGGGGCTGATCGCGAGTTGGAATGCTGCCGGCTGGATCGACCAGCCGCAACGCGTCGGCGCGAAGATCGCCCCGCTGATTGGCGCTACGCCCGACGAAGTGATCGCGGCGGACAGCGTTTCGGTCAACCTGTTCAAACTCATCAGCGCCGCGCTCGCGATGCTGCCGGGGCGCAAGGTTGTGCTCAGCGAGCCGGGCAATTTCCCCACCGATCTGTACATGATTGCAGGGCTCGAAGCGCAGGGCCTCGCCGAACGGCGGCTGGCCGCCCGAGAGGACTTGGCGGCGGCGCTGGATGAAGATGTGGCGCTGCTCCTCCTCACCCACGTGCATTACAAGACGGGCGAAATGTTCGACATGGCCGCGCTGACCAAGGCGGCGCACGAGGCGGGCGCGCTGGTGCTGTGGGATCTGTCGCACTCGGCGGGCGCGGTGCCGGTGGACCTCACTGCCGCACAGGCCGATTTTGCTGTCGGCTGCGGCTACAAGTATTTGAACGGCGGCCCCGGCGCCCCCGCCTTCGCCTATGTTGCGCAGCGCCACCACGCCGATCTGGTGCAGCCCCTCTCCGGCTGGATGGGCCACGCTGCACCCTTCGCCTTCGCCGATGACTACCAGCCCGCGCCCGGAGTAGCCCGCCTGCTCTGCGGCACCCCGCCGATCCTGGCGCTGAGCGCGCTGGAAGTGGGTGTGGAGCTGGTAGGGCGCATCGGCATTGCTCCGCTGGTGAAGAAATCACGAGTCTTGTCCGAATTTTTCCGTGCAGCAATGGCCGAGTTGGTACCCGAACTCGCCTGCATTTCCCCCGCCAACGCGACAGCGCGCGGGAGCCAACTCTCTTTCCGGCATCCACACGCTTACGAGTTGTGTCAGGCCCTGATTGCTCGCAAGGTCGTGGGAGATTTTCGAGCCCCCGATGTGCTGCGCTTCGGATTTGCCCCCGCCTATGTTCGCTTCATCGATTGCTGGCGTGCAGTGATTGAGTTGCGCAGCATTCTCGATAGCGAGGAATGGCTGAAGCCGGAATTTGCCGAGCGGGCGGCAGTAACGTGATAGAAAGCCATGCGGCGGGCCTCGGCAGTTACCTCGTGGCCTAACGCCGGGTGCAATTTACCGGTTG
Organism: Erythrobacter sp.; assembly: GCA_019739335.1. NCBI lineage: Bacteria > Pseudomonadati > Pseudomonadota > Alphaproteobacteria > Sphingomonadales > Erythrobacteraceae > Erythrobacter > Erythrobacter sp. Next base: position 1,528,990 of record CP073261.1, read on the forward strand.
GAAGCGCGAAGCATCTTTCGCATAACCGCGACGGACGAAATCTTCGGCCAGGCGCAGGAGCCGGTCGCACGGCAGTTCCGCACCCATTTCGAGCGCCAGTTCCAGCGCCCGGGCAATATCGGGAGGACGGGCAACCAGCGCGGCACCCGTCAGGGAGTTGGCTTGCCAGTGCCCCGGCGCCGCATAGCGCGCGGCCATCGCTTCGCGCCCTTCCGGGGATGCAACCAGTCGGGCAAACAACTCCCCCGCCCGATCGGGCAATTCGCCCGTCGCCAATAATGCGCTGACTCGCTGAGCGGCGATGGTGTGTTCCCCTTGCGTGAGCGCCGCCTGTGCACTTGCCGCCTGCGGCAGTGGATCGCGCCAGCTGCGCGCCGCTGCGACTTCGAGCGCGGCAGTTGCAGAAGCGGCATTGCTTTGCATCCCTTCGGCCAGCGCCAGCATGGTGAGGTGATTGGCCGGGAGCGGGCGATAGCGCAGCAATCGCTGCGCCTCGGCCAACGCGCGCTCGCCGTAGCCCTGAGCCAGTGCCTGTCGCGTGCGCTGTTCGCTGGCGAACCCGACGTATGCAGAGGGCACCAGCGATGCCAGTTCTCCGTCATACCGTGAACGGCGATCGACCTGCGCAACAGTGGCGAGCAATGCGAGCAGAGTCAGCAGGGTGAACCAGATGGCCCGTCCAATCACTAAGCTGGCTCCCGCTGTCGCGCGACCAGCACTACCAGCACCGCAGCCGCACATAACAGCGCCTGGTTGCGCAACGGGTAATCCAGCAGTGATTGCAGCGCGATGCAGCCTAGCCCCGTCCCGGCGCCGAAATGCAGCCAGCCATCGCCTTTAGCCGGGCCGCGCAGTACGGAGAACAGCACCCAAGCCAACCAGGCCCCGGCAAGAAGCAGCGCAATGATACCCCCTTCGATGGCGATCTCAAGCCAGTCGCTATGGGCCCGGCCTGCCTTTCTCGGAGACACGTACTCCAGCGATTCATGGAGCTGGAACACTTCGTCGAACGTGCCCATTCCGCTGCCCACCGGCCAATAGTTTCCGGTAGCGAAATAGGCGTCGTCCCACATCTCCACGCGATCGGTTTCCAGCCGATCAAACCGGTCGAGGCTTTCCGCTACCCGCCCGCCGGACAGCGCCGATACCCCCAGAATGGCTGCCAAAACGCCTGCGAGAGCGACGCCCGCCATGAATGTCTGCGGACTTATCGGAGCGGGATGGAGCGCCCGACCAACCCGCCTCTGCCAAGCCGCAAATGCCAGCCGCACCAGCACAAATGCGCCAGCCGGCACCAGTAGCACCATCGCGCTGCGCGACTGGGTCAACACAACGCCAAATGCCAGCAGTGTCGCAGCCACACCCCGCGCCAGCAGCCACAACCTCCGCTGCGCCAGCGGCAGCGCGGCCAGCAGGATCAGCGAAAGGACGAACAGCAGTCCGGTGGAATTGCGGTTCGCAAAAGTGGCGTAGAGGACATCGGGCGCGGGGGAGATCGGGTAGATCATGGCGGTGCTGTTGACCGATGCCAGCTGCACTGTTCCCAGGAGCATTGCCGCGAAGGCTGCGGCCGCCATTGTCAGCGCAAGCCGCGCTCGTTCTTCGCTCGCCAGCGTGCTGCCGATCGCGATGATCGCGGCGGGGGCAAACATGCCGAGGAATGCAACGAGCGAGCGTGCAGGATCGAGACTCAGCGGAGCCCAGGTCGCCGGGTCGATCCCTGCCAGGGCATGACTCTCCACCACGGGTGCTCGTCCCGGCAGTTCCTGCCATATTGTGGGCGGGAGCGGGATGATCTGCAGCAGTGGAAACGCCAGCGACAGGAGGAGCAGGGCAAGGAGCAATCGCGGTGCCTGCTCGACAAACGCCACCAGTCGTCCGGCATGGACGGCAAGCAGTGCTAGGGCGGCAAGCTGGATCGCCAGATTGTGCAGGCCATAGGCCACGCCGCCACCGCCAATGGCCAAGGCCAGTACGACCAGCGCTTGCAAGTGCAGCAAGGGAGCGACCAACATTTGCCTTGCAGTCGAGCCGACCATCAGCCGCGAAATGCAGGGACTGATTTGCCGGGACAGAAACGGCCCGCATTCTCAGTCGAAGCCATTCCAACTGCGACTATGTAGGATTTCGCGATTTGCTTAATTGGCACCAGGGGAGGCGTTATCTTCATCGACATCGCCTGCAATCACGAAGATCAGCCCGACAACAATGGCCCCGCCGAACAGCCACCATAGGCCGCCGAAATCGTCATCGTCGTCATCAATCACGCCTTCTGCCATGCCAACCGGAACGGCGGCCCGGTCGAAACTGACGACAGCATCCGACGAACGCGTATTGGCCTGAGCGGCGATCGGTGCGAAGGCCAGACCAGCAGCCGCAAAGGAGGCGAATATCTTTTTCAGCATTGGCTGGCTCCCGTTCGAAGAATGCAGCAGAAGTACGATACTCCACCGCCGCCTATCCCGCAACTGCGAATAAGGGGTAATACTTAATTGCTGATGACGCCTCCTCTCTGCGCGCTTATCGCCAAAGCATGAGCGGAATAGCGGCAGTCTTCCATAGCGATGGACCGGCGGCGGACCTTTGCACGATCTCGGCAATGACTGCCACCCTGGCGCATCGTGGCCCGGATGGCACCCGTCATTGGCAGCAGGGCTGGCTGGCGCTGGGTCATTGCGCCTTTGACACCAGCGCCGAGGAACTGACATCACGCCAGCCACTCGCAAGCGCATGCGAAAGCCTCGTCCTGGTCCTGGACGGCTATCTCGCCAATTTCTATGACCTGCGGCACGATCTTACGGCGCGGAGCGCCCTCCTCCGCAACGCGTCCGATGCAGAACTGGTGCTGCACGCCTACCGCGTGTGGGGGGAGGCTTGCCTCGATCACCTAGACGGGGAGTTCGCCTTCATCATTTTCGACAAGACCCAGCAGCGGCTGTTCTGCGCATGCGATCATACCGGCCTGCGCCAGCTGCATTATCACTGGGATGGTCGGACATTCGTCGCTGCCACCGATATCGCCGGAGTGCTTGCCGCACTGCCTTTCGATCCGCCGCCCAACTTGCCCTATCTCGCAGAACATGTGGCCAATGCCTGGTTCACCAGCAATGAGACCCCGTGGCAGGGCCTAATGCGCCTTCCCGCCGCGCATTGCCTCACGCTGGACGTGAACGGGCCGCGCCTGCGCGAATACTGGCACTTGCCGACGGACGTCACTATTCGCCACAAGAGCGACGCGGAATACGCCGAACATTATCGCAGCGTGCTGACCGAATGTGTATCTGCCAGCGCCCGCACCCACGCGCCGCTCGCCTGCGATGTCAGCGGTGGGCTCGATTCCTCGGCCATCTTCTGCCTTGCCGACCGGCTCGCCCACGAAGGCCGATTGCCCGCGCCCGACTTGCTCGGCTTCACGCTGCGCGCGCCGACGGGAACGCCGGCGGATGAGGCGGACTATGTCCGCGCGGTCGAACGGCAGACCGGGCGTACCGTTGAAGCGGTTGACCTTTTCTGTCCCGATCTCGACTGGTTCGCGGCGCAGGGCGCAGCCGACCGCCGCCTTCCTTTCCTGCCCAACACCGTGATGCTGCGCGATATTGCCGCTGCCGCCGCCGCACGGGGTTGCCGGGTAAATCTGGTCGGGCAGGGCGGCGACCAGTGGCTCGACGGACACCCGCACCACATCCGTCAGGCCTTGCGGATGGGCGATTGGCGGGCTCTGCGGCAGAACCTGCGCGCCGACTGGAGCGGTATGGGCGCGGGCTGGACCATGAGGGAAATGGTGCGCCAGACTGTGACGGCCTGTCTGCCCGACTCTTTGCGCGGCATACTGCTCGCCAGGCGGGATCAGGAGAAACCGTTTGAGGGCGCGAACCCAAGCCTGCTCAGCCCGGCCATGCGGGATGCTCTGGCAGCTCGCCGCCAAAGCCAGATCGAGCGACGGGCAAGTGCCTCTCCCGATGCACGCCTGAAACTCGCCAAGCTTGAGTTTCCCTTTGCCAGGCTCGTTTATGACATGATGAACCTGCAAGCGTCACAAGTAGGCATCGAATATCGCTACCCGATGTTGTCACGCAAATTCATAGAGTTCAGCGCAGCGACGCCCGAACACATCCGCTGGCGCGGCGGGACCACCAAATACATTCATCGTCTGGCGCTACAGGGCATCTTGCCCGACAAGGTGCTCGAGCGCGAAAGTAAAGCGCACTTCAGCCAGACCTTTCACTTGCATCTCTCCCGGCTGGAAGCCGCTTGCACTGACGCACTTGAGGATGACATGTATAGCAAGCTCATTGTGCCGGACGAGCTCCGGCGAGAATTTACAATTGCGCGTGAAGACTCGATTGACCGGATGCCAATATGGACGCTATGGGGGAGCTTCGCATCCGCAGCATTTCTTGAAGCCCGAAATAGCGGACTGCACGGGGGTTTATCGCAATGAACAACAGCCAGAAAACCGGCAAGACAGTTTACGTTCGTCCCGCACTCACGGTGTTCGGATCTGTTCGTAACCTCACTGGCGGCAGCCTCGGCGATGTTGGCGACGGCGGAGTGCAAAGCATGGTCATGTCCGATCCGCGCGCGAAAGAAAACATCCAGCGCGTCGGCACTCATCCTGCGGGCTTCGGGCTTTACCGGTTCGACTATCGCCCGGAATACCGCGACGCACACGGCGCCGGTCGCCAGTTCGGGGTGATGGCGGACGAAGTGGAAGCGATCGTTCCGGCCGCCGTGATCCGCGATGCCAGCGGTTATGCCCGCGTCGATTACGCGCAACTTGGCATTGCACTCGCCTGATTGAGCTTGTGGTACGGCGCTTCGGCGCACGCCGGGGGACGCAGTGACAATGGCAGGCGTCCTTGCCGAACATCACGATTATCTTGCGCTCAAGAACCGCCACGCGCTTTACGCGCGGGCTATTGCCCAAGTCGTCCGCTCCGGAGACGTGGTGGCCGATCTGGGCTGCGGCTTCGGCATTCTCGGCATCCAGTGCCTGCAAGCGGGTGCGGCCCATGTGATCGGGATCGATCGTACCGACGCGATTGAGATTGCCCGCGAAACCGTGTCCCGCGAGGGACTGGGCGATCACTACACCTGCATTCGCGCCAGCAGCTTCCGCGCCGAACTGCCCGCACTCGTCGATGTCATCATTTGCGACCATGTCGGCTTTTTCGGCGTCGATTATGGCATAGTCGAAATGCTGGAGGACGCGCACCGCCGGATGCTCAAGCCGGGCGGGAAAGTGATGCCGCGCCGGATCGTGCTGCAAGTGGCGGGGGTCTCTTCCGCGAGATGCGGCGATCTGGCGCGGATGTGGAGCCAGCCGCCGGTGCCCCGCGAATATCACTGGCTGGACAGCTATGCCGCAAATGCCCGCCATGCAGTTGATCTGGGGGCGGGGGATGTCTGCTCGCCGCCGGTCACACTGGGCAGCGTTCCGCTGGGCGAGGATAATCCTGCCACCCTCCAATTCAGCGCCCGGATCGAAGTGTCGCACGATGGCCAGCTTCACGGACTGGCCGGGTGGTTCGACTGCGAATTGGCAGAAGGCGTGTGGATGACCAATTCGCCGCTTGCGGAAAATTCGATCAGGCGTTCGCAAGCATTCTTCCCGCTGACAACGACTTTGGCGGTGGAGAAGGGTGAGTTGATCGATGTCGCGTTCTCGATCCGCCACGATCACCCCATCATCACCTGGACTCTCACCGTTCCCCGCACGGGCGAGCGGCAGGTCATGTCCACCTGGAAAAGCACGATCCTGACGCAGGCCGATCTCGCCGTGCAGACAGGGCGCAATTTGCGCCCCAATGCTCTGGCCCGCGCCCGCAAGGCACTGCTGGCGCTGCTCGACGGGACACGCAATGCCGCCGAAATCGAAGCCCACCTGCTCACCGTCGAGCCGCCGCTGTTCCCCACCAGCGCAGAACTGCGCCGCTTCGTGAAAGCCGAGCTCGGCAGCGTGAGCGAATGAGCCCGGGGCCGCGCCTGCAACAAGGCGAAGCGCGGGAGCAGGAAGAGCTGGCGAGCGCACCCTACGATCGCTGGCTCTCCCCCGATGGCTACACGGTGGCCGAATTCCATCGTACGCCCACCGGTTTCCTGCTGCGCTTCCCCGACCGCGCCGATTTCGCGATTGCCGCCGATGGAAGCAGCGCGACTTGTCACCCCGTGTCCGATTCCGATTCCAAGGCTATTGCCGCGCTGTTCGCCAATTCGGTCGCCCCGGTGATCGGCAACCATCGTGGCGAGTTGAACCTGCACGGCAGCGCGGTGGTGGTGGATGGGAAGGCACTGGCATTCATGGGCCTCTCCCGCCGCGGCAAGACCACGCTCGCGGGAGCTTTTGCCAAGGCCGGCTTTCCGTTCCTGACCGAGGACGTGCTGGCGCTGGAACCGCGTGACGGCGGCTATCTTGTCGCTCCGCAAG